>JBMFPH010000007.1:0-37066 GCA_049969215.1 Anaerolineae bacterium | reverse complement strand
CAACCGAGGCGCCGAAGGTGCAAGTGTGCGAGCAAGCCCAGTCTCGCACAACGACACTCTCAGGCAAAAGGATCGCCCGCTGACGACACTCTGGAGAGTCGGCATGGATGCCGCACCGAAGGAGCAAGCCTTGCCTGGACCAGTGTCCGGTGGCGAAACTCTCAGGTACAGAACAGAGCAGTGGGCGCATAATGGACGCGCCCCTTTTTGTTTTGTCGTACGTAGGAGTTTCGATATGACAACCGGCACACTTAAAAGAACGGTTCTCTACCACTGGCATATGGAACACGGTGCGCGAATGACCGCGTTCGCCGGCTGGGAGATGCCGGTACAATATGCCGACGGACCTCTGGCGGAGCATCACGTTACCCGTCGCGTAGCAGGGTTGTTCGATATTGACCATATGGTACAGATCGAGGTTCGCGGTCCGCAGGCCGGGGAGTACCTCAACCACCTCTTGACGTACGATATCACGCGCTTGAAACCGTTCCGAGCGCATTACACATGTCTGTGCTACGCTGACGGCGGTGTCGTGGACGACCCTGTCGTCTACCGACTGGCCGAGACCACTGCCGATCCCAAGACCTCCTATTACCTTCTCGTGTTGAATGCTGCCAACGGAGAGAAAGGGATGGCATGGCTGCGCGCTCATTCCGGGCCGTTCGATGTGACGTTGCGTGACGTCTCTGAGGAGATGTGCGTGTTTGCCCTGCAGGGGCCATATGCCGTGCAGCTTCTGGATCGCCTTACGGACGCCAACCTCACGGCAGTGCCTCGTTTTGGGGTGGTAGCAAGCACGCTTTGGAATGAAGTGCCAGCCCTCTTCTCGCGCACGGGTTACACAGGAGAGGATGGTTTTGAGATCTTTCTTCCCAGCGAACACGCTTTGCGCGTCTGGGAAGGCATTCTGACAGCAGGTTCTTCCATAGGGGTGAAACCGGTGGGATTGGCAGCACGCGATAGTCTGCGCTTTGAAGCATGTATGCCCCTGTACGGCAATGAAATTGGCCCTCATCGTACCCCTATCGAAGCAGGACTCAGGATTGCTCTCAGCTTGGACAAGGAGTTCATCGGGCGAGACGCGCTTCTGAAACAAGCGTTGGAGGGCCCCGCCGAGGTTTTGGTCGGCTTCGAGATGTGTGATCGAAGCGTGCCGCGCCACGGGTATACAGTTCAGCACCATGGTCGCAGCGTTGGGACGGTCACAACCGGCATGTATGCTCCCACCTTAGGGCGCTACCTCGGAATGGCCTACGTGCCATCAGAATTGGCCCAGGTGGGCGCAGAAATTGAGGTCATCATCCATGACCGCCCCCGCCGAGCTCGGATTGTGCCGCAGCCCTTTTACATGCCGGCCTATCGACGATCAGGCTAGAACACAATGTTGCAAGCTCTATTTTGGGGCAGTTGCCTATTCCGGGTTTGTCCATAAACTTAGAAAATACAGTGCTCTGCACCAGAACACCGAGAAAAGGGGGAAAGAGAAAAAATGAAGCTCGATGCCAAGGCTCGTTACACAGATAGCCACGAGTGGGTGCGCAAGGAGGGCGACGTAATGGTGTGTGGTATCACAGATCACGCCCAGGAGGAGTTATCCGACGTGGTGTACGTAGAGCTCCCCGAAGTGGGAGACTCGCTCAATAAAGGTGATCGCTTCGGGGTGATCGAATCAGTTAAGGCAGCTTCCGATCTCTATATGCCTGTGAGTGGAGAGATTCTCGCTGTGAACCAGGAACTGCTCAATGCTCCAGAGTTGGTGAACAATGACCCCTATGGCAAGGGATGGATGATCAAGATCAAACCCTCAGACCCCTCTGAGTGGGATGCTCTGCTCAGCCCGGAAGAGTACGAAAAATCCGTCACAGGAGCGTGAGTGATGCCCTATATCCCACATACAGAGGCTGATCGGCAGGCTATGCTGGAAACCATAGGCCTTCCCTCGTTGGAAGCCCTATTCGAGGACGTGCCGGCGCAATGGCGTTTTCCTCGTCTCGATCTGCCGCCAGCTGCCTCAGAAATGGAAATCCTGGACGAGCTGAAAGGGCTGGCACGCAAAAATCGCGCCGTGGGTCCGTACGCCATCTTTCTCGGCGCCGGCGCGTATCACCACTTTGTCCCCAGTGTGGTGGACCATCTGGCCAGCCGCGGGGAGTTTGTCACCTCCTACACGCCCTACCAGCCCGAAGTGAGTCAGGGGACCTTGCAGGCGATGTTTGAATATCAGAGTATGATCGCCCGGCTCACGGGGATGGAGGTGGCCAATGCTAGCCACTACGACGGCGCGACTGCAATGGCCGAGGCAGCTTTAATGGCGCTCAGCGTAGCGCGTGGTCGTCGGAAAAAGGTGCTGCTATCTCCGGCCATCCATCCACAATATCGCCAGGTGCTGCGGACCTATTTGCCACCGGACAGCGATCTTGCCTATGTCACGGGCGACGAGGATCTGACTGTGGGGCTACCTGACCTGATCCCCCAGATCGATCAGGAGACCGCCTGCCTGATTATCCAGAACCCCAACTTTTTTGGGGAGCTGGAGGATGTGGACGGTTTGGCGGAGCAGGTGCATGCTCAGGGTGCTTTGCTGGTGGTGGTCAGCAATCCGATCATCAGCCTGGGCCTATTGAAGCCACCTGGAGAATACGGCGCCGACATTGTGGTCGCGGAAGGGCAATCCCTCGGCACTGGCTTGAACTGTGGTGGACCGTATCTTGGTATTTTCGCCACCCGCGAGGAGTACGTGCGCCGAATACCCGGCCGTCTGGTTGGAGAAACAACGGACCGCAAAGGACGGAGGGGCTATGTGTTGACGCTTACCCCGCGCGAACAGCATATCCGACGCGAAAAGGCCACCAGCAACATCTGTACAAACCAGAGCTTGATCGCTCTACGTGCCGCGATCTACCTGGCCTATATGGGCAAACAGGGGCTGCGCACAGTCGCCGAGTTGTGCTATCACAAAGCCCATTATGCAGCGCGCGAGATCGCTCAATTGCCCGGCTTTACCGTGACCACCGTTCGTCCTTTCTTCAATGAGTTTCGGGTGCGATGCCCTATGCCAGTCTCTCGATTGAACCAATTCCTGCTGGATAAGGGTATCTTAGGCGGTTACGACCTGGGAGGAGATTATCCGCATATGCAACGGGAGATGCTGATTTGTGCGACCGAGATGAATACGCGCGAACAGATCGACCGATTGATCGTTGCCTTACAGGAGGCGAGTCGATGAGCGAACCGCTCTTGTTCGAGCTGTCCACACCAGGTCGCACGGCCTTTACCCTGCCATCTCTGGACGTTCCGGCAACGCCATTGCCTGAAGGCTACCTACGCACAGAGCTGCCATTGCCCGAAGTGAGTGAGTTGGAGCTAGTACGCCATTTCACCCGGCTGAGCCAGCTGAATTACTGCATCGACACAAATTTCTATCCGCTTGGCTCATGCACCATGAAGTACAATCCCAAAGTCAACGAAAAAGCGGCCTCAATCGAAGGCCTGACCCAAGTACACCCTTTGCAACCAGAAGAAACTCTGCAAGGGAGCTTGGAGTTGATGTACCATCTGCAGGAGGCGCTCAAAGAGATTGCCGGATTCGCTGGTGTGTCGCTCCAGCCCGCTGCCGGTGCGCACGGTGAGCTGGCCGGGGTGCTGATGATGCGCGCCTATCATCGCAGCCGAGGAGAGGACCAACGCAGGAAGATCCTCATCCCGGACTCAGCCCATGGCACCAACCCCGCTTCCTCGGCGATGGCCGGGCTCACCGTCGTGCAGCTGCCCTCGGACAAACGTGGTAATGTGGACCTGGCAGCGCTCAAACAGGCGTGCGACGACACCGTAGCCGGTCTGATGCTCACAAACCCCAACACGTTGGGCCTGTTTGAGGAACATGTGCTCGAGGTGTGCGAGACGGTGCACACCTGTGGCGGATTGATGTACGGAGATGGCGCCAACCTGAACGCTCTATTGGGCATCGCGCGGCCGGGCGATTTGGGCTTTGATGTGATGCACTTCAACTTACACAAAACGTTCTCAACCCCCCACGGAGGCGGTGGACCTGGAAGTGGTCCAGTGGGTGTGTCCGAACGCCTGGTGCCTTTCCTGCCCGGTCCGATCGTGGTCAAAGAGAGGGAGCGCTTCCGTTTGCATGTTCCGGAGAAATCCATCGGCCGTGTCCGAGCTTTCTTCGGCAACTATGGCATGTTCATCCGAGCCTATACCTATATCCGAATGCACGGACCGGAAGGGTTGCGCGCCGTTGCCGAGCATGCTGTATTGAACGCCAATTACCTGAAAGCTCTGGTGGCGCCTCATTTCCCGGTGGCGGTGGAGCGCACGTGTATGCATGAGTTCGTCGTGCATGGTGATATCCCTGGCACCGATGTGCGCGCGCTCGATGTGGCCAAACGACTGATCGATTATGGCTTCCACCCACCCACCAACTATTTCCCATTGATCGTCCGCGATGCATTGATGATCGAGCCAACTGAGACGGAGAGCAAACAAACGCTCGATGCATTTGCCCAGGCGCTGGCAGCCATCGTAAACGAGGCGCGAACAGATCCGGCGTTGTTGCACGAAGCGCCTCACACCACGCCGGTATCGCGTTTGGATGAGGTCAAAGCGGCGCGTACCCCTGTCTTGTGTTATAAGGGGTGAGAGCTATACCGAGCCAGCACCGGGGGTGGATGGAAAAGATCTGCCCCGGTCTCGTCGCCAGACGTTTCACGCTATTCCCCATCCTGAAGGGCGAATGCCGGGGCATACTGTCTCTTCCGTGCTGGCTCAAAGCGCATCAGAGCAAATAGTACAGCCAGGGCGATCAAAAGATCGAGTATCATTCCATACATGGCCACAAGTGGCCCGACGACCTCAAACAGCTGGCCGATCAGCCAGGGCAAAACCATCCCCCCCGCGCCGGCACCGGCGAAAAACCAACCTGTGACGCTGCCGGTGATTGCTAAACGGCGTTCTGCAAAGCCCAAAGTTACCGGAAAGATCGATGCAATCGCCAAACCCGCAATGAGCGTGCCGGTCCATAGGGCAACCAAGGACTGCGGTTGTACCAGGATCACTACCAGGCCAGTGAGACAACCCAACAGGTCTCCTAGCAGGATATAACGCGGTCTCAAGCGCATTGCCAAGGGAGTGGCGATCAAGCAGCCCACTGTGAACGCAGCATAAAACGTGGAGTTCAAATACGAAATAAGCGTATCGCTTCCCATTTTCAGAGTACGGGCATAGGTGAAAATCCAGCCGCCAAAGCTGCTCTCAACCCCCACGTAAAGGAATAAAAACAGGGTGACCAGGAAAACCAGCATTCGGTTGACGGGCAACGGCGGGTCAGCCTCTCTCCGCTCGACGGCGCGCGTCGGATTGGGCAGAATGAACACCCACAGAGCGAAGGGAAGCACCAGCAAAGCGATGGCCCAGTAGGACCAGCGGATCCCGCCACTGATCTGAGCCAGGTAAGTGACCAGCACAGGTGTCAGCAGTCCCCCAGCGCCGAAGAAGAAATGTCCAGCGGTCATAAACGCGCCAGACTTGGCGCGATGTACCCACATCAAAGAGGTGTTGACACCCACATCGAGTGTACTTACGGTCAGCCCCAAAATCAGCTGTACCAGAGTGAGCAGCCAGAGTGCTGGGATGAGCGGGGTCACGCCCAACAATGCCGCGATAATAAGCAGCATGCTCCCCATTAGGGTGTGGATCGGCAGGCGATCATACAATCGACCGCATAGTAAAGACCCTGCCAGATAACCAAATGACCGCGTCAGGAAAAGGAAGCTGATGCCACTTACGGAGCTCCCTGTGTTTTGAGCCAAGCCGGGCAGGGTTGGTCCCAGCGAGGCCACAAACATGCCGATGATAAAGTATCCCCCATAGTAGCCGGCTGTTTGCGCGATGGTTATGTTGCGATCAGAAAGCCGGCGAGCAGTGAACAAATTGCTCGGATTCACAGGTGGATTCCTCGCTAGCTATCATGAGAGGCGGTAGGTTGGGTGGAAACGCTGGATGAGATGCTCTGGATAGGTACAGCTTTCACGCGGGTGGTTTTGAGTATCACCAGAAGGACCAGGGTTGCCGCCATCAAACTGAGCAGGATGCCCCACATAGCTACGGGTGGGCCAAGTGGCTCAAAGAATTGACCGATAAGCCATGGTAACGTCATACCTCCCACCGAACCGCCAGCGAAGAAAAAGCTAGTCACACGGCCCGTGATCACCATGCGCCGCTCTGCCAGGGAGAGTATCACGGGGATGATCGAGGCCATACCAAAACCGGTTAACACGCTGCCCACCCACAGTGCAAGGCTGGAATCGGACCAGATCAAGATCAGCGCGACACCCAGCATGGCGGTGGCAAAGTCACCTAGAAGGATATAGCGCGGCCGGATATGCATACTGATCGGCACGCCCAGTAACCGGGCAAAGGTGAACGCTCCCCAGAACACCGAGGTGAGATAAGCAGCAGAGACCGTGTCTGCCAGTTTCATCGCAATGGCGTACGAATACAGCCATCCCCCCATTGCAAACTCGGTTCCTACATAGAGGATGAACAGCAGCACAATCAGTGCTACCAGCGGATAATCTGAGATCCGCGCGGGGGCATTGTCCTGGTTCTGCACGTGCACGGGCGATGGGAGGCGTGTTAGCCATATGGCAATCGGAAGCAAATAGAGAGCCAGCGCCCAATAGGGCCATACGATATCCCCGCTCAGCTGCACCAGCAAAGCGATAACGACCGGCGCAATGACCGTACCGACTCCAAAGAAGGCGTGGAGTCCGTTCATATAGGGGCCAACTTTATCCTGGTGTATCCACACCAGCAACGTATTCCCACCTACGTCCAAGATGCTGCCGGAGAGACCCAAAAGGAAGATCACCAATGTCAGCAGCCACAAGAGTGACATCAATGGAACCAAGAACATTGTCGCCGCCATAGCGGTCAGCATAAGCACCATAACTGGATGCCCATGCACGCGATCGTAAACGTGCCCAGCGAGCAGGCATCCCAATAGGTAGCCTGTACTATGAGCGGTGAACAGGAAACTGATTTCATCTAAATGGGCATGCGTATGTTGTGCTAGACCGGGCAGGGTCGGACCGATTGCGGCAACTCCCAATCCGAGCCCAGTAAACGCGGCATAGTATGCTGCAGTTGTTATCAGCTTCTGGCGTGTGGGAATCCAAGAAGGTTGGGCTTTGGTCTCGATTACTGCCATGTCGGATCCTATGACATATGGGATTGTGTGGGGTAAGAGGTCCAAGGCGCACAGAGAAGCCCCTGTAGGTTTCTAGACACCCTGAACCAAGCGACCACGAGCTACGGCGTCATGGAAACGTCTTGGCACACAACGCGCTCAAGGCCGCAGGCGCACATAGACCAGGTCGGGTCGTGCAAGGCTCTCTTGGCGCACCACGCGGGCTCCATAGGAACCTGCCACACGAAGCACCGATTCTACGCGCTGCACCAGCTGAGCTGCGGTGACAGGCTTAGTAAGATAGTCCACCACTGTAGGGGCACAATCGAATGCCTTTTGCACTTCGTAAGGGAGCCCACGTGCACTGACGAACATAATCAAGGTACGGGGCGAATTCTTGCAGATCAGGCGGGCAGCCTGATAGCCGGTGAGCATCGGCAAGCGCACCTCAAGGATTGCCAGGTCAACCGATTCCTCTCGGACGATCTGCACCGCCTGAGCGCCGTTCGAGGCTTCAAAAACCTGATATCCAGCTTGCCGCAAGACGAAGGCGATGAATTCGCGACAGCTGTGATCATACTCCGCACAAAGTATATCGGGCATTGCAGGTCTCCTTGTGTCAGCCTAATCAAAATTATACCACAATCCCTTATTTATGGCAAGTGCCTGGCTAAAGATGCCTGAAAAAGCTCTGCAACTGCCCAGACTTTTGCGCAGAATTACTCAGCAGCTTCTAGACCTTGTTCTTTCCTGCAATCGTAGCGAAGCAATGCTATCAAAGGCTCACCGATCAGAGCGCCGGAGATACATCCCTTACGTCTCTCCGCTCTGGCACCACGTAGATGCCGGGTAAGCTCACCAATGTGACCGCACCCTTGAGGAACACATTGGCCCAGAAAATTGCCCATACTGTGGCGTCGGGCAAGCCACTTGGCAGTAACCCGCCCCACTGGCCGAAAGCGCACCAGACGAAAACCAAGCTGTCGACCGGTATGCTGATTGCGTTACTGGCCAGCACACGTGACCATTGCACACGCCGGGTCACATATCGCACCCACAAGCTGTACACCTCGGTGTCGATCAGCTCGGCAATGACTTCAGCGATTATGCTGGCGATGACGATGCGCCAAGTGGGTGCCAAGACAGACGCAAATGCAGCCTGCAGTGGCCAGGTAGGGTCAGCGGGAAGCCAGGCGGCAAAGGCCAGGCAACCTGCCATCACTAGGTTGATCATGCCAGCGGTGAGGATAATGATACGTGCATAGCGTTTGCCCAACAACTTGTGGACTAGATCGCGCAATGTAAAGGTAAAAGGATAGATGAAGGTGCCGGCATCCACACTGAAGGAAGCCACGTAGGCAATTTTCAAGCTCATGAGATCGGAGAGCATTTGTGCTGCAATGTAGGCAGCAACTACCAACACCCCTGCCGTCGGAAGCACTACCTCGATACGATGTTCTATTCGGGTGGTTACGTTGTTTTCTGGATTGAACCGAGTATGCAGATCGATGTTCTGTGCTCTCACACGAAATCTGTGGCCTTTCCATACTGCTGCAACAGGGTTTTGATCTCGCTAAGGTGTGGCATATTGAGACCTCCACCCAGGCGTTGCACCACAACGGCGCCGGCAGCGTTCAATAAAGCTGCCAGCTGCGGCAGCTCGCAGCGGCGCAACCAACCCCATAACAAAGCTGCAGAGACAGCATCACCGGCAGCTGTGGTATCGCACACCGGCACAACAAAACCAGGATGGAGTACCGCCTCGTCATCATACTGGATGAAGCATCCCTGAGCGCCGCGTTTTATGACCACCAACTGTGGGCCGCGCTCTCGCAGGGCAGACGCCAGATCCGGCAATGCGAGGTCACCCGGAAGGAGGGCACGTGCCTCTTCTTCGGTGAGTGTCAGTACAGTGGTGTTGTGCAATATGTGGGCCAGCTGTCCGGCAGGACAAGAGTGTACCTGTGGCCCTGGGTCGAAGAAGACTGCTACGCTCGCCGTATGTGCTTGCTGAATTGCCTGGAGCACCAGAGATATGCCCAAGCTGCTGCAGCTCCAGCCATCGCAGTAGAAAGCGGCTGCCCGAGAGATGGCGCCTTGCCAATCTGCCGGCAGGTTTGAGAGAGCCTTGAGCTTCGGGTGGTAGCCTAGAAATATTCGCTTTCCCTGGGATGTGGTTAGTATAAACACGCGCGGTGTGCGCTTGCCAGGCAGCTTGAGAAGAGTACGCGTGTCCACCCCCTCCGTATCAAGCCAATGGAGCAGGCGTCGGCCCACGCCATCATCCCCTACTGCTCCAAGTGCCTGGACGCGCAAACCCAGACGCGCAGCTCCAATTAGGACGTTAGCAGCACCACCTGGGCCCGCGCTAAGTGCCTGCACTTCCTGGCGCGTCTCAGATGCTAACGGCAGTTGCTCCATCTGGAGCACGTAGTCCAATACCGGATTGCCCAGCACTGCGACAGACTGGACCATGCTCAATCCACAAAGCGATGTTTAATGAGAGTCCACAACGCCATAAAACCGTCACGCCAGCTGATCTTCTTGCCCTCGTGAAATTCGCGCCCAGTGTATGAAATCGGCACTTCATAGATGCGGTAGCCTCGCTTGAGCACCTTGGCCGTGATCTCCGGTTCGAACTCGAACCCACGCGCCCGGAGCGGGATGTTGCGCACTACATCTGCACGAAAACACTTATAGCCCGTCTCCATGTCGGTGATAATCGAGTCGTACAAGATGTTTGTCACCAGGGTAAGAAAGCGATTGCCCAACATATGAGCAAAAAACATCGCTTTGGTGGGTCCCCCGCGGAAGCGCGACCCGTAGACAACGTGAGCACGTCCCTCTAGCAGGGGTTGTAGAAGGATACGATACTCACGGGGGTCATATTCCAAATCGGCATCCTGTATCACGATAAAGTCGCCAGTGGCATGTTGTAAACCTGTGCGTACAGCTGCTCCTTTGCCTTGATTATGGGCGTGATAGAAGGCGCGAATACGGCCGGCCGCTTCTTCACTTTGGATGACCTCACGTGAGCCATCCTGTGAACCGTCGTCTACCACGATGATCTCTTTCTCTAAGCGGATGGGTTGTTCAAGGTAGCTATATGGGCCAAAGTCGACCCACACCGCTACATCCACCCGTCGTACACGGCTCAGGATCTCACGCAGGGTGGCAATTTCATTATAAACGGGAACGATGATGGAGAGCTTGAGTGTCAATTCTGTATCTCGTCAGGAAGTGATACCAAGCTGGCACGAATACGGTAAGGAGCTGGCTCCGTTGTGAAAGGGGTTACCCCACTTACGGCTAACACCGCTTCGGAAAATGCCTCACCCATTCCGTGAAGCGTCAATCGGCCGCGGTTATCCTGATCAAGGGATATGCGTTGAACCTCCGCGGCATCTCCCTTTTGTTGGATGACTTGGACTAAGTAGCGTTGTGGCAATACGTTGTCGACGCGTACGAATCCACGAGCCACCCAGCCTCCATCTCCGGCCTCGATATCGTCAAAATAGCCAATCTGAGGAATAGCGATGTCATCTAACATAAGACCCGCGCGACTTACCGCATCATCCGTAATGTATTCAAACCGAACCAGTACCGGACGTCCTACGTATGGGCTCAAATCCACCTGTTCGTGCACCCATTGAGACACCTCACCGTCCCCTGAGATCCCAGTCCATGCCGCGCCAAAGCTGTTACCACTGGGATTATCTGTGCGGGTGTAACGACCGGGCAAGATGGTCCATGTCTTTCCCCCATCATCGGACACTTCGACATACGCAAAATCCCAACCTGCTTCGATGTCGTACCAAATCCAGAATTCCAGGGTCGCTTCGGTCACATGGGAGAGATCAAAAGAACGCGTCAGCGTCGTATCCGAGTCGTCACCCCGGTTCGACCACCATTGAAAGATGCCGCTATGAGGCTCATTAGGTGCAATTCTGACCTGCTTAATGCCTTCGAAATCAATCGTCAGATCTCCTGCGCCGGAGAATTTGAAGTAATCGGTGGCATATTGGCCGACTTGGCCACTCACCTCGATAGGATAGTTGCTATACTCTGCCTCGATCTTTACTGGCTGCGGATCCAGATGGCGATAGGCCCATTTCCCTTGCCCGATTGCAGGATCGTCCAAGTAGTTAGCAACCACCCAGTCGGCGAAAACGTCATCAAAGCGGTACGGCTGTTGCGCACGTGCCAGAGCGGCGTTGAAGCCGGCGATCCCATTTTCCGGCTCAGCTACCACCTCACGCATGATCTCCTCACCAAAGCGTTCCAGGAAGTAGCTCATGAAGAGATAACTGGCGGCGTAGTGGGGAAAGGTATGTTCAGGCGCTTCTGCCCAAGTATTCAATTGGGTATCAGGCTGCTGACTGAACGCATAGGTGATATCGGCCGTGCCATATTTGTTGAGCTCCACCGCCAAATTGGACAATCCCTCGTTGACCCACGTTTCCTCGTTGGCATCATGATGCCAATGGATCATATGTTGGAACTCGTGCGCCAAGGTGACATAGAGATCCTCGCTGGCCGGCGACACGGCGTTGATGTTGATATAGAACATTTCCTTCTCGTTACTACACGGGTTGATCAGGCGGGAATACTCATTGGCGCTGTAAAAATACCCACTCACACCAGGCACATCACCTAAAAAAATGTGGATACGAGGATCATTGTCCACACCTGGGCTCCACTCATTGCCGAAGAAGTCACGGTTTGTAGGGTAAATATGCTGTTCGAACTCCTGTGCCGATGCCGCTATGGCTTCGTCGCTTACATAGTGACCATCCTGCACCCACCAATAGCTATGATCACCCACGTAGCGCAGCGTAGCAACCGCCCAAGTGTATCGTACCGCGTCACTATCCAGGACGCAGAAGCTGTGCTGCTCACCCAAACGATAAACAGGTGTCACCGAGTTGACAACGGATGGAATAGGTACATCGGACAGCTTCAGACGCTGCGCCAATTCCAGGCGGTCACGCACTGGAATCTCAACCTGGCTTAGCAACTGTTCCGTTGTCAAGCCGACGCTCTCAGGCTGTCCGCTCAACGACGAAGATCCTTTCCCTTCCATGACGGCTGACAGCATCGTGGGGGAATGGGGTGACATCTGTATAGGTAGGGCAAGAGGAGTAGGTGTTGAAATTACTGCCACGACAGAGGCGTGCATCTGGTACAATGGCGCTATGCGCAGGGACAAATACACGCCGATACCGCTGATCACACAAGCCAGCACCACCAAGGCTGTGACCAGCGATCCCGTAATGATGGTATCGTAGCGTTCGCGCCTGTCAATCACCAGTTCTTGCGCCAGTTGGCGAAGCAGATGGACATTTCGTCCCAGCTCAGATCACAGTATCCCACTGGAGAGAGAGAAGGCGCCCCTGGATTCTTGGCTTCTTCGTAGCTGGAAGCTTGCACCACGCGCACCTCCCACCGACACATTGAGTTGGGATCCAATGGCGAGCTAAGGATCATGTCGTAGGCACCGGGTTCATACGGTTTCTCAGGAGCATAGAGGTTGATGCCGGATGGGTTCGACGCCAATACAGTGCCCCCACAACGAGCCTGCACGAAGTAACCGTTGACGGGTTGCCCATTGCGATCGCGGATCTTGCCACGGATTTGCGCTAATCCCCCATTCCATTGCCCTTCCCATGGTTCTGGTGAGAATTGATACTCGGGCGTGGGCTGAGATGGAGGAGCTTGTGCCTCAGGTGGTGGCTCAGTTGGTCTGGGCCTTGGTCGCGGCGTGTTGGTGGGGGTGGGCGTATCGGTCGGCGTCGGAGTAAGCGTCGGCGTTGGAGTAGGCGTGTTCGTAGGCGTCAGGGTAGGGAATGGGGTAGGCGTAGCGGGAGATGTTGGTGTAAAGGTGGGCAGTGGTGTGCGCGTAGCTACCTGTCGTGCCACTGAGACGGAACGCGTGCTGCGTCGCCCGGCAAGTCGATCGGTCATTGCACATCCCAATACCCCCACCATCAATAGAACGACCAACAGCAGGAAGAAGTTCTTCTTTGCTCTCATCTCAGTTCTGCGTGACTCCTCGTGAAGTACTTCAGTGTTTCAGCAGAAAGTCGATATGCACATACTGTGTAGGGGAAGGCGACATATCAAACTCGACCACCTGCGATTGTTGTATCCCATCCTTGACCAACCAGGCTTTATAGTGGCCAGGGGTATAGGGAGAGAACTTGACCTCGGTGTTGAACCAGCGGTCGTTACCCAGGCCGGGACCTACCGTGTGATTCTTGCCGCCGGACAGATTGCTCAAATGCTCACCACCCATTGGGTCGATCAGCACGATTTGGTAATCCCACAGATCCTTAAAATGGCCGCTGCTGGCGTCAAATACCTCGACCACATAAGCTGTCACTCGCGTCTCCAAGGCGCCCTGCGTGTCGAAAATGAAAACCTCGGTGGTAAAGGGATACGGAGGCGTAGGTGTCGCCGTAGGCGGTTCAGGGGTGGGTGTATCCTTTGGCGGCGGAGGCTCAGCTGGCTCAACAATCTCCTCCGATGTAGGTGTAGGCGTAGCGGTCTCCGTGGGAATCGGTGTCTCAGTGGGCGTCTGGGTGGATGTCGGTGTCAGCGTAGGCACTCGCGTCGGTGTCCAATTAGGCGTAAAGGTAAACGTTGGTCGTGGTGTACGTGTCGGCTGACGCGTAGGCGTGGGTGCACGTACTATCAATGTTCCCACAGAACATCCCAGGCTGCCCACCATCACGAACAGAAGAAACCAGGGGATCAAACTGCGTCTTGTCGTCATATTCTGTTGGGCACTATCTCAGCTTGAAGAACACGAAATCCCAGCGCCAGGCATTGGGATCTGTGCTATAGGTGAGTGGCACAACCGGTGATACTTGCTGTCCGGCACCGTCGACCAGATAGATATTCCACGTGCCATCAATAAAGGGGCCGGGCTCGAACTTCACATTGGCAGCTTTGACATATCCTCCCTTACCACTGGTAGCGCACCAATCGTAGCAAGAGGGTGGCGATTCGACATGCGAATTAAAGGGCGATTGAGCGCTGTCACCGACCACCTTGTAGCCGCCCAAAGGTGTGTTATTCTGATCCGTGATGGCGACATACACCACGATCATTGGGTTGGTAGTACGGGTAAATTCAGGCGGACTGATCTCGATCACCGCGAAGGGATATTCTGGCGTGGGTGGCGGTGCCGGTGTGTCTGTGGGTGGCTTTGGCCGCGGTCTGGGTGTGTTCGTAGGCTCTGGCGTAGGCGTATCCGTCGGAATCGGTGTGTCGGTCGGGATTGGGGTAGCTGTGGGTGTAGACGTCATCGTCGGTGTAGGTGTGTCGGTTGGTGTCGGTGTCCACGGTGGGGTCGGGGTAAATGTTGGTCTGGGAGTACGCGAAATCTGGGCCACGGGTGTACGTGCCTGACGTCCCAAACGGCGGGATAACGTGTCGGTCAACACGCACCCTGCACCGGCAACTAGAAGCGCAACCATAACCAGTAACAAGATGAAAAGTTTCCTGTTAGAAGACACCGGCTCATTCCTTTCGATCATGATGAGAGCTATTTCCCATTATAACACGAAGGAGAACCCATCTCCAAAAGTCAGGTCTTGGATGGGCGAGCAGTCGCCGAGAGGATTTCATACCTTGTGGACGTCCAACGGGACGGCTTAGTTCCACCTTCTTCGGCACGTTGCAAGCTGTGCTGATCTTGCCGAACGAACAAATTATGGATAGCATGTAAATAGAACCTCACACTTTGGGGACACCTTGTGAGAAAGCGAGGCAAACGCACGGTGAAAGTACTGTTGTTGGAGGATGTGGAGAACTTAGGCCACGCCGGTAGTATTGTCTCGGTGGCAGATGGCTACGCACGCAATTTCTTGATACCTCGCAAGCTGGCGCGAAGCGTGACCGAAGGCTCCCTCAAAGGAATAGAAACGTTGCGCCAGGCAGCGGAACGCAAGCGACAACGGCAGCTGAGCGATGCTCAGGAGTTGGCACGTCGGCTGGATGGTTTGACGCTCACTTTCCGTGCACGCGCAGGCGAGAAGGGGAAGTTATATGGTTCAATTACTACCGGCGATCTGGCAACTGCACTGCAAGAACGGATCGGACGCGAGATCGATCGACGTAAGATCATCACCCAGCCTTTGCGCCAGCTGGGTCAGCATGAGGTAGAGATACACTTGATGACCAATGTAGTGGCCCGGGTCAATGTGGTGATTGAGCCTGAGGAGACCGCCGCGCCAGACGCAGCGCAGAACCTCTCCTCATAAAGAAGCCCGGTGTATCTTGCTTAGCTGGGATATCAGACCCTGAAAATCACGTGCGATTCTCAGGGTCTGATATTTTCTTGAGGAATCTACGTCCTAAACTGCTGATACTCCCAGTCAATGCTGTCCAAATAGCGGATAAACTCCACCACGGCGTCCACCAGCGCCTTGCGCATTGCGGCGCCTTTTTCCTTAGTGCCTTTGCTGGGATCCCCAGTCGCGCCGGTATTGGTCAGCTCGCTGAACTTCCACTTCAAATCCGCGTGAGGAGGCAACTTGGGCACCACACCGCGGGCATATTCCATCTCCACCAAGTGCGGGAAGAGCTCGAGTGCGATGCTCGTCTCTCCCTCACCGGCATGGCCAAGCCCATTCCACACTTCAAAAGTGCCGGGCGGGAGCAACTGACCTGCTGTGATCCACCAGGCATCCTGCACCGCGATCTTCATCTCCGGATATGCTACCTTCACGCTGCGTGCTGCGATCTCGATAGGAGCGCTATTGCCATCGTGGCCGTTGAAGATGAACACGCGATAGATGCCCTCGCGACGCAATGATAACAGGATGTCACGCAGCAACTCGGTCATCGTCTCATAGCGCAATGAGACGGTGAAGGAAAAGTCCTTGTAGTGCTCGCTCATCCCATAATAGAGAGGTGGCAGCAACAGGATGTCGTCAAAATGATCGGCTACTTCTTTAGCCAACAGGTAGCTAACAAGACAGTCCGTGCCGAAGGGTAAGTGATCGCCGTGATTCTCCAGCGAACCCACGTTGAACATCGCTTTGGTGAACTTATGCATTTTGTATTTGTGACCATTTAGCTCTTCTGCTTGATAGACTGGCATATGCTGCTCCTCTGCGATATGGATCAGAAATGGTGCGATCAGCGGCTGTGCGGCCGCTGATCGCCAAACGCCTCAGTCTAGTGCTCTCACGCCTGAGTTCACGTCTTATTGCGGTATGATCTCCTTGACGAAGGAGTAGACGCCATCCTGCACGCGGATGATGGTGACCGATTTGCTGGGCACCCGCTTGCCGGGCTCATAGCTGATGACGCCTGTCACGCCTTGGAAGTCCTTTGTCTCCGCCAATGCATCCCGGATCGCCTTGGGATCGGTCGAACCGGCGCGCTTGATGGCGTCGGCGATCTGCATCATCATATCGTAGCCCAATGCAGCAAAGGCATTCTCTGGGGCCACTCCATATTCCTCTTTGTAGGCCTTGACGAAGTTCTGCACCTTGGGGTCTGGGTTGTCCAGTGAGGCGTGTGTCGAGTAGTAGACGTCATCCGCGTTCTCTCCGGCCACCTCGCCGATCAGCGGCGTGTCAAACCCATCGCCTGAGAGGATGGGTTGCTTCAACCCTGCCTCACGGATTTGCTTGGTGGTGATGCCTGCCTCGTTGGGGATGGCCGAGACGAACAGGACATCTGGCTGCGGCGAGAGCGCCTTCAGGCGGGCGATCTGCGCCGAGAAGTCGGTGTCACCCGACTGATACTTGTCCTCCAGCACGATCTCGCCGCCCAGCGCGGTGAAACGCTCCTTGAAGAAAGCTGCCAATGCCGTGGTGAAGTCATATGCCTGATCGACCAGCAGCCAGGCTGTCTTAGCGCCCAGATCCTTCACAGCGAACTCGGCTACCGCATATGCCTGCACGTTGTCTCCAAACGGGGTCATGAAGAAGTAGTCGCCGATCTGCTCCGGCAAGGTTGGCAAGGTTGCTCCTGCGGTGACAAACGGGATGCCTGCCGCCTGGGCAATCGGGCCAGCTGCCAATGCATAGGTGGAGTCGTTCAATCCTCCGATTGCCACCACCTTGTGCACGTTGATCATCTCCGACACGGCGTTGGCCACCGCCGTCTGGTCTGTCTTGCCGTCAATGGCGACAACTTCCACTGGTCGCCCCAGCAGACCACCCGCCTCGTTGATCTGCTTCGCCGCCAACTTCATCCCGTTCAACCCCGGCGCATCAATCGAGGACATGCCCCCCGTCACATTGTACATCCCACCAATCTTGATCGGCTCAGCGGCCAGCGCCTGACCAAAGGGTGCCAAGCTGAACAACAAGCATATCAATAATGCGATGCTAAACACGCGTCTCATAGCTGTCTCCTCCTTCTCTTGAGAATAACGAGCTGAAAACCGACGGAACAGTAATAGGCATCGGATCAATGATATCCCTGGCATCCCTCCTTTCCTCAGTGTCCTTATCCGGTTGTCTCGATCTTGGCCCGAGTCACCACGCGTCCTCGATCGAAAAGGCGCGGTAGCCGCACCTCACGACCTCCCAAGAGCCCCTGACGACGAAAGATCATCACCAGGGTAATAGTCACAGCGATAATAATCTGACTAAGTCCATAAAGCGGGTGACCGCCCAGAGACAAACTGGTCTCCACTCGACGCAGGAGCTCAGGCACCAGCGTCATCACCGTTGCACCCAAAATCGAGCCGCTGATGGAACCCATCCCTCCCACAACCAACATCACCACCACGTTGAAGGTGATTAGAAACGAGAATGAATGAGGAGTGATTGCTGTGATTAGATGACCCCACAGCGCACCAGCAATGCCAGCGAAGAAAGCTCCCACGCAGAATGCCAGCATACGATGGGCGGTCACATCCACACCACGCGCTGCCGCGGCAGTGGCATCTTCACGAATCGCGATCATCGCCCGCCCGTAAGGTGAGTTCACCAGCCGCCAGATAACATAGACGGTCACCACGGCCCATCCGAACACCCACCACAAGTTGGTAAAAGCAGGTAGACCGTTAATCCCCTTGGCGCCTCGGGTGACGGCCGTCCAGTTGATCGCCACCACACGCACGATCACCATAAGGCCCAATGTGGCGACAGCCAGGTAGTGTCCGCGCAGGCGCAGTACCGGGATGCCCACTACAGCTGCCACCAGTGCAGCCAGCAACCCTCCCAGGATGGTCGCGGCCAGAAATGGTACTTCCAGCTGGCCTAGCCATGCCGGTAACTCCGGCATCAAACCTGCCTTGGAAGCTGGCGGCAGAGTAAGAACCGCGGACAGGTAAGCGCCGATGGACATGAAGGCGGCATGTCCCAACGAGAAGTCCCCTACAAAACCGTTGGTCAGGTTCAAACTAACCGTGAGGATGATATTGATAAAGACAACGGCCAGCACCCGCTGATAGTAATCGTTCAGCAACGATTGTGCCAGGAACAACAGCCCGGTTAGCAGAGCCAGATAGAACAATGTGTTCTTGTTCATAGCGGCTCAGCCCTCCCTCTCGACGCCAGTGGCCAACAAACCGCGCGGGCGTACCAGCAACACTAATAACAATAAGGCAAATACGAAAGCATCTCGGTAACCGGAGAGCTCCGGCGGGAGGAAGCCCACGAAGAAGATCTCGGCGAAACCCAATAGATAGCCGCCGAGCATAGCCCCTGGAATACTGCCGATACCACCGATCACCGCGGCCACGAATGCCTTCAGACCGGGCAGAAATCCCATGAAAGGTTCGATCGAACCGAAACGCCCGGCCCACATAAAGCCGGCTGCGGCTGCCAGCGCCGAGCCGATAGCAAAGGCATAGGCGATCACTTGATTGATATTGATGCCCATCAGGCGCGCGGCGCGCAAGTTCTCAGCACATGCACGCATCGCGATGCCCACGCGCGTGCGTGTGACAAACAAAGTCAGAAGCGCCATCAGCCCCACTGCCAGTGCCACACTGAGGGCATCCAGAGTGCTGAAGCTCACAACACCCACTTGGTGCTGGGCAATTAACTCCTGGGGCAGACGGAAGGCACGTGGCTGGGCACTAAGCGTCATGATTGTGCCGTTTTGGATAACACTGCTCACTGCCAGGCTGGTGATCAGCATCGCCACTTCCGGTGCACCACGCAACGGTCGATAAGCCAGCCGCTCCACCAGCACACCGACGCCGCCCACCACAATCATCGGCAACAGTACAGCGGCTCCCAACGGCAAGGCAGTATTCAGCAGCACTGCCAACGCCAGGTAAGCACCCACCATCAGCAGATCACCATGGGCGAAGTTGATGAGCCGTAGAATGCCATAAACGATGGTCAGACCGATAGCTACCAAGGCATAGATGCTGCCCAGAGTGAGACCGTTGACAACCTGCTGAGCAACGTAAGGCAAAGAGAACACTGGTTTTTAGCCTCCCAGATAGGCCTTTTTCACTTCCTCATTGCGTGCCAGTTCCTGCGCCGGCCCGGACAGCTTGATGACACCAGTCTCTAGTACATAGGCACGGTCGGCGACACGCAGCGCTTGATAGGCGTTTTGCTCCACCAACAGAATGGTGACCCCCTGTGCACGCAGCTGCTGAATCACCTCGAAAATGGTATTCACCAGCATAGGTGCCAGTCCCAGCGACGGTTCGTCCAACAACAGGACCTTGGGACGGCTCATCAGAGCGCGCGCGATGGCCAACATCTGCTGCTCTCCCCCGGAAAGGGTGCCGGCCAGCTGTCGCCGTCGCGCGGCCAGGATGGGAAAAAGCTCCTGCACCCACGCCAGATCACGCGCCACTTGATCGCGATCCTGACGATGATAAGCGCCCATGACCAGGTTCTCCAGTACCGTCAGCCCGGTGAAGATCTGGCGCCCTTCCGGGCAATGTGAGATACCACGTCGCACGATCTCATGGGGCGCGAGGCGGGTGATGTCTTGTCCTTGAAAGCGCACTGTGCCGCGACGTGGCCGGAGAATACCCGAGATGGTGAGCAGGGTGGTGGTCTTGCCGGCTCCGTTGGATCCAACGATGGTCACCAGCTCACCACCATCTACCTGCAACGAGATACCCTTCAGGGCCTGGATACTGTCATAATAGACGGACAGGTTCTCAACTTCCAGCAGCATGGCGCGCTTCACCCTTTCTGCTATGCGCGCTGTAATAAAGTGCTCATTGGCTGGCTGTGGCCCAGATAGGCTTCTATAACACGTGGGTTGGCTTGAATCTCCGCCGGTGTCCCCTCAGCGATGACCTCTCCGTAGTTGAGCGTTTGGATGCGCTGGCAAATGCCCATAATCACGCGCATATCGTGTTCGATGAGAATGATGGTGAGATCAAACTCCCTCTGGATACGGGTAATCAGCGCCATGAGCTCTTCTTTTTCGCTGGGATTCATACCGGCAGCCGGTTCGTCCAACAGCAATAGACTTGGTCGGGTAGCTAGCGCGGTGGCGATTTCTAGGCGGCGCTGATGTCCGAAGGATAAGCTCTGAGCCTGGCTCGCCCACAAATGGTCCAAGTCGAACAGCTCCAGCAAATGCATTGCCTCATCCGCCAGTCGGCGTTCGCGTTCCAGAAATCTGGGCAGCGACAAAATCGTCTCACCCAACCCGGCACACGCATGCATCTGGAGACCCAACATCACATTCTCAAGCACCGACAGCGCACGGAAGAGACGAATGTTTTGAAAGGTACGTGCGATACCCATCCGTGCAATCTCGTGAGGAGCGCGCCCGACGATATTGTGTCCTTTGAAGCGTATCCATCCGCGCGTCGGTGTGAGCACGCCGGTGATCAGATTGAAAACCGTGGTTTTACCGGCCCCGTTGGGCCCAATGATTCCCAAGATTTCACCCTTGGATACACGCACATGGTAATTGTTGACCGCCAATAAGCCTTTAAATGCCTTGGTCAGGCCTTCTGCCTCAAGCAAAACGGGCTTTTCTGCCATCACAGCGCTCATCAAACTTTTCCAAAATTTAGGCTCGGTAGTATCAATCCACCGTCAATGTCTTGCTCAGGTTGCGCGGGTAATCGGGATCTAGTCCGCGCCGGACGCTAGCATGGTACGCTGCGAGCTGTAACGGGAGCGTCGCCAAGATAGGGTTTATCCATTGGCCCGCCGTGGGCAGGGGAAAATAGGCGTGCACGTTCTTGCGCAGCCGTTCATCTTCCTCTGCCATAGCGATGGCAACCCCGCCGCGACATGTGACCTCATTCACGTGGTTGATCATCATATCTATATCATCCGGGGCTGTGATGAAAACCACCGGATAGCCGGGGGAGACGGCTGACAGAGGTCCATGCTTGAATTCAGCGCTGAATATGCCCTCACAGTGCATATAGGTGAGCTCCTTCAGCTTGAGGGCGCCTTCTAATGCGATAGGATGGGTGATACCGTAACCCAGATAATACATGTCCCCCATGGCCATCAGGGGCGCAAGGATGTCATCCATCTGACGTTCTGAGCGCTCTAAGGTGTCTTCCAGCAAAGCCGGCAACTGGCGTAAAAGGGTTCCGTCCAGACCAGCCAACCGCTGCGCCAGGTAGAGGAAGAGGACGCATTCGCTCACAAAGGTCTTGGTGGCCGCCACGCTGAACTCATATCCGCAGTGAAGCAGCAGGTTCATTTCGGTGACACTCATCAAGCTGGAACTTTCGAGGTTGGTGATGCCGAGCATGCGCATCCCCTTGTTGCGGGCCAGCTCCACCGCATTCATCACGTCCTTCGTCTCCCCGCTTTGGCTGACGAAAACCACCGTCGTATCGGCGTTCAAACCGGGCGCATACTGCTCGATCCATTGGGCAGGCAACGCTGGGATCACCAGTTTGCCGGCCAGGCGGCTGAAGTAGTAGCTCCCCAGCAGACAGGCATGGAAGCTGCTGCCACTGCCCACCAGAAAGACGGCAGGAGCAACGCGCAGGGCATCGAGAAAGCGGGTTGTTTCAGCGCCTCCGTCCAGCTGGCATAGAAGCCGTTCGACGGCACGTGGTTGCTCGTGAATCTCCTTCAGGATGAAATGGGGGAAATCGCTTTTGTCGGCGACGGGTACCTCCCCCTCGAAGACCTCTGGCGCACGTTCGACGATCGCCCCATCGCTGACGCGATGCAGCTCGACCTTGTGTGGCCATAGGATGACGATCTCACCGTCGTGAACGCGCAGGAAACGACGTGTAAGCGGAAGGATGGAATGCAAATCGGAGGAACAACACGTAAATCCTTCGCCGATGCCCACTACCAGACCAGAACCCTTCTTGATCGCATACAGTCGGTCGTCATCGCGGTGGGTGATCACGAAGGCATAATCTCCTTCCAGGTCAGCGTGAGCACGCCGGATCGCCTCCACCATGTCACAGCCGCGGTCGAAATGGCGTTCTACAGCGTGGATGCACGTCTCTCCGTCGTTCTCGCCGCGCACCGTATGCCCCTCGCTGGCGAACAGCTCACGCATCTGTACGTTATTAATGATATTGCCGTTGTGCGCGCCCACCATGTCGCCATCGCAATCGAGATGAGGCTGCGCATTGCGCCGCGCCAGCTCACCGAAGGTGGCCCAGCGCACCTGCACAATGCCACGGCGGCCGCGCATATTAGCAAATTCCAAACGGGCAGCTACCTCATCCACACGGCCGACATCCTTGCGCAAGTCGATGCCCTCCATGGAGACCGTTGCGCATCCCGCCGAGTCATAACCTCGATACGCCAGCCGGCGGCCCGCCTCGATGAGCAATGGACCCAGATTGGTTTCGTGGCTAGTGATAATGCCGAAAATACCACACATAGGACAATTAGCCGCGGAGGAAGTGCCTAGAGATACAAAGCGTCATTCAGCAGCCCCAATAATAAGCTTCACTATAGCACGATGAACAAATCTTGTCAAGAGATAACTCAGTCTCCAACGTATTCACTCTTGTTTATCCTCTATCGCTTTGAACGCGATAGCTTCGATCTCGATACGTGCACCTAGGGGCAAGGCGCTTACCTGCACCGTCGAACGAGCGGGTGGTGCAACGGGGAAGAACTCGGCGTAAGCGCTGTTCATTGCCTTGAAGTCGTTCATGTCAGCAAGAAAGACAGTTGTTTTCACCACGTCGGCCATAGAGCAGCCTGCTGCTGCCAGGATTGCCTGCAGATTGCGCAGCGTCTGGCGTGTCTGTTCCTCAATACTTCCAGCCACCAGCTGGCCGGTCGCCGGGTCAACCCCAGTCTGTCCAGCGGTGAACACCAGGTTGCCCGCTTGAATCCCCTGAGAGTATGGTCCTATAGCGCGTGGGGCCTTTTCTGTGGCAATGACACGACGTGACATAGTATCCTCCTATCGGGTGGAAAGTGTTGGGACGCGATTATAACATATCAATATGAACACAAAAAATGCCCCCTGCTGTAGGGGGCCTGTTCGACACAAGATACCCGGTCCGCTGCTGCAAGCGCAGCGGAAACCGGAGATCAGCGCGGAGAAAGCGTCAAAGCTGCCGGCCGTGTAGAACAGTCAGGAGCATTTCTGCACTGCGGTTCGCCACACCGCTCCAGCCGACGGTGTTGACCCAGGTGTCCAATCACCACAAAGAGGCTCAATAGAGCAGTCAACCCTGCTAGCATTGCGAGCATCATCGTTGGAGTGAGCAGAAGATTCACTTCTGGCCAAAACAGGCTGGTACTCCATATTGTAATACCCAACAGAAGGATAGCTAATCCCTTCACGTGTGCCGCCTCCTTTCCATCGCTCAACTTTATCATATAGCAAGCGATACCAAAATACATCCGGGGTCTGGCGGTTTTAGTAGTGCGCGAATCGCCCGAGACTTCGTAATGGCATCCGCCAAATTGCCTAAGCTAAGCTCAGGCAACTGAGGGGTATTCAACGCCAGCACGTCGCTCCTCGAAGCGCATTAAGACGAAGAGAAACGAGGAAAGGCGGTTAAGATATTGCAATGCATGACTGTCGCGGTATTGCTCACTGTGGATCAAGCGCGCAACAACGCGCTCTGCCCGCCGCGCCACAGTGCGTGCCAGATTAAGTAGAGCTCCTTCGTACGTATCTCCTGGAAGCAGAAAATTGCTGAGAGGAGGCAGCTCGGCACCCAACTCATCTGTAAGTGCCTCCAACCATGCAACCCGTGACGTATCAATATGGAATTGGGCACGCACGTCGGGTTCGGTGGTAGCGAGCTCCGCCATAATGATGTATAAATCGCGTTCTATGGCAAGCAGTATTTCTCGAACGCGTGGATCAGGTAAGGCAGCTCGGCAGATGCCCAATACAGCTTGTAGTTCGTCCACCTCGCCGTACGCTTCGGGATGCAAGTCGTACTTGGGCACTCGCTGTTGACCGATCAAGCTGGTGAAGCCGTCATCCCCACTGCGCGTGTAAGACTTTGTGTGCTCTGGCATGCCTTGTCAACCTGGGGTGCTCAGTTCCGCTGCCTGTACATCGGCATGATAGCTGCTGCGCACCAGGGGTGCGCTCTCAACCCATTTAAACCCGAGCGCTATCCCTTCAGCTTGCAAGAGGCGAAATTCCTCGGGTGTCCAATAGCGCACCACAGGCACGTTGTGTGCAGATGGACGTAGATACTGACCGATAGTCAACACATCCACCTGATGGGCTCGCAGATCGCGCATGACCTGGATCACCTCCTCCCAGGTCTCGCCCAGCCCGACCATGATACCCGATTTAGTGGTAGTTTGCGGCATCATCTCCTTTGCCATTTGGAGCACATGCAAAGAACGCTCATATATCGCTTGGGGGCGAATAGTGCGGTACAGGCGTGGCACGGTCTCCACATTATGATTGAGCACCTCCGGACGAGCGTCCATCACCATCTGCAGTGCGACCTGGCTGCCCTTGAAATCAGGAATCAGTACCTCGACGGTGCAACCAGGCACCATGGCGTGAATGAGCTCAATGCTGCGCGCAAAGATATGCGCACCGCCGTCCGGTAGTTCGTCGCGGTTAACCGAGGTCAACACCGCATGTTTCAGGTTCATCGCCCTAACTGCTTGGGCAACGCGCAACGGTTCGTCTTCATCCAGCGGACCGGGACGGCCGGTGCGAATATTGCAGAAAGCGCAACTGCGTGTGCACACATCGCCCAATAGCAAGAAAGTGGCAGTGCCGCGTCCCCAGCACTCCCCGATATTAGGACACATCGCCTCCTCGCAGACTGTGTGTAGTGCCTTGGAGCGCATCAGCTGCCGCACTCTCTGATAAGTTTCGCCGGATGGCATACGCACCCGCAGCCACTCCGGCTTGCGATGGCTGTCGCTAGGGCGCAACGCATCACGGTCTGCAGAATCAGGGTTCTTCACTCATCACCTCTCCAGGTTTACGATCTCTCAGCTGTTGTCCTCTAAACACGAGCCTTATCTCAGCATGTTGAAGGCCCTCATCACTGGTTTTAGATGAACATCCCGAGACAAAAGTATCTTCCATCTTTTCGGCATTATAATACACTCTGCCGCACTGGCAAGGATAACGGAAATGGGAGAAAATTGGATCCCTTGGGTAGCTGGGCTTTCCAAGCAAGGTGCAATGTACAGACCCTTCATCACGCTGTATGAGAACGGTGAGCTGCAAGCCCGGCTCTGTTTCTAATTCGCTTATTTGACAATGCCTGGGTGATGGATATGATGAATATTGTGAACGCCATCCAGGAGCGTGGGCGATCTTGAGATCAGGGAGCGAAGCGGCGCGCAACCTCTTGTCGGGTAAGCGCCCCCTCTATCTGGGAATTCGCTTGCATCTGGCCCGCTCAGCTGCTTCTGCAGCTGGGGAACAGGGTGTGCGCAATTGGGTTTCGGGCCATACACGCAAGTGGTTGGGCGCGCGCTGGATAGACGACCTGCTCCGGAGCCGCATCGCTGCTCATATAGCAGTTATCCTCTTGATTGCATTGGTTATCATCTTTGCCAATCGCTCTCTCTATGTGCTTCCGTTGGCGGAAGGACGATTGGCGCGCTTGATTTTGCCAAGCCAACAGATTTCATCTGTTCCTGCTACTTTCCCGGCTGACACGACAAGGAACGAAAGTTTGCTACCCAGCGGTTCCATCGCTCAGGATGACGTTATCCTGATGCGTGCTGCTGTGCCTTACACATTTATGCCTGCCCTGCGGCCACGTGCGGAAATCACCACCTATGTGGTCAAACCCGGTGACACCATTTTTGGCATCGCGGCCCAATTCGGCATCAAGCCAGAGACCATTATGTGGGCTAACGGTCGCTTTGTGGAAGATAACCCTGACTTGTTGCGTGTCGGCCAAGAACTTGTCATCTTGCCAGTGGACGGTGTGTACCATCAGGTCGGCAAAGGGGACACGATTGAGAAAATTGCTGCCACCTTTAAAGTGGAGCCCTCTGCCATCATCGATTATCCACTGAACAACCTGGATAAGGACGATCCTCAGATCCAGGTAGGACAGTGGCTGATCGTACCGGGCGGAACCAAACCTTATGTGCCACGTCGGGTGGTGGCTTACGAAGGCCCTATTCCCCAAGGAGCTAACAAGGGAACGGGCTCTTTTGGATGGCCGGCAAGTGGCTCAATCACGCAAGGTTATTGGGGACGTCATCGCGCGATCGATATCGGCTCCTGGGAAGGGGCTCCTGTCACAGCAGCCGACTCCGGCTTTGTCGTTGCGGCAGGATGGGACAGCAGCGGCTATGGCCGTATGGTGCTCATCGATCACGGCAATGGTTTCCAGACGCTCTATGCGCATTTGAAAGTGTTCTACGTAAAGGCAGGTGACTCGGTAGCGAAGGGACAGAAAATCGGCGAGGTAGGCGCAACGGGCAACGCGACAGGACCTCACCTGCACTTTGAAATTCGTCAGAATGGATCGCAACGCAATCCGTTCGGATTTCTTCCCTAGTGGTTCCTGAGGTCTTATGGGGGGTGGGAGCAGCGCGATTTGACATTGGTTTGGCTTGCCAATTCTGAATGCTTATGATACGATAAAAGTAGACCCTGCCATGTGCGTGATGCACCACGCGATTTGAGCCAACAGTTGTACCTTTTGGAGGCCAGATTCGTGGTGGGGATGCGGGGCCTGCTCTCGGGCGAGGCAGAGCCACCAGAGAGGCTTCCACCTGCGCAAGCAGACTCAAAGTTGCTGGTTTGTCACACGGCATGGCGGGGTTGTCTTGTGGTCAGTCCACATCTCAGAGCGGCCATACGGCACGCTTTTTTTGTTCTCCAGGGTGCAAAAGGAACTAAGAGACGGGACAACGCGTCTGGAAATCAGACGCAGTCACTGCATTTGCTACCTGGGAGGCACTTATGAGAAGGGTGTTGGGTTATTTGATCCTGCCGGCGATCGTTATAGCACTCGGTGCGTGTACCGGCCTACGCAGTGCTCCATTATCCGAAGCGACAGCAATCAAAGAAACATCTCCTGCCCCAGCAATGGAGATCACATCTGGACAGGTTGCGCCTCAAGCTGCCGTTAATAGCGACGCGATCTCCGCAGACACACATGGCTGGGATGCTCCTATAGGACTGCCCAATCTCCCTACAGGACAAGAAGAGCGTTTCGTTGTGTACTCGGGCACCGTCGTTCTGGTGGTGCAGGATGCTGGACAAGCTGCTATGGACATCGCCGCCTTGGCTGCCAAACAAGGAGGCTACGTGGCAAACAGCAATTTATATCTGCAAGGCGGAGTGCGACGCGGCACAATCGTGATCCGCGTGCCGGCAGAGAAGTATCAAGATACTCTGGCTGCTCTGCGGGCATTAGCTGTGCGAGTCGAAAAGGAAACCACTAACAGCGAAGATGTAACACAAGAGTATACCGACCTGCGGGCGCGCAAAGTCAATCTCGAGCATACGGAGCAAGCTTTGCAGAAGCTGCTCGATGAACGCCTCAAGGTGGGGCGCACACAGGACATCCTGGAAGTCTATCGTGAGCTCTCCAACGTACGTGGTCAGATCGAACAAATCGAGGGACGATTGCGCTATCTGAACAATTTGGCTGTGATGTCCACTATCTCGATTGAGCTAGTTCCAGATGTCCTTCAGCAACCGGTAGCAACGATGGGTTGGGAACCGCAAGGGATTGCCAAAAGTGCCTTGCAAGCGTTGGTGAGCGCCTTGCAGGTCCTCGGCACATTGGCGATCTGGGCTCTCATCTTCCTATTGCCGCTGCTGGTATTGGTTCTGATTCCCGTGTGGGTACTCGTGCGCGTCGTGCGCGGCGTGCTACGTTGCCGCGCTGCAAGAGTGTAATGCTCAATCCAGATTGCCTGTATAGTCCATATAGAGCATCAGCGCGACAAAAGCGATGTAGAGCGCAATTGCCGCCAGTGTAACCAACATGATAACAATGCCTGCCGCAATGCCCATCCAAGACCAGGTGCGAGTGCGGCGGGCATTCACCGATTGTTCTGCCGCCACAAGGCCAACCACGCCCAGCGCAATGGGCAACAAGGGCAAACAACCATAAATCGTGTTGCAGGTCACACAGGAGAGCAATGCGAGCACCCCACTGCCAAGTGCACCCAGGGCAGCCAAGTCATAGGTATTTCCAAGGAAAGTGGCACGCGCTGCACTCTTATCAGGAGGAGAGGCTGTCCCGAGGCCAGCACGTGTCGTGGCCTCCCCTTTTTCAGGGAGGGATTCCGTCGCGGAGGATGTTACCGGTCGGACATCTTCGGGGCCCAAATCCACAATGTAGTCCTCGGCTGACATAGGTGCTAATGGAGCCTCCTCTTGCGGCACCTGAAATACCAACGTTCTGCGCTCCAGAATTTGGCAGCGCGTTGGATCGAGTCCCTGCGAGCCTTTTAGCTCATCAGTGTGTGCTCACCAAAGCCTGGGGTGCCGAGCGCCTGCTCAATACCAGAGCGTACACCTCGAGAATCTCTTCGGCAATGTAGTGCCAGTCGTAGCGCTCGGTGGTACGCAATGCTTGCTCACCCAGCTGATCGCGCAAGAAGGGATGTTTGAGGATCAACAGAATCTTGTCAGCCAGCGCCTGAGGATCTCGTCCTGGCACGAGGAAACCATTGTAGCCATTTTGAATGCTGAAGGAGAGCCCCCCGACATCAGCACCGATTACTGGTGTCCCGCAAGCCATCGCTTCCAATGCTACCATGCCAAAGGACTCGTAGTGCGAAGGCATCACCACTACGTCAGCGGCAGAATAGTGCCACACCAGTGAATCCTGATCACGGGCGCCCATAAAGATGACCAAATCACTGATGCCCAACTCGTCGCGCAGCTGGTACAAGCGTTGTAATTCCGTTTCACTAGAGTCACTTGGGTCACCGCCGATAATACATACACAAAGATCCTCCCGCCAGTTGGGGAACTGTTCGACCACTAGCTTCATAGCACGAAAGAGTGTGTCGATGCCCTTGAGAGGCTGGATGCGCCCCACGAACAACACCATGTGGTGCTTTGGTGGCATGCCAAAATGGGCTTGGGCCTCGGCCCGTGGTATGGGTCGAAAGAGGCGACGGTCCACCCCAGGAGGCACGACCACAATTTTAGACTCGTCGGCGCCATAAGCTGTGACCATATCCGATTTCTCCAGCGGCGTGGCAGCGATCAGGCAATCTGCAAATTGCATAATTTGCCTTTCCACCTCGATACGCCACTCGCTCTCGCGTTCCTCCGGCGCCGCGATCAAATTTTTGGAATAGCCTAATGTATGGAACATATGCACGATAGGCACGTGCCAGTTGGCACGCAGCTCACGTGCCGCCCAACCGGAGAGCCAGTAATGGCTGTGGATAATGTCGTACTTGAGGCCCTCGCACTGGGCAAATTCTTGCACATGTGCCACAAATTCGGGCAAATAGTCGAACACCAGATTCTTATTGAGCGGCTGCTCGGGGCCGGCGGGAATGTGAACAACACGTGCACCACCACCTAGCCGTCGCCGACCGGATACACGTGGGATGGCAGGATTCTGAGAACGTGTGTACACGTCCACTGCAATGCGCCGTCGTGCGAGTTCGCGCGTTAGATCTCGCACGTAGACGTTCATGCCCCCTGTCTCCTTGCCACCCAGAGTTGCCAAGGGACAGGTGTGAACACTGATCATGGCCACTCGTTGTATCATCGCCGACCCCTTTGTGAACGATGCTGTTTTAACGAGTGTACTATACCACATCTTTGATGCGTCGCGGAAATCTTAAAAGCCTCAAAAACGCCTGATTTACCCAGCTTCTGTGCGCTTGTTTTCCGACGAAAACCTGGATGGAGGGAGAATTCCTCGACACTTTTCAATCTGGTGCACTGCGAGGTCGCTGCCGATTCAGCTCAACGTGAAGAATTCCTCCCTCAGTCATCCGGCAGGGATCGAGCAGTTTAAGCAACTCATCCAGTTTAATTCCGGTCATCTCCGCAGCAACATGGCGTACCCGTCGTCGTTCAGCGTAGGCACGCCGGGCAATCTCAGCTGCCTTGTCGTAGCCGATCACGGGATTAAGCGCCGAAACCAGGATGGGATTCCGCTCGATGTGCTCCTCGATGCGCTGGCGGTTAATAACAAATCCAGCCACTGCCTTGTCAGCAAACAGGCGTGCGGCGTTGCCCAGGATGGTAAGCGATTGGAGCACATTGTATGCGATCAACGGCATCATCGTGTTCAGCTCAAAGTTGCCCAGGGCGTCGCCAATGGTGATTGCGGTATCGTTAGCTATCACTTGGGCGCACACCATAATCATGGCTTCACAGATGACCGGATTCACTTTGCCGGCCATAATGCTGGAACCAGGTTGCAAAGCAGGCAACGTGATCTCACCCAGGCCGGCGATAGGCCCACTGCCCATCCAGCGCACATCGTTGGCGATCTTCATTAAAGCACACGCGGTGACCTTGACATGCCCACTCAACTCCGCAATTGTATCTAGTGCTGCCTGGGCAGCGAAATGGTTCTGACACACCACAAAGGGCAGGTTGGTACGGGCTGCAAGTTCGCGCACCACCCGTGTCGCAAACTCGGGGTGGGCGTTCAAACCGGTGCCCACAGCTGTCCCACCGATGGTTAGCTGGGCCAGGCGAGGAAGGCTTCCCTCAATCCGTTCAATGCCCTGCTCAATCTGAAATGCCCAACCACCAATCTCCTGTCCCATTCGAACAGGTAAGGCATCCATCAGATGGGTGCGGCCTGTTTTCACCACACCGTTGAGCTCCGCTGCACGTTGCTGCAAAACGGTGTACAAGTGTCGCAGCCCTGGTAATAGCAGCCCGTCCGCTACTTGATAAGCGCTAATGTGAATAGCGGTGGGGATCACGTCGTTAGAGGATTGACACATGTTGACATGATCGTTAGGATGGACCAGACGTGACGAAAGCTCGCCACCCAGGAGCTGTGTAGCTCGATGCGCAATCACCTCGTTGGCGTTCATATTAGTGGAAGTGCCAGAACCGCTTTGAAAGACGTCCACCGGAAAGTGGTCATCCCATTTTCCGTCAGCAACTTCATCAGCTGCTTGGCGAATAGCTCGAGCGAGCTCGGGAGCGAGCAACCCGAGCTCGCAGTTCACATCGGCAGCAGCGCCCTTGAGAAGCCCCAATGCGCGGATAAACGGACGTGGCAACCGCAATCCGCTAATGGGGAAGTTCTGTAACGCGCGCTGTGTTTGAGCGCCATATAGGCGATCGGCAGGCACACGCACTTCACCCAGTGAATCTTCCTCAATGCGATATGCAACCACATTTGCCTCCTTTGCCTAAAATCGACAATGCCGCAATGATCCTTCAGCGGAGATCCACTGCGAAGCACTTACCTCAGTTTGAACACGTGGGATTATAGTTCAGCGACAGTCTTCTGCCAATTTTCCGCACTGAATTCCCAAAAAACCAAAATATTATACGACCCGCGCTAATAGAATCTTGATTGCGCATAGCCCGGATCACCCTTTTGTCCACCAAGAATCTCTGGCATAATTGAAGCGATCGGTGCGACCGATCATGCCGTTCTAGAGCCCCGATGCAGAGCTTGTGTCGCTTATACTCAGATGCCCTCTTGTCTCATGGCCCTTGTATATGGTATAATTAAAGGGAGTGAGTAAGGAGTTGGTGACTGGTGATGAGATACTTTCCTCCAAGAAATTCGGCTCTGCTATGACGGGTCAGCGTCTGTAAGTCATGTGTGCTGGGGTGCAACTGTACGAACCTTCAGCAGTTTGATCCAGGTAGGAGGGTGATATGATCGAGGTTGTGATCGAGAGTGTGCGGGTTAGCTTGATGTCGCAGGATCGCATGGTGGTGCTCAAGGAAGTGGATCGCGATCGGTATCTGCCCATTTGGATCGGTCCCTTCGAAGCGGATGCAATCACTATCCACTTGCAGGGTGTGCAGGTAGCGCGTCCTCTGACCCATGACCTGCTGAAAAACTTTATCGGCGCGCTGGGAGCGAGGGTCTCTCACATTGTGGTAAACGATTTGCGCAACAACACTTTCTTCGCCGAAATCACGGTGGACAGTCATGGCAAGGAGCTCAAGATCGACGCCCGACCTAGTGATGCGATTGCTCTGGCAGTGCGTGTGGGTGCTCCGATTTTCGTGGCCGAAAAAGTGATGGAGCAAGCCGGCATTACCCCTGAACAGGAGATCACCGAGGGCGAACAAGAGGCCGCCACAGCTGAGGAAAAAGAAGACCTGGAAGTCTTCCGCGACTTTGTTGAATCCCTCGATTTGGACGATCTTGGCGAGTAAGCAACATTTTCGCCCTGATCAACCTTGCCCCTTCTTTGTATTTCAGATGCACCAGCGGATGGTTGAACGATGAGTGAGCCACCGCGTAGTGGACCTGATAGACAGCCGCCTGCGAATGTGGAAGCGGAGGAGGCAGTGCTGGGAGCACTGCTGATCGATCCAGATGCCATTCTGCGCATTGCGACGTTCTTGCAACCTTCGGATTTCTATGTGCCACGTCATCGTGCGATTTTTCAGGCAATTCTTGATCTGTATGAGCGCCGCGAGCCAGCTGACTTGGTCACTTTGACTGACGAACTGGAGCGACGTGGCCAGCTGGCATCGGTGGGTGGGGTTGCTTTCCTCACCGCGCTGATCAACGCGACGCCGACCAGCATTCACGTGGAATACTATGCTCGCATTGTGGAGCGCACTGCTGTACTGCGCCGGCTCATCCATGCGGCCACCGAAATCGCTAAGCTCGCTTACCAGGACACCGAGGATGTAGATAGCGTCGTAGATCAGGCGGAAAGTCTCATCTTTGCCGTTTCGGAAAAGCGCATTGCGCGTGACCTGGTGCCTATTCGTCAGGTGCTCGATCAATACTATGACCGCATCGAGTACTTAATGGAACACCAGGGGGAGATGGCTGGCATCCCCACCGGCCTGGTTGACCTAGACAAGCTGTTAGGGGGTCTTCAGCGTTCCGATTTGGTCATCATCGCCGGGCGACCCGGGATGGGTAAGACCAGTCTGGCGCTCTCTATCGCGCTACAGGCAGCGCGTCGCTGGCAGAAGCGGATTGCTATATTCAGCCTGGAGATGAGCAACGAGCAAGTGGTGCAGCGTCTCATCAGCGCCGAGACAGGTATTGATGCCCAACGCCTGCGCTTGGGACAGATCCACGAGGACGAATTCAACGCCTTTGTAGAGGCGACACAGGTACTCTCAGGCATCCCGATTTTCATCGATGACACGCCCGCCATCTCGGCGATGGAAATGCGCGCGAAAGCACGCCGTCTGCATGCCGAACATGGCTTGGATTTGATCATTGTGGACTATTTGCAGTTGATGCGCGGCGAGCCGGGCAGCGATGGGAATCGTGTGCAGGAGATCAGCTTCATCTCTCGTGCGCTCAAGTCGTTGGCGCGCGAACTCAATGTGCCGGTGGTGGCGCTTAGCCAACTTTCGCGCGCTGTGGAGTCACGCCAGGATAAGCGCCCTATGCTCTCCGACCTGCGCGAGAGTGGAAGCATTGAGCAGGATGCTGACGTAGTGATCTTTGTGTACCGTGATGTGGAATACAACCCAGATACCGAATTCCCTAACTTGGCCGAGATACGTGTGGCGAAGCATCGCAGTGGGCCGACCGGAACCGTATCGGCCTACTTTAAGAAAGAGCTGGCGAAGTTCGAGAATGCGGAAGTGCGTCGCGAGACGCTTGCGGAGATGGTTGGAGAAGGATAATCGAGTATGAAAAGGTGCTTTGAGGGATTCCCTGCCGGTGAGCTACATTACATCCCTGTGCCCGACCTGTTTTTTACCGGTTTGGTACCGCTCGTGGATAGCCTCAGCGAGATGAAAGTGATCTTGCATATAGTCTGGCTGCGACAACGCGGTGGCAAGCAGGTGGTCACAGTGGAGGAGCTGAGCACGGACGAAACCCTTATCGCCGGGCTCAGCGTTCTGGGGGATGATCCGGTGGAGAAGCTTCGTGAAGGGCTCAGGCGTGCTGTGGAACACGGCGCCTTGTTGCATGAAACCTTGGAATCCCCACATGGAGTCCACGAGATATACGCGTTGAACAGTGCTGGTGGGCGAAGTGCTATAGAGCAGGTACGGCAAGGGCAGCTGGGCATTGAACGGGTAGTGCTTGCCGAGCGCCCGGCGACAAAACCGCGCCCGAACATTTTCCAGCTCTATGAGGATAATATCGGCCTCATATCACCGTTGCTGGCTGATGAACTGCGCGAGGCAGAGGCGACTTATCCGGCCGACTGGATCGAAGAGGCATTCCGTATTGCGGTCGAGAACAATGTGCGCAAGTGGCGTTATATCCAAGCTATCCTGGAAGGTTGGGCAACGCGAGGCAAGGGAGATCGCTCGACGGTGGGACGTGCCGATAAGGAGAAACGTTGGTACACGGATGAAGAATTCGAACGGTTCTTCAAACACTGAGCGCGAGATCAAGCTCTCGGCGATCGCAGGACGCAGTCAGGTATGTCCCATCTGTGGCGGAGCTGGCTTCTTGCGCAGAGACGTGCCGGTGGGCCACCCTGATTTCGGTAAGGTGTTCCCATGTGATTGCCAGCGGCCGCGCCTAGAGGCAGCTCGCCTGAATGACCTGCGTGCGATGAGCAATTTGGAGGCAATGAGCCGCTATACGTTCGACACCTTCAAGCCAGAAGGGGTCGGGCTCACCGAAGAGAAGCGGCATAATCTGCGCAGTGCCTATGAGGCAGCGCGCGCTTTCGCGGCAAATCCTCAAGGTTGGCTGGTGTTGCTCGGGGGATATGGTTGTGGGAAGACACACCTGGCAGCTGCCATTGCCAACGAGCAGCTGGCATTGGGAAGACCAGTGTTATTCGTCGTGGTGCCGGATCTGTTGGATCATCTGCGGGCAACCTTTAGTCCTCACAGCACCATCACCTACGACCGACGTTTTGAGAATGTGCGCAACGTGACGCTGCTGATTCTGGACGATCTGGGGACGCAGAGCAGCACGGAGTGGGCGCGGGAAAAGCTGTTCCAGATATTCAATCATCGTTACAACCTGCGCCTTCCCACCGTGGTTACTTCCAACTGCAAACTGGAGAACATCGATGTGCGCATTCGCTCACGTTTGATGGACCCTGATCTGGTGCGCATTTGCCACATCACGGCGCCTGATTATCGCAGCAGCGGCAGCGAGCTGCTCGGATATGAGCTGTCCAGCTTAGAGCTGCATAGTGAGCAAACGTTTGAAACGTTCAGCCTGCGAGAACATGAGCTTTCTCAGGAGCAAGTCGAAAGCTTGCGCCAGGCGCTCACTTTTGCGCGCCATTACGCTGCCAACCCAGAGGATTGGCTAGTATTGACGGGAGGCTATGGCAGCGGGAAGACCCACTTAGCTGCGGCGATTGCAAACGCTCGCCGTACGATGGGGGATCATAACGTGCTTTTCGTCGTGGTACCGGACCTGCTGGACCATTTGCGTGCCACCTACGCTCCGGACAGCCACGTCTCCTACGATACGCGCCTGGATCAAGTACGCAATGCCCCTTTGCTAATCCTGGATGATCTGGGCACCCACAGTGCCACACCATGGGCGCAGGAAAAGCTGTATCAGATCTTCAATTATCGCTATAACGCCCGTTTGCCCACCGTCATCACTATTGCCGACAGCGTCAACGTGGACGAAAGGCTCAAGGCACGTTTGTTCAACGTCCATCGCTGCACTATTCTGCGGCTAGAGGTGCCCAGCTACCACGGACACTCAGCCTCATCGCTATCATCACCACGTCGTCGAAGGCAGCGTTGAGCGCCATCTGTCGTCTGTCGCCTGCGCGCGAATGCTCATACTTCAATCTCAAATAGAATGTCCACCAGCTCGTCTACCGATTTTGCCAACATCACGCGGTCACCCTCTCGACGTGCTTGCTCGATCTCATCGATTTTAGCCTGGATTTGATCCACACGCTCCATCTCCAGACGACCATTTTGCAGTAGCTGTCGTGCGCGGTTGAGCATCACTTCCACTTCGCCCGTTTCAAACGTGCTCGAATCGGGCATGGTTTCCTGAGCTGCCAACAGTGCGGCCATTTGCACCGTTGCGCGGTTGAGCTCCTCCGCACTCAAACGTTCCTTGGTTGCCATCACGGTAATCGCTTTTCGCTGACCGGTCTTGCGATCGGTCGCTTGCACCCGCAGCTCTCCGTTGATATCCATATCGAAGCGCACAGTCACGCGCGCCGGTTCACCGGGCGCTTCGGGCTGTAATCCTTCGATGCGGAAGCGGCCCAACAGACGATTCTGTGAAGCAACAGGGTGCTCCCCTTGGTACACTGCTATCTCGACGGTATCCTGACCGGAATACACCGTGCGAAAGACCTCTTCGTGGGTACACGGTATTGCGGTATTGCGCCGAATGATAGGACGATAGATGTCAGGCACCAATGCGTCACCCACTTGGGTGGCGATCTCGATTCCCAACGAAAACGGGGTCACATCAACCAGCACGGCATCGATGGG
>JBMFPH010000006.1:0-38518 GCA_049969215.1 Anaerolineae bacterium | reverse complement strand
TCGGCTGAGAACGGAAGTAGTAGGCCAGTTCTGCAGAGAGCGGAGGGAAGTGGTGCGACTTCCGCAGGCGGCTGGAACCCGCCATGAAAGGCCGAACTCGTCCGGGAGCTGCAAAGACGAAAGGTGGTCAGGTAGTCGCAAAGTCAGATAGTCACGTAGTCGTTTCCAGGGGGAACGGTTTTTCCCGTCAACCACTATCCGACTCAGCGACTACGAGACTATCCGACTAATTTTTGCCGGGAGTGCCCGTTAGCGCACAATTCAGAGTGGTCGGAACCATGGGCCTGTAGCTCAATTGGGAGAGCGCTTGAATGGCATTCAAGAGGTAAGGGGTTCGAATCCCCTCAGCTCCACTGGTTTTATCAGACGGTGCTCGCATTTTGTGCAGCGAGACCCTTCGTCCTGCGACGAAGGGTTTTTGCCACTTGAATGTTGGTATCGCTTTTCCCCGAATTGACCACGCACACCGGGAGGGTTGAACACAATGCCGATCTCCAAGGCTGAAGTCATCTGGTTCAACGGTGAATTTGTCCCATGGGATGAAGCAAAGATACACGTGCTCTCCCACGTGTTGCACTATGGCTCGAGCGTCTTCGAGGGCATCCGGGCTTACAAGACAGAACGCGGGCCCGCCGTGCTAGGCCTAATGCCACACGTCGATCGCCTCTTCTTCTCCGCCAAGGTGATCCGTATGGAAATCCCTTATTCGAAGCAGGAAATTGCCCAGGCGATCAAAGCCACCATCCGACGCAACCGCCATGAGGCATGCTATATCCGTCCTCTGGTGTTCCGTGGTTATGACTCACTAGGTGTCTTCCCTCTGAATTGTCCGGTGGAGACGGTCATCGCCACATGGGAGTGGGGCGCTTATCTGGGCGCCGGCGCATTGGAACAGGGGGTGGACGTGGGAGTGAGCAGCTGGCGGCGCATGGCGCCAGATACCTTGATGGCTATGGCCAAGATCGGCGGGCAATACGTTAATTCCCAGCTGGTGGTGATGGAAGCACGAGCACGTGGGCTGGCTGAGGGGATAGTCTTGGATATCTACGGCTATGTCAGCGAGGGGAGTGGTGAGAACATCTTCGTGGTCTACGATGGGGTGATCTACACACCACCGCTATCGGCTTCCATCTTGGGAGGCATCACGCGGCGCATCGTGCTCCAGCTGGCAGAAGACTTGGGTTATCCGGTGCGGGAGCAGAACATCCCACGCGAGATGCTCTACGCTGCCGACGAAGTCTTCTTCACCGGCACGGCTGCCGAGATCACCCCCATTCGCACGGTCGATGGCCTGCCGGTGGGAACAGGCGGGCGTGGTCCCATCACCAAGCAGCTGCAAGACGAGTTCTTCGCCATCATCGAGGGGAAGAAGCCCGACCGTCACGGCTGGTTGACGCCGGTTTATGAGTGACTATTGTTTATGTCCCAGCAAATCGCCTATCCCGGACGAGCGATACTGAGCCAGTGGTTGCACGAGCTACCTGCCAAATCGCAGGACGTGATCGTGCTCATCACGGGAGCGCTCGACCTGCCCCGTCTCACACTCGAGACGTTGCGGGACTACCTGGATGCCAGCATCCGGGCGCTCCGGGAAGGTGGACTGCTTTTCATCCAGGGACGACCTGACTATCTGCCTGAAGTCGGGGCCTATCTCGATCAGCATTTGACCTTTAAGTACTGGATTGCTATCGAATCGGAGTTGCACGCTAAAGTAAGCGGATTGCCCAGTGTTCACGCGGCTGTGCTGTTGTTCACTAAAGGCAATCAACGCTTCAACGTGCGCCGGGTGCGCTTCCCTCATCGCTACTGTGCTTTCTGTGGCAGATCGCTGCGCGATTGGGGTGGCAAGTCCCATCTGATGCATCCGGAGGGATATGTCATCTCCGACGTCTGGAAAGATCTTCCCCCGGCGGATAACTATGCACGGCTTTCCCGACCTGTCCTGGATATCATCCTGCGCATGGTAGACTTCGGTACCTCCCACCAAGTGCACGGACTTGTGGGCCCCCGGGAAGGCATCGAAGAAGAACGAAGCGTGATGCGTGAAACTGCCATCCAATACGTCCTGCCATGGTTGCAGGGGAATCCACCCCCAAGCAGTCCGGCGCACGATATTGATCCCCATCTGGTCAATGTCGTGCACTGTGGAGATGCATTAGAGATCTTAAGGCAGTATCCCGACAATTCGATTGATCTCGTCTTCGCCGACCCGCCCTATAACCTTGACAAGCGCTACAACGTTTACGAAGACGAACAGGAAGACGCTAGCTACCTCACATGGTGTAATGCCTGGTTAGAGGAGTATGTGCGTGTCCTGAAACCGACCGGGTCTCTGTATGTGCTGAATCTGCCTCGTTGGGGGATGTATCACGCCACATTTCTCAACCAACGGTTGTACTTTCAAAATTGGATTGTCTGGGATGCTGTGTCGGAGCCGCGCGGCAAGCTGATGCCGGCACACTATGCCCTGCTTTTTTACACGAAACATCCTTACACGTTTACTTTCAACTATGCGGATGTGTGCGAGATTGACGCGCGTTGTTATTGTCGGCGAGCGGGATGTATTCATCAACGCAAAGCTGCCGGGCACGATGAAAAAGAGCCCCTCACGGACATCTGGTGGGATATCTACCGCATCAAGCACAAGCGCGATCGGGACTATCATCCCTGTCAACTGCCACAGGCGCTGATGGAGCGCATCATCCGCCTTTCGACCAACCCTGGTGACATTGTGCTCGATGCTATGGCGGGTACCGGCACAACCGCCGTAGCGGCTGCACAGCTGGGACGCCGTTATGTAGCGATTGACATTGACGAGGCATACGTTAACCTGACGCGGCAGAAACTCGCTGTAGTTGGTCAGGGCGAATATGTCCGCGTCTCCCGTACTCGGAAACAACCGCGACCGTATACCAAGAAAGAACTTCAGCTCGAACTCCGTGCTATTGCGCAAAGATTGGGACGCCTGCCCACACCAGAGGACGTCGAGCGAATGAGTCGCTACAAGCTCGAAGTGTTCTACGAGATGTTTCCCACGTGGGGCAAAGCGCTCAAGGCAGCCAAGATAGACATCCGCTCATGAGCACGGCACGCAAGCTCACTTTTCAAGAAGCCTGGGAAAGCGCTACAATTTTTCTTGTGGATGAAACGCTTGGGCAAGGGATCGACGAAAAAGTCGCTGCCATGCTCATAACGGCGGGCGATCCGGCTGTCTCAGAATCTGCCCATGTCATCGCTGAGTTCATTGTCCGAAGACGGGACGGTCTGGATGTGATTCTCAAAGGTATCCAACTCTCCGATGAAAAGTTCAAGCGGATCATCTCCTTACTGCGCAAGTTGGGCCGCATTGATGAGCCCTTTGATGTAGAATGGTCGATGAGCAAAATAAAGCGCAAGATGGCAGAAAAACCGGCCCTTGCACATTTAATAGCTCATCTGCTATTGAGAGGCAAGAACGACCCAGAACTCCAACAACACGTGCCACGCTATTATCTCGAGAGGCTGAATTATCAGGAGGTCCAAAGCGAGCTCCAAGCGGTGCGGCGCATTCATTACAAGAACCAGCTCATCGGTACCTATGGCGCACGTAAGGGTTATATTGTGGAAAGTCGAATCAAGCAGCAGCTGGAGCGGATTCAGGCCAAATATGGCACTAGCTACGCGAGTGGTCGTTCTCCGCTGATTGAGACCGATATAGACTTCGCCATTCCTGGTGTACAGGATCCTTGAGTGATTATTATGAGTTCCTTTCAGGAAACCACCAGCAGTGGTCAGTCAACCAAAGCAAGGGATATGTTGGCTGCCTACGAACGGGTCAACCGGCATAACAGCCGCTATCGCGAGAACAGAGTCTTTGTGAACTTCGTGGACGGGGGTGGTTGGCTGGCACGCAAGCAGGATTTTGAACGCCTGGTTGAATCCTGCCATTATTTTCTGAACTTGGCCCATCTCGACATGCTCGAAGCGATTGTGCTCAAACATGTACCAAAGAAGTGATATAAATCAAGATAGCAAACCAAAGGGATACCTAATGCCAGATAAGTGGATTCCGCAGCAGATCGAGCCCAAATGGCAGCAAAAGTGGGAGACCGATGGCCTTTACCACGCTCATGTGGACCCTTCGCGTCCCAAGCACTATGCACTGACCATGTATCCCTATCCGTCCGGCGACCTGCACATCGGCCACTGGTACGCCATGGTGCCTTCCGATGCGCGGGCGCGCTGGATGCGCATGCGCGGATACAATGTGCTCTTCCCTATGGGATTCGATGCCTTTGGCTTGCCCGCAGAAAACGCTGCCATTAAACACAAAATCCATCCCAAAGAATGGACGTATGCCAACATCGAACGTATGCGGAAACAACTCCGCTCTATGGGCGCCATGTTCGACTGGCGGCGCGAATGCGTCACCTGCGAGCCGGAATATTACCGCTGGACACAATGGTTTTTCTTGAAAATGTACGATGCCGGGTTGGCCTACAAAAAGATGGCGCCGGTCGACTTCTGCCCTACCTGTAACACCACCCTGGCACGTGAGCAGGTATGGGGAGAAGATCGTCATTGCGAGCGCTGCGGCACCCCAGTGATCAAGAAAGACCTTGCCCAGTGGTTCTTGCGCATCACCGCCTACGCGGAAGAGCTGCTGGATTTCTCCGGCCTGGAGTGGCCCGAGCGGGTGGTCACCATGCAGCGCAACTGGATCGGGCGCAGCGAAGGTGCGGAGGTGATCTTCCGCACGGAGAAGGGCAACCACGCCTTGCCTGTCTTCACTACACGCCCGGACACCCTATGGGGCGCCACCTTTATGGTGCTGGCGCCGGAACATCCCCTGGTAATGGAGCTCACGACGGATGAGCAACGTCCCGTTGTGGAAGCGTACGTTGAACAAGCGCGCCGTATGGCCGATATCGAGCGCGAAGCTGTTGATCGTGAGAAGACAGGTGTCTTCACCGGTGCCTATGCCATCAATCCGGTCAACAACGAGCGCATTCCTATCTGGGTGGCGGACTATGTGTTGATGACGTATGGCACTGGTGCCATCATGGCCGTGCCATGCGGCGACCAACGCGACTTCGAGTTTGCGCGCAAATACAACCTGCCCATTCCGGTGGTCGTCGCTCCCGTGGACTGGGATGGCCAGCCCCTTCAGCAGGCTTACACCGGCCCAGGGATAATGGTCAACAGCGGCCCGTTCAGTGGCTTCCCCACGATTGCTAAGTATAGCTTGGAGGAGTGGACGCCTGAGCTGGCGGCGCAATATGGCTTGCCGGCCCAACTCACCGAGGAGAACGAAGGCCGCCATGCTGTGACGCGTTGGTTGGAGCAACAAGGCATCGGTAAGTTTGCCGTCGCCTACCGCCTGCACGATTGGCTGATCAGCCGACAGCGCTATTGGGGCGCGCCCATCCCGATGATCGAATGCCCGGCATGCGGCATCGTGCCGGTGCCCTACGAAGAGCTACCTGTGCTCCTGCCCGATGACGTGGAATTCATGCCCACCGGCGAGTCCCCGCTCAAGTTCCATGAGGGCTTCCGCTACACCACCTGCCCGCGCTGCGGTGGCCCGGCCGAGCGCGAGACGGACACAATGGACACCTTTATGTGCTCCTCGTGGTACCAGTACGCCTATATGGAGCGTCACTGGAAGGCAGACCGGCCGCTGAGTGCTCATGATGTTCCCTTTAACCCCGAAGAGGGTGCTTACTGGCTGCCGGTAGATCAGTATACCGGCGGAGTGGAACATGCCACCATGCACTTGCTCTACACGCGCTTCTTCACCAAGGCGATGCGCGATATGGGCATCGTCCCATTCAGCGAGCCGATGCTACGCCTGTTCAACCAGGGGATCATCCTGGGCGAAGACGGCGAGAAGATGAGCAAAAGTCGCGGCAACGTTATTGCGCCGGACGACTTGGTACAACAATACGGCGCCGACGTCGTGCGTGGCTACCTGATGTTTGGCTTTCGCTGGGATCAAGGAGGCCCGTGGAGTAGCACTGGCGTGCTGGGCGTGCAACGTTTCCTCGAGCGGGTGTGGAACTTGGTCTTAGAGCACCCGGCGTCTTCAACGCAGAATGCAACCACGGATGAAGCATCCATCCGCGCCCTGCGCCGTAAACAGCACCAGACAGTACGCCGCGCGACACAGGACATGGAGAGCTTCTCCTTCAACACGATGATCGCAGCGCTGATGGAATACACTAACTACCTTATTAAGGCCAAAGAGAGTACAGTGGTGCACACACCGGCATGGGAGGAAGCGGTCGACACGTTGCTGCTGTTGATGGCGCCCGCTTTCCCGCATATCAGCGAAGAGCTCTGGACGCGGCGCGGCCGGCCGTACAGCATCCACCAACAGGCATGGCCAACGTGGGATGAAGCGCTGGCTGCCGAAGAGATTATTACCATTGTGGTGCAGGTCAACGGCAAAGTGCGTGATCGCTTTACAGCGCCTGCGGACATCAGCATGGAGGAAGCACAAGCGCGCGCCCTGGAGACCGACGGTGCCCGTAAGTATCTGGCCGGCCGCACACCGAGCAAGATCGTCTACGTGCCTGGACGGCTGGTGAGCATTGTTGTATAAGTGTATCGTGTGAAGCAAGATCTCTTCTAATACTTGCAGTGCCAGAAGGAGGCACCCACGCATGCCCGGCAGGGCTTCCAGCCTGATCAGGGCTTTGATCTTTGCACTTCTGCTCGCCCTGCTCGTTGCCACGGGCACCGTTGCCGAGGCACCCTTCCAAGAAACACAGCCTCCTGAGGAAATTGGCCTCTCTGAGAAAGACGCCAGCAGCGAGGTCGTCCTGAGAGAGAACCAGGTACTGGTCCTCCATCTGGAAGCCAAGCCCTCTACTGGTTATGAGTGGGTCCCAACCGATTTTGATGCCAGTGTCCTGGCGCAGGACTTGGTGAGCACGCCGCAATACGAGGGACTCTCGGAACGCCTGGGCGCACCGGCGCGCCAGCTCATACGCTTCTATTGTATTGGCGCCGGGCGCAGCGCCCTGTCCCTGGCCTACTGGCGGCCCTGGCAACGGAACATTCCCCCGCGCAAGGTGTTTTCAGTCACAGTAGAATGCCTTGCTCCTCTTCGTCCCGATCTCATCCCTGCACCAACAAGCGCGCCGCCACCTTTGCCTCAGGAGACGCCCGAACTCGATATCGGGGCTCTTTCCTTGCCTTCACATTTCAACTGGTGCGAGACATACCCCTGTCCCTCGATTCGAGATCAGGGCGAGTGCGGCGCCTGTTGGGCCTTTGGTACGGTAGGCGTCTTGGAAATAGCGATCCGCATTAAGGATGGCGTATTAAGAAACTTGTCCGAACAATACCTGCTTTCCTGCAACACAGACGGCTGGGATTGTAATGGAGGGCAATGGGTGCATGATTACCACTGGTGGAAAATGGGTCGGAATCAAACCGCAGCAGGCGCAGTGTACGAAAGCGATTTTCCCTATCGGGGTTGGGAGGTGCCATGCACCACCGCCTACGCACACCACGAGAAGATAAGCGGTTGGTCCTATGTGACCGGTGCCGAGGAGGCAATCCCAACCAATTCCGCGCTCAAGCAGGCCATCTATGCCTACGGGCCGGTGGCGACGACGGTGTGCGCTGGAAGCGCATTTCGCAACTACAGTGGAGGTATATTTGGCACCAATGAGTCAGGGACTTGCATGCAGTATCCTGTCAACCATGGCGTCGTTCTGACCGGCTGGGACGATGGAGCAGGAATATGGTACTTGCGCAACTCGTGGGGTACAGACTGGGGAGAGAGCGGCTGGATGCGCATCCGCTATGGCACTTCAAGGATTGGCTACAATGCTACGTACATCTCATATGGTAGTGCACCACCCCCCACACCTGAGCCTACCACTCCTCCACCCACTCCATCAGTGAGACGACTTTACCTTCCGGTGATCTCGAGGGCGCCTTTGTCACTCCTGAACGGGGATTTCGAGCAGGGGCGAACGGCATGGTATGAGTATTCCTCGCACGGCTGGCAGCTGATTGTGCCAAGGTCAGCACTCCCGGGCAGCGTCTCTCCTCACAGCGGTAACTGGGTGGTCTGGCTGGGTGGAGATTACAATGACATCTCGTTCATCCGCCAGCAAGTGACCATACCAACGGGTAACCACTATCTGCACTACTGGCATTGGATCGCCTCCAAGGATGCTTGCGGTTACGACTTCGGCGGGGTCGTCATTAACGACACGGTGGTCGATATGTACGATCTATGTACCAGCCGGAACACCAATGGCTGGGTGCGCCACACCGTTAATCTCAGCAGTTATGCCGGTCAGACCGTTTTCTTGCAAATTCGCGCTGAGACGGATGGCTCGCTCAATAGCAACTTGTTCGTGGACGATGTCTCCTTCCAGAGCTGGGGTGCAGCCGGCACAGAGGAGGTGATGCCACTCGGAGAGACTGTATCAGCCGAGAGCGCGGCAAAGTCAGAGGCGTCAGGGATGATGCGTGCGGCCGGTGTAGCCCGGGACCAGCCGCGACTACTTCCAACACCTTCCTCGAGCGAAAAACATTAGTGAGGTGCTACAATGTCCAACCGCTATTTGGTCATCGTGAATGGCAGTCCACGCAAGCAAGGCAACTGCGCTGTGTTGGTCGAGCGCGCTGCTGCCGGTGCTCAGGCCAGTGGCGCTCAGGTGGAGATTTTCCGCTTGGCTGATCTGAGTATCAACCCCTGTGACGCCTGCGACAGCTGCCAGGAGACCGGCATATGTGTCTTGCAGGATGACATGCAAGCGCTCTATGGGCCGCTGCGCCGGGCAGATGCCATTCTCATCGCCAGCCCGACCTATTGGTTCAGCGTCTCGGCGCAAACCAAGCTGTTTATTGACCGTTGTTATGCTCTGCAGGGCACGGCGAACAATGCCCTGAACGGCAAGCGCTTCGGCGTCATGCTCACTTACGGCGACGTAGATCCCTACACCTCAGGCGCCATCAATGCCATCCGCATGTTCCAGGACATGTTGCGCTATCTGGAAGCTGAGCTGGTTGGGCTGGTGTACGGCAGTGCCAACGACCCTGGAGCGATCCGCAGCCGGCCGGAGGTGCTAAAGGAAGCATATGAGCTGGGGCAGCGCTTGGTCAGTTGATGCTCCATGCTTCCCTACGTGCTTCTATCGCGGAAGACGCCGGGGTGAGGAGTGCCACTTTACAAATAGCCATGCTCGCTCGCGCAGCCAGCGGTGCAACTGTGCTGCCTCATGCACCGGAAGAGCGGTTATATACCTAATTCAGGAACCCAGCCGCGGCAAGCTGTGCAAGGTGCTTGCTCCGAGCAACTGGCAGATAGGTGATTGGGTGGCAAAGCGGCGCGGTGAGACTAACATCTGGGTGCATCACCACTGACGAATCAGGTGAATCGACGTCCTGCCCGCTCGCGCAGCCTTTTCCGAACGCTTCACCGTGTCCTGCCAGTAGCACGAAATTCGCTTCAATGGTAGAATCAAGTTCTACCGAAGCGATCATTACGCAACCAGGAGTGTAGCATATGAGCGGAGCGCTGCGACTGATTTCACCGCGTTTTTGTCCGCCGTTGGATGACGGATTCCGACCCGCTGTGTTGGCCAACCGCGCCTTTCGCCAAGAGGTGACCAATTCTGGTGGAGGTGTACCGCTGGTGCTAGGTCTAGAACGCGGCGAAGGCAACCTTTCGCGCTTCGAGACGATTGTCTTCCCCGAGGGGCATCCCCGCGCCGAGGCCAACCTGATGTATGCCGAGCGATTGGTCAAGTTCTTGCTCTGGCAGCGGGGCGGCTGGAAAGTGTACGTGGGCGGTCCGACCAGCATTGGTGCCTTCATCCGGCAAACTTACAGCCCAGAGGGCGAGCGCGCGTTCGACGCGCGAGTGATGGGCGAGGACATCTATGACCAACCCTTCACAGTGGTTTCGTGTGCCCCCGAGGAAGTGCCCCCCGAAAAGGAAAGCGAACGGCCGTTGGGACGCCATCTGGATGGGTATCGCATCGGCTTCGATTTAGGTGCTTCCGATCTGAAAGTGTCCGCGGTCGTGAACGGCGAGGCGATTTTCAGCCACGAGATTGTCTGGGAACCGCGGAAACAAAGCGACCCGGAATATCATTATCGCTACATTATGGACGCGCTGAAACTAGCCGCTTCCAAGATGCCACGTGTGGATGCAATCGGTGGTAGCGCTGCCGGCGTCTATGTCAACAACCGGGTGCGCATCGCCTCGCTCTTCCGTGGTGTGCCGCGCGAGCGTTACCACGAGGTGCGTGACCTATTCCTGCGCATCCGTCAGGAACTGGGTGTGCCGCTGGAGATCGTCAACGACGGCGAGGTCACTGCATTGGCCGGCTCGATGTCGCTGGAAGACAATGCGGTTTTGGGCATTGCGCTGGGATCGAGCCAAGCGGGTGGCTATGTGACACCACAGGGCAACATCACCGACTGGCTGAATGAGCTGGCCTTCGTGCCAGTCGACTACAGTCCCACGGCGCCAGTGGACGAATGGTCAGGTGATCGTGGTTGTGGCGCGCAATACTTCTCGCAGCAGTGCGTCTTTCGATTGGCGCCGCTGGCCAGCGTGCATATCCCCGAGGACGTGCCGGACGCGGAACGACTGAAGGCGGCACAGGAGCAGCTGGAAGCTGGTCATCCAGGCGCCGAACAGATCTGGCGGACCATAGGCGTCTATATGGGCTATGCCATTGCCCATTACGCTGACTTCTATACCTTGAAACATGTGCTGATTTTGGGGCGCTGCACCTCTGGTTCGGGTGGCCCGCTGATCCTGGAAGAGGCAAAGCGTGTGCTGGAGGGTGAGTTCGCCGAGCTCGCGGAAAGCGTCTCCATCCAACTGCCGGATGAGAAGAGTCGGCGTGTCGGCCAGTCCATTGCAGCTGCCAGCTTGCCGGCCATTGGGTAGGACGATGTTGACCCGCTTGTTGGAGGAGCTGGAAGCGGCGCAACAGCCGCTCACATTGCAGGAGCTGAGCACGCGCCTGGGTGTTGAGCCCACCGCGTTGGAAGGGATGCTCCAGACATTACTGCGTATGGGTAAGCTGCGTGACGACCGCGAGGCAGCCGCGCAGGGTTGTGCGTTGCACTGCGCCGGCTGTGCCCAGGCGTCCGAATGCGCGTTGTTGGCGCGCCTACCTCGCACCTACTCGCTGGTGCGCAAGAAAGACTGACGCGTCATCACTCATATGCTCTGCGGACCTTGAGGGAGTGGATGCCTTCTCTCCTACAACCGTGCAAGCGGAGCTAAAGGGTTATGGCTGCAACAGAGATGGACGATTCGCCTTTGTATCAAGCAATCCTGGCACGCCAGTCGGTGCGTCGATACGACGCACAACCGCTGGACGAAGCGACGTTGGAACAGGTACTTGCGCTTGCTGAGGACGTCCGGCCGCTCGTGCCCGCGAACCGATTCACCGTTCGCCTGCGCAGCGATGTGGTGCGGCAGGATTTGGTAACCCTGTTGGGCGCCTATGGACGCCTGATCACTCCACCGCATGCGCTGGTGCCTTATCTCCAGGGCGTGGTGCACCCGCTGACCGATTTAGGATATCGTGTCGAGCAGGTCGTGGTGCGGCTGACCGCGCTGGGCATCGCCACCTGTTACATCGGCACGTTGCCACACGAAGAACAAGCGCGAACTCTCCTAGATCTCCCCGCCGATGCGCGCATTGGAGCACTGGTGGTCTTCGGACGGGCCGCGGAGACGGCTGGAGGGCGCGCATTGGATGGCCTGGTGCGCTCCATGCTCGGTCGCACGAAGCCACCCGCGCTGGAGCGCTTCTTTTTCTTGGGACGTGCTGACCATCCGGCGCAACCGCCTGCGCAGTTGCGTCCTCTGATCGAGGCGGCCGTACGGGCGCCTTCAGCTTGTAATGCGCAACCATGGCGTTTCCTCTGGAATGACAATTGCCTGATCCTCTTCGTCCTGCGCCACAATCCGCGCTACGGCCCAGGGGCAGCACAGCATTACAATCTCTATGATGGCGGCATCGCGATGGCGAACATCACCCTAGCTATGGAAGTATTGGGAATGCGTGGCCACTGGCAACTGCTCTCCGATGAGGTTGTTGTACCACTTCACCCATCCGAATGGTTACCACTTGCCCAGCTGACGCTGGAGTGATGAGCTCTGTACATACCCTCTTGTCTCGTGGGGCATGGCGTATCATTGAGGGGTGAACTAACTCGTTTTGATGTATCTTGGTCATCACCTACGCGTAATGTCGCGTTTGTGCGTGACATCGGTGATCTTGATCTTGCCCTCTAGCGCGGAAGGTAACAGGAGGCTTGGTCTGCTCTCCTGGTAGAACCTGAGCGGCTGAAGGCATTTTTCCTTCTCGAACGCCGCAGCGGTCTGTCAATTGCCCTCATAGGGTGGTGGCAACACGCGCACGGCAGTAGCACCCAGCAGCTGGATCAACTTCTGCTGCAACTCCACACAGTTGCACGTGCGGTGTTCTGGAAAATCGTACTGCACCACCCCCTCGCCGTCCTGGATGCAAAGGCTAAAATGGTCTTCCCCTGTGAAGGACGTGACAACATCAAAAACCTCGCGGACGCGTTGGCGGTCGCGTTCGACATCGTGTGTGCGTGGAATGATGATTTGGAGACGGCATGGTGCTGAGCTGTTGGCAATGGAAACTGCCTCAGCACGTTCATCATCTTGCGATGATGCCTCCAAAGGACGCACTTGGGTGATCTCCTCGTGTACTGTCTCACAGACAATTTTCAAGTCTTGCCCATTCTTATTGTCCACTGTGCCCCGCACGACAACCACTTTCCCCTCCTGCCACAGCGCGCGCGTCTGCTCATACAGTTTGGCGAAGACCACCACTTCAACGCTGCCCTGGGCATCCTCCAGTTCGGCAAAGGCCATTGCTTTGTTGTTCTTGGCGTAGATCTGACGCACGCGGCTGATCATCCCCACTACAGTGACCTTGTGACCGATCAAGCTCTCGTCGACCTCGCCCAAGAAACATGTGACGACGTCACGCAACCGATTCATGACCGGCTGCATCGGGTGCTCCGAGACATAGACACCCACCAGCTCCCTCTCCCAATTGAGGATCTCCCGACGCGAGACTTCCTCGACTTCTGGCAAAGGATACAAGATCGAGCCTGTGTTCGGGGCACTGAAGCCTCCCAGGTCGAACATGCTCAGCTGACCAGTCGCGGCAGCCTGGTGAGTCTGGACAGAAAGGCTCATCATACGGTCCACGATGGCAAGCAGCTGCGCACGCTGGCCAAAAGCACGCAAGGCACCGACACGGATCAAGCTCTCCAGAGCACGGCGATTGACCTGGCGCAGGTCCACCCGACGGCAGAAATCATCAATGCTGGTAAATGGGCCGCCGCGGGCGCGCTCCTGCAAGATGATCTCGATGGCACCCTCCCCTACGTTCTTAACCGCACCCAGCCCAAAGCGGATCGCCGGCCCAGACGACGTGTCCTCAATGGTGAAAAGGGTATCGCTGGCGTTGATGTCGGGTGGTAGCACTTGAATGCCCATCGCACGACATTCACTGATCAAGGCACCCACCTTCGCCACGTTGTGACGTTCCACAGTCAGCAACGCCGTCATATACTCCACCGGGTAATGGGCTTTCAGATAAGCGGTCTGGCAGGTAATGACGGCATAGTCCGCGGCATGTGCCTTGTTGAAGCCGTAATTGGCGAAATACTCGATGTCGTCGAAAATGCGTCCTGCCGCATCTTCAGGGATACCCCGCTCCACCGCACCGCGGATGAACTTTTCGCGATGTTTGCGCAGCTCCTCTTCTTTTTTCTTGCCCACCGCACGGCGCATCAGATCCGCTTCGCCTGGGGTGTATCCCGAAAGTTGCGACGCGATCTGCATGATCTGTTCCTGGTAAACGATGATCCCGTACGTCTCGGCCAGGATGGGCTCCAAGGCAGGATGGTGATATTCCACCGGCTTACGCCCGTGCATGCGATCGATATATTCGTCAATATATTCCATTGGACCGGGACGATACAGGCTGATCGTCGCGACAATGTGTTCAAACTTGGTCGGTTTCATCGCGGTCAAAACGCGCCGCATGCCTGCCGACTCCACCTGGAAGACGCCGGTCACGTGGCCACTGCTGAGTAGCTCAAACGCCTTGGGGTCGTCGACAGGGATGGTGGTCAGATCGAGCTTGACCCCATGACGTGCTTCGATCAGCTCACACGCCCGACGCATCACCGTCAATGTGGAAAGACCCAGGAAGTCGATCTTCAGCAGGCCGATCGATTCGAGCACTTCCATATCATATTGGGTGACGGTGCCTGTCTCGCCTTCCTTGGTGGGGCGGTGAAGCGGAGTGTACTCTACCAGTGGGCGGTCAGAAATGATCACCCCGGCTGCATGCGTGCTTGCGTGGCGTGCCAAGCCCTCCAGGTGCATAGCTGTGTCGATCAGCTCGCGGATGTAATCGGCACTTTCGTAGAGCTCCCGCAGCTCGGGGGAAAGCTCCAATGCGTCGCTGATCTTGACCTTGGGACCACCCGGGATCATGCGCGCGATGCGATCCACCTCTGGTAAGGGGATGTCCATCGCACGCCCGACATCACGGATCGATGCACGTGCTCCCAGGGTACCGAAGGTGATGATCTGTGCGACATTCTCCTGTCCATACTTCTCAACAACGTAATTGATGAGCTGGTCGCGCTGATCATCCGGAAAGTCCAGATCGATATCCGGCATGCTCACCCGACCTGGATTCAAGAAGCGTTCGAAGAGCAAATTGTTGGCCAGCGGATCCAAGTTGGTGATACCGATAGCGTAAGCGACCAAGCTGCCAGCGCCAGAACCACGCACGTTCCACCAGATGCTGTTGCGACGGGCAAACTCACACAAGTCCCACACGATTAGGAAGTAGGTATCGAATCCCATATCGTGGATGATCTTCAGCTCGTGTTCCTTGCGCGCCTGGATGTGAGGCTTACTGGCATGTTCGCCATAGCGTCGGACAAGACCCTCTTCCACCAGGTGACACAGAAAGCTCGCCGCGTCGTATCCCGCTGGCACCTGGAACGGCGGCAGGTGATAACCTTGCGGAGTCAGATCCAGCTCACACATCTCCGCCACAGCGACCGTGTTGGTGAGACTCTCCGGCAGCTCGCCAAAGACGGCAGCCATTTCCGCATAGCTTTTCATATAATAACTGTCATCGCTCATGCGCATGCGGTTTTGCTGCTTCACCAGCTCACCCGTCTGGACGCACAAGAGCACATCGTGATAACGTGCATCGCTCTGCTTTACGTAATGCACGTCGTTGGTGGCGATCAGCTGCAGACCAAACTCACGTGCCCAGCGAATCATCTGACGGTTCGCCGTGGTTAACTCAGGGATGTTGTGCTCTTGGAGCTCAATTAGAAAGCGCTCGCGCCCGAAGACGTCCACCCACCATTTTAGGCGCTCGCGCGCCTTTTCTTCCTCGCCCTGCATGAGCAGGCGCGGGATCTCCCCGGCAGCGCAGCTGGTGGTGGCGATAAGGCCTTCGTTATGCGCTGCCAAGAACTCGCGGTCGATGCGTGGGCGGTAATAAAAACCCTCTAGCTGAGCAGCTGAGGCGATCTTGAGAAGGTTTCGATACCCTGTGTTGTTCTGGGCTAGCAAAAGCAGATGGAAACGCTTGTCATCGATGTTCGCTTCCCGGTCGCTCATGCGCCGCCCTAATGGGGTCAAATAGATTTCCAACCCAATGATGGGCTTAATACCTCGGTTCTGGGCGGCACGATAGAACTCCACTGCGCCATACATTGCTCCATGGTCGGTGAGCGCCAGAGCGGGCATCTCCATAGCGCTAGCACAGCTGACGAGGTCTTTGATACGCGCCAGGCCATCCAGCAAAGAATACTCACTGTGCACATGCAGATGGACGAAGTTGCTCATAGCCGCGTCATTATACCACAGCGGGGCGGATTTGCGATGAACGGGTTGTATCTAACGATAGGAGACAAGGGTAGCGATGACATCGTCGTCACCGAAGTCCACCAAGCGTTCACCGCGATTGACGCGGTTGGAGATCGGTACCTCAGAAACCTTGAAGTGGTGGCGCCGGCCACGTCCGCTCAGCACGCTGGCATATCCTTTGGTGTGAGCCACAGTCGCCGCTACCACCAGGCCGGTAGCGGGGGTGATCTTGAGCAGCTGTACCCCTCCACCACCACGCCCCTGCACCGGGAACTCGGCCAAGGGGATGCGCTTGAGCCAGCCGCGCTCGCTCACCACCACCACCCACCAATCATCGCCAGGTTCCACCAGAGCAGCGGATATAATCACGTCATCAGTGGACAATTTCATCGCCGTCACCCCGGTGGCAGAGCCGGAAGCTTGGGGATTGACCTCCTCTTCTCGAAAGCGAATCGCTTTGCCCTGACGTGTGAACAGCATTATATGGGCTGTGCCGTCGGTGATAGCAGCGGCGAGCAAACGCCCACCATTCAGCCCTCCCATCACCTGGCTCCAGCTGCCTTCGCCACCCCTGAGATCGTCGAGCAGGGTACGCTTGGCGCGGGCATTGTCGGCAATGAGGCTAAGAAACCTTCCCGGACATAGTACACCACCCCCGACAAGGGTACTCGTATCCGGGAGAAATTCTGCCAACGCAACCCGTTCGGGGATACGCCCGATGGCTCCACGCCACGCTTTTCCGGAGCTGCTCACGAGTAACAACGTGTCCGTCGGACTGGCCGATAGATAGAGTAAAGGCGACTCAACAACACGCGCAGTCACACCAGTTGATGGGCGTGGGAAAGATTGATCGGATGGCATCCGATAGAGCAAACCCTTGCTGGTCACGGTGATCGTCTGAGGGCCTTGTGGAGTCAGCAACTGCGTTGTGGTGACAGCGCCACCCGCCTGCTCGCGCTCCAAGATCAGAGTGCGACGTGGTTGGGCATATTTCTCCTTGATGGCAAGCGTTTCCTCCTTGATTACCTCCAGCTGCTTCGCCTCCGAGTTAAGCAGCGCCTTCAGGTAGGCGATGCGCTGCTTGAGCTCCTTGCGCTCGTTCTCCAGGTTGGTGCGTTCCAGGGCAGCGAGCCGACGCAATTGCATATCCAGGATGGCACGCGCCTGCACCTCCGTGAGCTTAAACCGCTTCATCAGGTTTGCTTGCGCCGTCTCGGCTGTGCGCGACTTCTTGATGATGGCAATGACTTCGTCAATGTGAGCAAGGGCGATCAGAAGACCTTCTACAATGTGCAGGCGATGCTCGCGCTCAGCCAGTTCATGCCGCGAACGGCGCACAATAATGTTGAGACGATGCTCGACGAAATGGATAAGCATCTCCTTGAGGTTCAAGTAGCGTGGCATCGTCTTAGAGACCAGACGCGTTTCATCTTGCTCGACCGCGGCGAGCCCCTCCGGAACAGATGCTTTATCCTCAACATAGTCCGGATTGGGCACCAACGCCAGCATAATGACCCTAAAGCTGCCCTGCAGGGGGGTGTAGCGCAACAAATCCTGAAGCACCTTATCTTTATCCGCCGCGCGTGAGACTTCCACCACAATGCGCATCCCCTCGTGGTCCGATTCGTCGCGCAAGTCGGTGATACCGGTGAGCTTGCCTTCGCGCACCAGTTGGGCAATCTTCTCAATGAAGGGGCCTTTCTTCACCGCACCGTGCTGATCAAAGGGCAGCTCAGTGATGACAATGTTGCTCTTGCCACCGCCAATGTCCTCGACGTCCACCCGTCCCTGCACTGGAATAGGACCGCGCCCGGTCTCGTACGCCTTGCGGATCAAGTCCACCGGCTGTCCATTCTCCTCGTTGCTGGCGTAACGATAGACGATACCCCCCGTGGGGAAGTCCGGCCCTTTGATCGCGGTCATCAGGTCATCCACGGTGATCTTATCGCGTTGCTTCCAGCGCTCCACCATCAGAACAACCGCATCGCAGACCTCGCCCAGGTTGTGCGAGGGGATATTGGTCGCCATGCCGACCGCGATCCCCGAAGAGCCGTTGATCAACAGGTTGGGCAACGCTGCTGGCAATAGCTCGGGCTCCAACAGGGATCCGTCGAAATTGGGCATCCAGTCCACTGTGTCACGTCGAATGTCGGCAAGCATCTCATCGGTGATGGGTGCCAGACGTGCCTCGGTGTAGCGCATCGCTGCGGGGCTATCGCCGTCCACCGAGCCGAAGTTGCCCTGCCCATCCACGAGAGGGTGCAGTAGCGAAAAGCTCTGGGCCATGCGCGCCAACGCATCGTAGACCGAAGCATCGCCGTGAGGATGGTATTTGCCCAACACCTCACCGACAATGCGCGCGCTCTTCTTGTAGGGGGCATCCGAGCGTAGGCCCATATCGTACATAGCATACAGGATGCGCCGCTGCACCGGCTTCAGTCCGTCGCGCACATCGGGCAGCGCACGATCCAATACAGTATAGGTGGCATAACGGAAGTAGCTCTGCGCCAAATCACTGGCTGCAGGGATAGTGCGCAAATTCATAGGGAATTACTCCTCCATCTCTTCTTCTACCACCAGCTCACCGTTCTCCGCGCCAACCGCCTCAAATTCGTCGGCCACCTCGGCGCCATGCTCCCAGCGCGTGAAGAGCCAGTGTTTGCGCCGCGCCGCCAAGCTGCCCATCAATACGTTCATCGCGGTGTTGAGGTGATGGACATCGTCTACTTCGAAGCGCACCAAGTGCTCGTTGAGCACGGGGTTATCGCCATTGGGGTTAAGCGCGAAAACAGTCTCCTTGAGCTGTTCCGGGTTCATCTCGCCCAAACCCTTATAGCGCTGCACTGTGACCTTGCCAGGGCCACCAAAACGGGCGATGATGCGATCCCGCTCTTCGTCGTCGTAGGCATAGGCGCTGCGCTGTTTGCTGGACTTCTCACGGATAAGATAGAGCGGTGCCTCGGCAACATAGAGCCGGCCCGCCTCAACCATCGGGCGCATATACTTCCAGAAAAAGGAGAGCAGCAGCGTTTTGATATGATGGCCGTCGTGATCGGCATCGGTCAGGATGGCGACGCCACCATAGCGCATCTCGTCGAGCTGAAAGTCGCTTCCCACACCCGCACCGATAGCAGCGACAATCGCTTTGATCTCGGCGTTGGACAGAACGCGGTTGAGCTTGGGCGTATAGGTGTTGAGCGGCTTGCCGCGCAGGGGCAGGATAGCGTGGTAGCGTCGGTCGCGCGCTTGTTTGCATGAGCCGCCAGCCGAGTCTCCTTCGACGATGTATAGGATCGTGTGCTCGGTGGGGGTACCCTTGGCAACATCGGCCAGCTTGCCCAGAATCCCCGCTTCCGGCACATCGAGCGCTGAGCGGCGCATCACCAGCTTGCGCGCCTGTTTCGCTGCCTCGCGTCCCTTTTGTGCCGCGACACACTGACGTACAATCGCCCGGCCGATTGTCGGCTTCTTGCCGAAGATGGTGAGCAGATTCTCGTAGGTGACGCTCATCACGACACCCTGCACTTCCGGCGAGGTAAGCGATTCCTTGGTCTGCGAGCTGAAGGTAGGAGTGTCACTCATGCGCACATTGATAATGGCCGTCAAGCCCAATAGGGTATCTTCACCCTTGATTGTGGTTGACTTGAGGTCTTTGTCCTTGAGGCCTTGGGCGAACTGGTTGAGCGCCTTGGTGAGTCCGGCCTGAAATCCCGAAACGCTGGTACCTCCGTGGGGCGTATAAATCGAGTTGACGAAGGAGTAGATCTGGGTCTCATCGTTGGTGGTGTATTGCATCGCGACTTCCACAGAGATCGTCCCGCCGTTGCCGTTCCCTTGTCCCGAGAAGATGATGGGCGCATCAAACAGGAGCTCCTGGCCTTCCGTGAGGAAAGTAAGGTAGTCGCGCAGGCCATCGGGGTAGCAAAATGTGCGCGACACCGGCTTCTTGCCACGTTGGTCGATGAACTCAATGGTGAGCTTAGGGTTCAGAGCGGCCATCTGCTGAAAGCGTGTGGCCAGCCGCGCAAAATCCCACGGCACATACTGATCCGGCTGGGGCCATTCCATCGCTGGCGAGAACCACTCGCGCTTGGGGCGGAAGCGCACCTCGGTGCCAGTGCCGATGCTGCGGTCGGCCGCTGCCTTGATCGCCGCAACGACACCCCGCTCGCCAATAACACCGATGCACTCGCCCGTGTGGGGGTGTAGGATTTCCACTTCGGTCACCGGTTCGCCGCCGTTCTCGAAGCGCTGGCGGTAGATGACCCCGTCGCGCTTGACGCGCACCTCCAACCACTCGGAATAGCCGTTGGTCGCCTTGACACCAATCCCGTGCAAGCCGCCCGAGCCGGAAAGATAGCCGCCGCGACTGCCCTCGAACTTGCCGCCGGTATGCAATTCCGTCAAAGCTAAAGTCAGCGCGGATTTCCCCTTCTCTGGCTTGATCTCCACGGGGATGCCGCGCCCATTATCCACCACACTCACTGCCCCATCCTTGCAGATAGTGACTGTGATGTGGTCGCAGTAGCCGGCCATCGCCTCATCCACGGCATTGTCCACCACTTCCAGCAGGATGTGGTGCAATCCATAGGCAGCGTTATCCCCAATGTACATACCGGGCAGCCGGCGTACGGCTTCCAGACCCTTCAGTTGGGCAATATCATCCGCCGTATAGGTTGGAGTTTTCGGTGTCACGTTAGCACGTCCTCTGATACGATACGCGAAGTTTCGCGCCTATTATCACGGCGCATTTCGCTCTATATTAGCCGTGTTCTCAGTTACATGCAACCTATCCATGATGCACGTATCTTGTGGGTCATGTGGTGGTAAGTGCCATATGTGGTAGTGCCAGACCGCGACCACAACGTTCCATCAGTAACCGTATGGATCATGCACTGAATCCCCTCAAGAAGTCACCTCTCTAAAGCGCACTAACGTCCCATTTCGGCTCCAATCACAGAGATACCTCCATATCTATAATAGCACATATGTTCTATTCTTGTCAAGCCCCCTGGCTGAGGGTGTTGAAAAACATATTGGTTACCTGCTCCATCAGTCTATTTTCCCAAGAAAATCTGGTGGGCTAGGGGGCCTCTTCAACACCCTCCTTGCTGAATGAAAGTGTTGGAAAAATTCAGATTCACCCCAGCTTTTTCATTCTACTTTCCTGCAAGAGTCTGGTTGACCAAAGGATTCTTTCAACGCTCTCTCTTCGCAAAAAGGCAGCACATCGTTTCTTCTACGGGGGTATCGCAGAGACAATGTAGTAGGTGAAAAGAGTGGAATAATGATCAGTACGGACGCAACCAACACACACCACGCCCGTACTGGGCCGCGAACCTAAGAACCCACCATGCATGAAAGGGGGTAGAACTTCCTACCTCACCACCGGCAACGCGATCTTATGTTCTGCCACCACCCGATCGAGAAAATCGGCGATCAGTTTGGTCATTGTCTCCACCTCTAGCAAGAAGGCGTCATGCCCCCAGGTGGACTTCAGGTTACAATAGGTCACATCGGCCCCGACAGCACTCAGGGCGCTGACGATCTCCTTGGAATGATACGGCGGATACAGCCAGTCCGAGGTGAAGGAAACCACCAGATACATAATATGGGCGCTCTTAGCAAAAGCGTTCGCCAAGCCACCGTAGCCGTTGGTCAGGTCGAAATAATCGAGCGCCTTGGTGATGTAGAGATAGCTGTTGGCGTCGAAGCGGTTGGTGAATTGGGTACCCTTATGTTTCAGATAACCTTCGACGGCGAATTCGGTGTCGAACTCGAAGCCGTAGCGCTCGCGATTTTGCAGCCGGCGGCCAAACTTTTGGTGCATCGACTCCTCGCTTAGGTAGGTGATGTGTCCGATCATGCGCGCCAGTGCCAGGCCGGCGTTGGGACGCGGGCCATCGTAGTAATCGCCCCGGTTCCAGTTCGGATCGGCGTAGATTGCCTGTCGCCCCACCTCGCTGAAGGCGATCAACATGGGGGAATGGCGTGCCGTGGTGGCGAGTGCCAACACCGAGCGCACGCGTTCCGGATAGCTCACCGCCCATTGCAGTGCCTGCATGCCTCCCATACTGCCACCCGCTACCGCCAGCAGCTTCTCAATGCCCAAGTGATCGATCAAATAGCGCTGTGCACGCACCATATCCCCGATGGTGATCACCGGGAAGCTCAGCCCATATGGTCGTCCGGTGGCCGGGTTAATCGAACTCGGCCCGGTGGAACCCTGGCAGCCACCGATCACGTTCGAGCACACGACAAAATAGCGCCGCGTGTCGAACGCCTTGCCCGGCCCGATGCAGTCATCCCACCAACCCGGCTTGGTGTCCTCCGGGGAGTGATAACCCGCCGCATGGGCGTCCCCTGAAAGGGCATGGAGGATTAAGATGGCGTTTGAACGCTCCTCGTTGAGCTGACCATAGGTCTCGTATGCCAGGGTGATCGGCCCAAGCTTTTCCCCGCTGTCCAGCGGCATTGGCTCATCGGTCGCGAAAGTGAAATACTGGCGCTCGACCAATCCAACCGAATCAGGCGGAAATTCTCGCGTCATGTTCAAACCCTAACTGCTACCCTATCCCTGCTACGGAAAGATTTACGCTTTGGTAAGCGCTTGATCCAAATCCCATAAGATATCCTCGATATCCTCGATACCTATGCTCAGACGGATGAAATCGGGGGTCACCCCTGCGCTGATCTGCTCCTCTGGGGTCAGCTGGCTGTGGGTGGTGCTGGCCGGATGGATGGCCAAGCTCTTGGCGTCACCCACGTTGGCCAGGTGGCTGAAGAGCTGCAGGTTCTCGATGAAACGACGCCCTGCCTCCAAGCCGCCCTTGATGCCAAAGCCCAACACTGCACCAGTGCCCTTAGGCAGGTACTTCTGTGCCAGTGCGTAATCCGGATGGCTCTTCAGGCCGGGGTAGGTCACCCAGTTGACACGTGGATGCGCTTCCAGAAACTCGGCGACTGCCTGGGCGTTTTGCACGTGGCGTTCCATGCGCAGACTGAGCGTTTCTAACCCTTGCAAGAAGAGGAACGAATTGAAAGGTGACTGGCAGGCGCCGACGTCGCGCAAAATCTGAACCCGTGCTTTGAGGATGAAGGCGGGGGCACCCAGCGAGGCATACACCAGACCATGGTAGCTCTCATCCGGCGTGGTGAAGTTGGGGAAGCGCCCGCTGCCGGCCCAGTCGAAGTTGCCCGCGTCCACGATGACACCACCGATGGAAGTGCCGTGCCCGCCAATGAACTTGGTAGCTGAATGGACGACAATATTCGCCCCCCATTCGATAGGGCGGCATAGATAGGGCGTGGCAAACGTGTTGTCAATCATCAACGGGATGCGATATTCGCGCGCGATAGCGGCAACTGCTTCGAAGGGGAAGACATTGATGAGCGGATTGCCCAACGTCTCGCCAAAGAGCAGCTTGGTGTTGTCGCGGATGGCGCGGCGGAAGTTTTCCGGGTCACTGGGGTCGACGAAGCTCACCTCAATGCCCATACGGGGGAAGGTGTAGTTGAATTGGTTAAACGTGCCGCCGTAGAGTGTCGATGCCGAGACGATATGGTCACCCGCCTGACATAAGGTGAGGATGGCCATTGTCTGGGCAGCGTGGCCAGAGCTGGCCGCCAAGGCACCTACCCCACCCTCCAGGTCGGCCATGCGCCGCTCGAATACATCCGTAGTGGGGTTCATAATGCGCGTGTAAATGTTGCCCGCTTCCTCTAAGGCAAACAGCCGCGCGGCGTGCGCGGTGTCGCGGAAGACGTAGGATGTGGTTTGATAAATTGGCACAGCGCGCGCGCCAGTGGTGGGATCAGGTTGTTGGCCAGCGTGTAGCTGGCGCGTGGTAAAACCGAATATGCGTGGGATGTCCTGTTGTGACATATATATGACTCCTGCCAAGAAAAGATTGCGCTCTGATTCGACAAAAAACCTCTTCTGGGAAAGAAGAGGTTTTCAGATGCACACAGACCTCTCATCTTCCAGAACGATGAACGCTCTGTCGGAATTGGCACCTTGGCACTGTGCCAGGTTGCCGAGGCTTCGTCGGGCCGATCCCTCCGCCTCTCTGGATAAGAGCGTGTCCCCTATTCAATTGCGCATAATTGTATCACACAACCGCGCCCCTGTCAAGATCGAAATTGACAATTTTGCTTAACAATTCTCTCGGAAGAGCTTTCACAGACGGTTTCTGGGCACGAAGCGGCGTTGCCACGTGTCAATTTTGCCAACCACCCATCTTTGAGTAGAATTTGACCGATGTGAGAATAGCTATGCCAACGGTAACCATTGCCGACATGACCGAGCGCATCCGCCGATTGCCTGCCGAACCTACCGTTGTCCATCATCTCGTTTTCCCTCTATCGGAACGTGAAGCGGATGAGATCTTCCCCAATACAGCGACAATGCCTTTCGAGTTGTTGCCCGCATTCGAAGATCGCTCCTCCGTGAACGGGACAGAACCTCGAAAAGCACGCCACGGGCAAGTTCATAAACAGGATGCGGTATCTGTCCCTTCCTTGTTCTCGGACTGGAGCATCGATGAGCAATGCCCTGCTCAGGTCGTTGTCACACGTGCGGGTGAGAACGCAATGCGTTCCCCACACGGCCCAATGACCGGCCGCCGCTGACGAGGTCCGGCAGTGGGCAATTTCATATCTCAACTCACAGGAGGATAAAGTGAAACGAGATCTCCATTCTCTCGTGGCGTGGGTAGCTCTGCTACTAATCGGGTTGTTTCTCGTCGCAGCAGTGATCCTGACCGTTCCTGCCCACGCCGACCCTGGCATCCTCTACGCCGCACCAACTGCACAGGGCAAAGGTGACTGCTCCGATTGGGACAACGTCTGTACCCTGCAAGATGCTCTCACCAACGCCAAGAGTGGCGATGAAATCTGGGTCGCGAGGTGTTCATAAACCCACTACCGTTTCTTCCGACCGTACGGCCAGTTTCAGCCTGAAGAACGATGTGGCGATCTACGGCGGTTTTATCGGGACGGAGACTGACCGAGACCAGCGCGATTGGAAGACCAACGCCACTGTGCTGAGCGGCGACATAGACGACAACGACATCACTGACATCAGCGGCACGGTGATCACTCCAAGCAACATCCGTGGCGGTAATAGCTACCACGTTATCAGCAACACTAACGTGATTAGCACCGCCATCCTGGATGGCTTTGTGATCACCGCCGGCCAGGCGGATGGCATGTTGCCTCATAATAACGGTGGCGGGATGCATAACAATTTCAGCAGTCCGATGCTGCGGAACATCACCTTCAGCGGTAACACAGCCACAGAAGACGGCGGCGGGATGTACAACACGAACAGCAGTCCGGTGCTGACGAACGTGATCTTCAGCAACAACACGGCTAACCGCGGTGCCGGGATGTATCACTTCGGCCCAAGCGTGACCTGGACAAACGTGACCTTCAGCAGTAACACAGCCAGCCAAGATGGCGGGGGAATGTACAACGATCGCAGCAGCCCTACGCTGAACCGCGCGACCTTTAGGGAGAACACGGCTGGCCAAAACGGCGGTGGGATGTACAATTACCACTCGTACAGCAAGCCCACCTTGATAAATGTGGTGTTCAACCGCAATTCGGCCGACAGCGGCGGCGGAACCTACAATAACGGGAGCAGCCCGACGCTAGTGAATGTGACCTTCGGCAACAACACGGCCAACAGCGGTGGTGGGATGTACAATTACTTCTCATCGAGCACCCCAGTGCTGACCAACGTCATCCTATGGAATAACTCCACGGAGATCAGCAATAATGGCGGCGCCAATCCCACTGTCGCCTACAGTGACGTCCGCGGCTGTGGCGACTCGGCCAGTTGGAACTCCAGCTGTGGTAACAATGGTGGTCACAACATTGACGCCGATCCGCACTTTGTGGACCTCGCGGGCGGCAACCTGGACCTGCAACCGGATTCGCCGTGCGTCGACGCGGGCAATAATGCCGCCCTGCCTGCCAACGTCACCACCGACTTGGACGGCAAGCTACGTATCGTCGATGGAGACGACAACAGCACAGCGGTGGTGGATATGGGCGCCTATGAGGTTCAGTCACCACCGGCCACACCCACGCCCATACCAACAGCCGCGCCTACCACTGTACCCACAAGCGCGCCCCCAATCATACCCACAACTGTGATCACACCGCCGCATGTCTATCTACCTGCAGTTCGCAAGTAGGACAGGAGGCCTATGCACGGGTAGCTGCCATGCCACAGTAAGGGACGGCCTTGCCATATGCCCCTACGGCTGGCGGCAAGCTGACCCTCTTTGTTCTAGTGGAAGAGGGTTGGGGTGAGGGACATGCCACTCTTTCACGAAAAGCTTTGGCAGCTCCCCATTTGCCATTGCATTTACAACCTGCTAAAATTATAAGGCATCTCACTAAAGTGCAGGCGGAAACTGAGACGCTGTCTAGTTTGGAACGAAAGGGCCGACACGAGCCGAGGAGTTTTTAGCTCCCCTCCCTTGTAGGCCAGCCAATCGAAAGCACCGCGGTTTGTGCCGTGATGCGAGCTTTCCAACAAAAGATCTCACTATTCCAAAGGAGGAACACCTATGAGAGCACGTACTTTATTCATATTGAGTCTCACCCTTGCATTAGTTAGCAGCATGATGTTGAGCGCCTGCGCTACTCCCACAGCTCCACCCGCCACCCAGGCACCCAAGACCGAAGCACCCGCTACCGAACCCGCCAAGACGGAGGCACCTGCTACCGAACCCGCTAAGACCGAAGCAGCCCAACCAGAAGCTAAGAAATATGAGATCGCCGTCGTGGTGAAGCTAACCGGTATTCCCTGGTTCAACACCATGGAGAAGGGGGTCAAGCGCGCGGCCGAGGAGCTGGGAGTCAATGCCTACCAGACCGGCCACACAACCGATGATCCGGCACAGCAAGCGAAAGTGATCGAGGACTTGATCGCCAAGGGGGTGGATGCACTCTGTGTGGTGCCGAATGACGCTAAATCGCTCGAGCCTGTCTTCAAGAAAGCCAAAGACAAGGGGATCATCATTATCACCCACGAGTCCCCTGATCAGGTGGGCAATGACTATGACTTGGAGCTGATCGACAACAAGAAATTTGGCGAGCACAACCTGGACATGTTAGTCAAGTTTATGGGCGACTCGGGCGAGTTTGCCGTGTACGTGGGCTCACTGACCGTGCCGGCACACAACATGTGGGCCGATGCCGCGCTCGCCTATGCTAAGGAGAAATATCCCAACCTGAAGCAGGTGGGCGACCGCTATCCGGTCTCTGAGAAAGTGGACGATGCACGCAAGCAGACGTTGGATTTGATCAAGGCGTATCCCGATCTGAAGGGTATCCTCGCTTTCGGCAGCCAGGGTCCCATTGGGGCCGCTCAGGCGCTTCAGGAAAAAGGTTTGGCTGACAAGATCGCCGTTGTGGGTACTGTTCTGCCCAGCCAGGCGCTGCCTTACCTCAAGGATGGCTCGTTGAAGCATGGCACCCTCTGGAACCCGGCGGATGCTGGCTATGGGATGGTGTGGCTGGCCAAGTACCTGCTGGACGGCAAAAAGGTTACGGATGGCATGGACGTTGCTGGCCTGGGCAAGGCCACCCTTAAGGACCGGGTGCTTGTCATCGATGCTGCCCTGGACATCACCAAGGAAAATGCTGAGAGCCTTGGCTTCTAATATCATGCGCTGGTTCGTCACTTGAGATCGACCACCGAATCAAGGAGTCCGAAGCGGATGGCTTCGGACTCCTTGGTTATCCCTTCTCGATCAACGGTTCAAAACGATGGCTCAACCCTTCCTCTCGATGAAGAACATCAGCAAGCGCTATGTCGGCGTGCAGGCGCTGGATCGGGTGGATTTTGAGGTCGCTTATGGCGAGATCCACTGTCTGGTAGGTGAGAATGGTTCTGGAAAATCCACGCTGATCAAGATCATTTCCGGAGCGGTGCAACCAGATCCAGGGGGCATCATTGAAATCGATGGGGAACGCTTCCACGATTATCATTCCATTGATGCCATGCGTAAGGGCATCGAGGTCATCTACCAAGACTTGTCCCTTTTCCCCAACCTCAGCGTGGCGGAAAACATTGCACTCAGCGAAATCCTGGCTGCTGGCGATCGCTTTGTCAATTGGCGCGCTGTTCACGAGATTGCGCGGCGTGCAATGGCGCGCATTGGGGTGCGCCTTCCGCTGGATGAGCTGGTGGGCGAGATCTCGATTGCCGATCAGCAACTGGTTGCTATTTGCCGTGCGTTGACGCGTGACGTGCGTCTGGTGATTATGGATGAGCCGACCGCCTCGCTGACCCGTAGGGAAGTGGAAGCTTTGTTCAGCGTGGTGCGCGATCTGCAATCGAAGGGTATCGCCACCCTCTTTGTCAGCCACAAACTGAATGAGGTGTTTCAGATCGCTGAGCGCGTCACCGTTCTGCGTGATGGGCGTAACATCGGCTGTTTTCCAGCTCGGGAGCTCAATGATCGCAAGTTGACCGAACTGATGACAGGCAAACAGCTGGAGTACAGCCGCTATGTGCCCATTCGGTTGCCGGAACAACCTTTGTTTGAGGTACAGCGCCTTTCCTTGCGCGGCAACTTCCGTGATATCTCCTTTCAACTGCGTGCCGGCGAAATACTGGGTATCACTGGCTTGCTGGGCTCTGGACGTACTGAGCTCGCTTTGGCGCTCTTTGGCGTTAATCCGGCACAATCAGGTGAGATCCGTATAGATGGGCGTCCGGTGCGCATCCGGTCGGTGCAAGATGCAGTACGCTTGGGGATTGGCTACGTGCCCGAAAACCGATTGACCCAAGGTCTCGTGACCCAGCAGTCAGTGAGTCGCAACATCGTTCTCACCATTCTAGAACGCTTGGTCAATCGACTGCGCATTATCGATCATCGCGCCGTGCGTAACACGGTGAAACATTGGATCGAGCAGCTGAGCATCAGGGTGCCATCGCCGGAAGCACCTGTCCAGACCCTTTCGGGTGGCAATCAACAGCGCGTTGTGCTGGCCAAGTGGATTGCTACACAACCGCGCATCCTGATCCTTGATGGCCCAACCATTGGGATAGATGTCGCCGCCAAGAGCGCCATTCACGAAATCATCCGTGATTTGGCGCGACGCGGCTTGGGCATCATCGTGATATCAGATGAGATCCCCGAGGTGTATCATAACTGCAATCGCGTCCTGGTAATGCACAAGGGTCGCATCATCGCTGAGTTCGACACCACGCATGCCAGTGAAGATGATATCCAACAGTGTACCAATCAGCTCAGCTAGGTTGCATTTCGCCGTGACCGACGGGACAATGCCATGAGAAGACTGTGGAGATACCAAGAGACTTATGTCGCACTGGTCATTGTCATCCTTTCGTGCGCGATCACATTGCTCAATCCCAATTTCCTGACACTGGAAAATCTGTTCGATCTGCTCAAGAGTTACACATTCCTGGGTATTCTCTCTGTTGGAGTGCTGTTTGTCCTGATCTCGGGCGGCATTGATATTTCCTTCACTGCAGTGGCCACCGTAGCCGTCTACACCACCATGTATGTCACGTTGCAGCATGGCGGCAACATGGCAACTGTGCTTCTCATGTCAGCCGCTATCGGCAGTAGCTTGGGTCTTATCAACGCGATGGTCATCTATTTCTTCAATATCCCCAGCATTATCACAACGATTGCAACGTTGAACATCTACTACGGTCTGCTCACCGTCTTCTCAGGTGGCACCTGGCTGTACAATATGCCAGAATGGTTCCGTCGCTTTGCCGAGACTAATGTGATCAGCCTGGTTAATCCCGACGGAGTGCCTTACGGACTGTCAGTAATCCCGCTGATTTGGTTCGCGGTTATCCTGGCAGCATGGGTGATTCTGCGTTACACAATGCTAGGAAGGGGCATTTATGCACTAGGGGGTAATCTTGCCTCGGCGCAGCGCACCGGTTTCAACATTCTGGCACTGAACCTGTTCGTGTATAGCTTTATGGGCCTGCTAGCAGGTATCGCCGGAGTCGTTGAGGTGATGTTAGCCCAGCGCGTGGCAACCAATTCGATGGTGGGCAAAGAGCTGGACGTGATAGCCGCTGTGGTATTGGGAGGTGCCAGCTTGACTGGCGGAGTGGGTACGCTGTGGGGCACCTTGTTGGGCGTGGCGCTGGTGGGCATCATCGGTAACGGCCTCACGCTGATGCGCATCTCATCTTATTGGTACAACGTGTTTATCGGTCTGGTCATTATCGTCAGCGTCGGAGTGAGCGCCTACCGGCGCAAGCTGCAACGCAGGCGCAAGATAAGCGTCGAAGTGGAGTAGTCGGAATGGCACGCAAGAACTCTGAGACGATCATCCTGGGTGTCATCTTGCTGGCCGTGTTCGGACTGATGTGGGCCTTGAACGGCAGCCAGTTCGTCCAATTCGAAAACATTCAGTCGATGGCATTCCAGCTTCCCGAGCTGGGTATTCTCTCGCTCGCGATGATGATCACCATGCTGACGAGCGGGATCAATCTTTCCATCATTGCGTCGGCAAACCTTTCAGCTATCACGGCTGCGCTGATCCTGACCAATTTTGTGACACCAGATGCCAATGGGATAGGACCTACGGCGATTGCGGCGTGTGCCGTAGCCGCTGGCCTGCTGGTCTCGGCCATCATTGGATTGCTCAACGGTTTTCTGATCGCAGTCGTGGAAGTCTCGCCCATTCTGGCCACGTTGGGCACAATGATCCTGGTGAAAGGAGCATCCATCGTTCTGACGCGTGGATACACTCTCTCCGGATTGCCGGAGCCCATCCTTTTCATTGGTAACGGCTCGGTGGCAGGCATCCCCATGCCGATGATCATCTTTATCCTGTGCGCTGCCTTCATGGCGGTGGTTTTGAACCATACCCCCCTGGGCCATTACATCTACATGATCGGGTCAAACCCCATCGCGTGCTTCTTCGCTGGGGTGAATAACACAGTGGTGCTCTTCCGCACTTATCTGATCTCGGGCATCTACTCCGGAATCGCTGCAATGATCATGATGTCCCGTTTCAACTCAGCAAAGGCCGACTATGGCGAGTCATACTTGCTGATGACGGTGCTGGCCTCGGTTTTGGGAGGGGTCAGCGCAGCAGGTGGCTTCGGTCGCGTGTCCGGTTTGGTTTTGGCGCTGGTGATCCTGCAGCTCGTGTCCAGCGGGCTCAACCTGCTAAACGTAAATCCCTTTCTCACCATCGCTATTTGGGGCATGATCCTGATCCTGGTAATGGTAGTCAATTATCTGAGCGCACGCTATCAGGAGGCCCATCCGCGGTGATGCCTGCGTGCCATAAGTGATCTACCAGGCACAATTGCCCGCCATCGCTTCATTATGGTAAAATTATGGTGTGACCTCGCGTAGACAGGTAACTGGTGGGCCGCTGCGGCGGCGTGTCCTCATTATCGCCGCGCAGCTAATGTTGCTGCTGGCCGGTATCTCGCTGATGTTGGCCATCGCTCTCAGCGTGTTCATAGCGGTGCGTGAGAAATCGCCCGCCACCCCGGCACCAGTTTCTCCCGCCCAACTCGTTCCGGTCAATGCGGATAACCCCTTTGTCCCTGGCGATCGCTCCTCTGCTTACAGCGGAGATAACGCGGCGCCCAACCCCGCGCCCTCTGCGTCGCCCGATGACGCTTCTAGCTCTCACACCCCACTCCGGCGCGTGGGCATCGTCGCCGGCCATGCCGGTTATGATCCCGGCGCCGTCTGTCCCAACGGCCTGACCGAAGCTGAGGTCAACATGGCAATCGCCAAAGTTGTTGTCGAGCTGCTGAGTCAGCAGGGCTACCAGGTGGACCTGCTGGAAGAGTTCGACGCACGCCTGAGCGGCTACCGTGCCGACGCGCTCGTCTCCATCCATGCTGACTCGTGCGAGGTGCCCGGCGCCAGTGGCTTCAAGGTGGCGCGCGTCACCCACAGCGCCATTCCCGAGGCAGAGGACCGTTTGGTAGAATGTCTGTATCGCGAGTACGAAGCAGCTACAGGTCTCCCGCGCCACCCCAACAGTATCACCGACAACATGACCAACTATCACGCCTTCCACGAGATCGATCCCTATACTCCTGGCGCGATCATCGAGACCGGTTTCTTGCTCGAGGACTATGCCTACATCGTGCGCCGCCCTCGTATGGTGGCGCGAGGCATTGTCAACGGCATCCTCTGTTTCCTAGAGCAGAGTCCCTGAGAATTTGGTGTGTCATTTCAAGTGTGCTATACTCCTACTTCAGTTAGTGCATCAACCCATAGGAGAGTAAAGGCAAGAACCATGGCATCCAATGAACCCTATGATGTGGTTGTGATCGGTGGCGGTCCAGGAGGCTATGTTGCAGCTATTCGGGCACGTCAGCTGGGACTCAAGACTGCTCTGGTGGAGCGGGAGGCACTGGGTGGCGTGTGTCTGAACTGGGGGTGCATTCCCACCAAAGCGTTGTTGCGCAACGCCGAGGTCATCCGTCTGCTGGGACAGGGCAAGGTGTTCGGGTTTTCCTTCGACACCAGCACCTTGAAGGTGGACTATGCCGCAGCGCAGCAACGCAGCCGTCAGGTGAGTGGACGGCTGGTCAAGGGCGTGCAGTTCCTGATGCGCAAGAACGGTGTTGAGGTGATCGAGGGAACGGCAACGATCAAGAGCCCCAACCAAGTGATGGTGGGTGATCAGCCGCTCACTACGCACAATATCATTATTGCCACTGGCGCGCGTCCGCGTTCTCTCCCTGGCGTCACCATCGACGGCAACTTGATCATCAGCAGCCGCGAAGCTCTCGAGCTGACGCAACTGCCACCGCGCATCGTTATCATCGGTGCTGGTGCCATCGGGGTGGAATTCGCCAGTATCTGGAACAGCTATGGCGCGGAAGTGACCCTGGTGGAGATGTTGCCCACGGTGGTGCCTCAGGAGGATGCCGACATCGGTAAAGAGCTGGAGAAAGAGCTCAAGAAACAGAAAATCACCATACGCACTAACACGCGCGTGGACAAGGTCGAAACGGCAGGCAACCAGGTTATGCTTACCGTCTCCACTCCGGAGGGTAGAAGTGAGACGCTGACGGCCGACAAGGCGCTGATGGCCATTGGCATCGTGCCTAACAGCGATAACATTGGCCTGGAGGCGATTGGGGTACGCACCGAACGCGGCTTTATCCAGATAGACGAACATATGCGCACCAACGTGCCCGGCATTTACGCTATCGGCGATGTCACCGGCAAGCTAGCGTTGGCCCACGTCGCCAGCGCACAGGGTATCGTGGCCGCCGAGACGATTGCCGGACACTCGAGTGAGACGCTGGACTATGCGCGGATGCCGCGCTGTGTCTATTCCTCCCCCGAAGTCGCCTGTGTGGGGCTGAGCGAGACGCAGGCGCGCGAAAGAGGCTATCGTGTCAAAACAGGCCAATTTCCCTTCCGGGCCAACGGTAAGGCATTGGGCCTAGACGAGTATGAGGGCTTTGTCAAGATCGTCGCCGAGGAGGAATACAACGAGATTCTAGGAGTGCATATTGTGGGCCCCCATGTTACCGAGCTAATCGCTGGGCCGACCGGCATGCTGCGTCTGGAGGCAACGCTGGAGGAGCTGGCACGCACTGTGCATCCGCATCCCACTTTGAGCGAGACCATCATGGAGGCAGCTCATGTCACCTTGGGTGAGCCAATCCACATCTAATTATCAGGAGCTGTTATGTCCCTGCAAAATTATGTCAATTTGATCGAGATCATCATCGCCGCCGCGCTGATTGCGTTGGTCCTATTACAGACCAAAAGCACCAGCTTGGGGAGTGTATTCGGAGGCGACAGCGCCATCCATCGCACGCGTCGTGGTGTCGAGAAAACGTTACACCAGGCTACTATCGCGCTCAGTGCCATCTTCTTCCTGATCGCTGTGCTGAGCGTGATCCTTGCTGCTTGAGTGGTAGCCTGCAGCGTCCGAATGTCTCTCACCCTCTTCTGCCGGATCAAGCATGTGGTGCAGGCTTGCAAGACTGGGGCAAGCCTGGATAGCACATGGGCAGCTTAGTCCGCTGGCAAGTGCTGATCGCCCTCAGCGGCATTGCGCTGGTGGGGGCGTTTCTGTTTTCCTATGCGCTTGCGCGCACGACTGTGCTGGTGCCTGCTGAAGGGGGCGTCTACATCGAGGGCGTGGCTGGTGTCCCCCAACATCTGAACCCACTGCTGGCCGCTTATAATCAGGTGGATCAAGATTTGGTTGCGCTAATCTTCAATGGGCTGACGCGTCTGAACGCCCAGGGAGAGGTGGAGCCTGACCTGGCCAGCAGCTGGACGGTGGCGCCAGATGGCCTCATGTACCTGTTTCGCCTGCGCCAGGATGTGCGTTGGTCTGATGGGGAACGCTTCGATGCCGACGATGTGCTCTTCACGGTGCAGCTGCTGCAGGACCCCAATTCTCCCGCACCACCCGACCTGGTAGCACTGTGGCGCACTATCCGAGCAGAAAAGATCGATCCCTACACGGTACGCTTCCGACTGGAACAACCTTTCCCGGCTTTCCTCGACTACACCAGTATCGGCATCTTGCCACGTCATGTCCTGCAGGGAGTGCCTATCCAGGAGCTACTCACCCATCGTTTCAACACCTATCCAGTTGGCACGGGGCCGTTTATGGTGGCCGAGATCTCGACCCGGCATGCGCGTCTGGTACCCAACCCACGTCATTTCGCGCGCAAGCAACCCTATCTGGAGGCACTTGAGCTGCACTTCTATCCAAGCTATGAGCATCTGCCCACTGCCTATGAGCATGGCGATATCCTGGGGCTGAGCTACGTGCCCCCCTATCTGTTCTCCGAAGTCGCCCGCTTTTCCGAGCTGAATCTCTACAGCGCACGCGCTTCCGGTTTCTACTTGGTCTATCTGAACCTCCAAGATGACGAGCATTCTTCTTTCTTTCAGGATGTCCGGGTGCGCAAAGCACTACTGTATGGATTGGACCGCCAAGCTTTGATCGACCGAGCATTACATGGCCAAGGGATTGTCTCCGATGGACCCATCCGTCCCTGGTCGTGGGCTTATGCCCCCGATGTGCCCTCCGTACCCTACGATATGGTGCGCGCCGAACAACTGCTGGATGAGGCGCGTTGGATAGACAGCGATGGTGATGGGGTGCGCGATAAGAAGGGCAAGTTGCTTCGTTTCACCCTCCTCTGCAGCGAGGACCCCGACCATATTGCCTTGGCACAGGAGCTGGCGCAACAATGGGCTGCGCTGGAGATCGCTGTGGAGATCGAAACACTTGGCGGAGGGCTGGTGGAGCGTCTACGCACGCACGATTTCCAAGCTGCTCTTGCCGAGGTTGTGATCTCCGGTGACCCGGATCCCTATCCGATGTGGGATCAAACGCAGACCGAAGAAGGGCAGAACTACGGAGGCTGGGATAATAGCGAGGCGAGCCGGCTATTAGCTGAAGCACGTCGTACGGTGGACCGCGAGGAGCGTAAAGCGCTGTACGCTGATTTTCAGCGTATCTTCGCTGAGGAGCTGCCTGCGCTGATCCTGGCCGATACCGTCTACACCTATGCCGTGGATGCTTCGGTGCGACAGGTGCAGCTTGCGCCCTTGATGACGCCTGCGGATCGTTTCCGAACCATCGCCGATTGGTACATGAACATGCGCCGTGTGGTCGTGGTCGAAAAGACGCGCCGCTTCGGCAGCGTGAGCTTCCCACCCTAAGAGATGCTCTTGCCAGAACGGCAACCGTTTTCGTACTCCACCTGCGCTTACTGCCTCACTACGCTGTCGCAAGCTGAAGCGCTTGCCTTCTCACCTCCCATAGAGTAGAATGCCTCGCATTGGAGCTTCAGAAAGGATTTGTACGATGAAATGGTCCTCTTTGTTTACTCTCACGTTCGTGTTGGCCCTTGCTGCTTGCACTTCGTTGACCTCGGAAGCGCAGGCACCCACCGCAGCGACTGCTGAGGCGTCGTCGACCGCTATCACTCCTTCCTCTAGCGCGGACACCAATGCAGCTACACAGACCGAAGCGGCGACAGTGACACCTACGGCAGTGACTACGCCTATCGAGACAGCCACCCCGGCATACCCCACCCCTAATCCCAATCCCCAGTGCGAGGCGCTCAAACTGCCCGTCGCTACCAAACTGCCTCCGGTCACGGAGCAGGATTGGAGCCGGGGTCAGGCCGATGCGCCCGTCACGGTGATCGAGTATGCCGACTTCCAGTGTCCTGCTTGTGCCGGAGTGAGTCCGTTAGTCAAGCAGCTGTTGGAGGCCGAGGAGGGCAAGGTGCGCCTGGTCTATCGCCATTTTCCGCTGACCTCCATTCACGACAAGGCGATGATCACCGCCGAAGCGGCGGAGGCAGCCGGCGCCCAAGGCAAGTTCTGGGAGATGCACGCCCTGCTCTACGAACGGCAGCAGCTATGGGCTACCAAGAGTGCTGAGGAGATGCTGACCGTGTTGGCAGACTATGCCCAAGAGCTGGGGGTGGACGTTGCCCAGTTCAAACAAGCACTCGCCGAGCATACCTATCGCGCTAAGGTGCAACAACAATATGACGACGCCATCGCCTTGGGTCTGCCCGGAACACCCAGTTTCATCTTCAACGATGTGCATTACCCCGCCGAGCAGCTGGGCTTTTCCGATCTCGCTTTCAAGTTTTTCCTCTACATTGTGACATTCCGCGACCCGCCCCCGCAGGTGATTCAGGCGGATAAACAGTACCAGGCAACCATCCAGACCGAGAAAGGGGATATCGTGGTTGAGCTCTTTGCCGACCGCACGCCGCTCACGGTCAACAACTTCGTCTATCTGGCGCAACACGGCTGGTATGACAACACCACATTCCACCGTGTTATTCCCGGCTTTGTCGCCCAGGGAGGCGATCCCACCGCCACGGGCAGCGGGATGCCGGGCTATCGCTGCTCCGATGAGATCACCCCCCAGCTCCGCTTTGATGAAGCGGGTATGGTGGGCATGGCAAACAGTGGCCCCAACACCAACGGCGCCCAATTCTTCATCACGCTGGATGCCCAACCGGCTTTGAACGGGCGCTATCCTGTGTTCGGGCGCGTTGTATCGGGCATAGACGTGGTCAAGTCACTCAGCGAACGCGATCCGCAAAAGGCCTCACCTGACCAACCGGGTGACCGCATCATCCGCATCACCATCCAAGAGCTGTAGGAGGGCGTATGCGTAACATCTTGGTGACCGGGGGGGCTGGCTTCATCGGCTCGAACTTCGTGCATTACATCCTGGAAAGCCATCCCGGTTATCGCGTGGTCGTGTTGGATAAGCTCACCTATGCCGGCAACCTGGACAACCTGCGTGACCTGGAACAGGAGCCACGCTATCACTTTGTCCACGGAGACATCTGCGACATGAAGTTGGTCGAGCAGGTGATGCGCGAGCACGCGATCGACACCATCGTCAATTTCGCCGCCGAGAGCCATGTCGATCGCTCGCTGATGGAGCCGGGTGCTTTCATCCAGACGGATGTTTTCGGCACCTACGTGTTGCTCGAAGCCGCGCGCAAGTTTGGCGTGGAGCGGTATCACCAGGTGAGCACCGATGAGGTGTACGGCGAAGTGTTGGACGGTCGCTCCCGCGAGACCGACCGCCTGCACACGCGCAGCCCTTATTCAGCCAGCAAAGCAGGCGGCGACCTGATGTGTCTGGCCTATTTCACCAGCTTCGGGGTGCCGGTGACGATCACGCGTGGCAGCAACAACATCGGGCCCTATCAGTATCCCGAAAAGGTGGTGCCGCTGTTCATCACGAACGCCATCGACGATATTCCCTTGCCGGTGTATGGCGATGGCTTACAAATGCGCGATTATCAGTATGTGCTCGACCACTGCGAAGGCATCGACGTCGTCTTGCACCACGGCCAGCCGGGCGAGATTTACAACCTGGGCACCGGCATCGAGGTGCGCAATCTCTATATGGCGCAGCTGATCTTGCATCTGCTGGGCAAGCCGCAGAGCTTAATCCGCTTTGTCGCCGACCGCCCGGGCCATGATCGCCGTTACGCGCTCGACTGCAGCAAGATCCAGAGCTTGGGTTGGCGCAGCCGACATACCTTCGAAGAAGCTCTCGAGAAGACGGTGCGCTGGTACGTGGATAATGCCTGGTGGTGGCGCAAGATCAAAAGCGGCGAGCACTATCGCGCTTATTACGCCCGCCAATATGGCAGCCGCCTTCAAGAGTAGTGCACCAGAGAGTGTACCGGATAGCCAGTGAGCTTCTGGCGTCCGTTGAGGAAATCCAGCTCTACCACGAAAGCAAGTCCCACTACTTTGCCACCCAGACGTTCTACGAGGTTGACTGCTGCACGGGCAGAGCCGCCCGTCGCCAGCAAATCGTCCACCACCAATACGCGCTGCCCGGGCTGGATGGCGTCCACATGCATCTCGAGTGTGTTGGTGCCATATTCCAAGGTGTAGCTTTCGCTGATCGCCTGAGCAGGTAACTTGCCCGGCTTGCGCACCGGCACAAAGCCGGCACCGAGTTGCACCGCCAGCGGGGCACCGAAGATAAACCCGCGCGATTCAATTGCAGCAACGATATCCACCTGAGCATTGGCATACCGTTCGGCCAGCAGGGTGACCACTT
>JBMFPH010000005.1:0-38935 GCA_049969215.1 Anaerolineae bacterium | reverse complement strand
TGCGGAGAGATGACTTCTCGGCCACATGTATCAACCTTCCGGTCCAATATCACTTCGACAATGGGGGCTTCATGCGCTATGAATAGTGCCCAGATCCGCCAGGCCTTTCTAGATTACTTCCGCCAAAATGGACACGTGATCGTGCCGAGCGCTTCACTTGTGCCCAGCAACGACCCCACATTGCTGTTTACCAATGCCGGTATGGTGCAGTTCAAAGATGTTTTCTTGGGCCTGGAAAAGCGTGATTATCAACGCGCCGCGACGGTGCAAAAGTGCATGCGCGTCTCCGGTAAGCACAATGATCTAGAGAACGTGGGACCGTCTCCCCGACACCACACCTTCTTCGAGATGTTGGGAAACTTCTCCTTCGGCGATTACTTCAAGAAAGAAGCTATCCGCTACGCTTACGAGTGCTTGACCCAGGTGTACGGGCTTGATCCTGAGCGTCTCCATTACACAGTGCACCGCGATGACGACGAAGCGTACGGATACTGGATCAATGACATCGGGATTGATCCCGCCCGCGTACACCGTATGGGGGATAAGACCAACTTCTGGATGATGGGCGACACTGGTCCGTGTGGTCCCACGAGCGAAGTACATTATGACTGGGGGCCAGAGTATTGCACATGTGGACAACCAGATTGCAGCGTCGCTCTTGACAATGGATGCGAACGCTGGCTGGAGATATGGAATCTGGTCTTTATGCAGTTTAACCAGAGATCGGATGGCACGCGTGTGCCGCTCCCGCGCACTGGCGTGGACACCGGCATGGGTTTGGAACGAATTGTGGCCGTCATCCAGGGAAAACGCAGTAATTATGACACCGATCTTTTCACGCCGATTATGGATCGGGTGCAGCAGCTGCTCGGTCATACTGCTGTGCAACGCGAACAACATATGGTGGCATATCGTGTTATCGCTGATCATAGCCGCGCTGTGACCTTCATGATTGGAGATGGCGTCATACCCGGCAATGAGGGACGACGGTACGTCCTACGCCTCATTCTGCGACGTGCTGCGCGTTATGGTCGTATGGCTGGCTTCACTGAACCTTTTCTGGCCGAGGTCGCGCGTGTGGTGATCGATCAGATGTCCCCGCATTATGCAGAATTGCGCACCCGTGCCGACTTCATTCTGAATGTCATCACACAGGAAGAGGAGCGCTTTTACCAGACCTACGAGATCGGGCTAAATATGCTAACCGAGCTGATGGATCAGCTGAAAAAGGAAGGGCGCACTGCCATCTCAGGTACCGACGCCTTCAAATTGCACGCTACGTATGGATTCCCCTTCGAACTCACGCGTGACATCGCCGCCGAAAACGGCCTGCTCGTTGATGAAGCTGGTTATCGGGAAGCGATGGCAAAACACGAAAAAGTATCTTCGTCAGAGCGTTTCAAGCTGAGCGATCTAGACAACCTAGCTCATTATGCGGAGCTGCTCGAACGGTTGAAAGCAGAGCGCAAGCTCGGTCCCCAAGGCGTCAACTATCAGCCCTATGAGGCCGCCGAAATTGAGACAAAGGTTGTGGCAATTCTGCGGGACAAGATGCCTGTCCGAGAAGCTCGGGTTGGAGAACAGTTAGAGGTCGTGCTGGCCGACACCGTTTTCTATGTGGAATCAGGGGGCCAAGTCAGCGACACAGGTTCGATCGTACGTTACCATAATTCGGACTCTCCACCGGTCTGGGAATTCCAGGTGCAAGATGTGCGCCAGCCGGTAACCGGCCTTATCGTCCACGTTGGACAAGTTAAGTCGGGTGTTATGCGCGTAGATGACACTGTTTGGGCCTCAGTAGACTTGGATCGCCGTTGGGATATCATGCGCAACCACACCGCTACACACCTTCTACACAGCGAGTTGCGCTACGTTTTAGGCGAACATGTCCAACAGGCAGGCTCTCTGGTAGCACCGGATCGTCTGCGTTTTGACTTCACCCATCCCACAATGTTGACTCAAGAGGAGCTGCGTACGGTCGAGAGCTTGGTAAACGAAGCGATCCTGGCCAACTACGCCGTGCGTATTGAACAGGAAGAATATCGTCAAGCTGTTGCCGAAGGAGCGATAGCTCTCTTTGGAGAGAAGTATGGAGATATGGTCCGAGTGGTGAAAATCGGTGAGGACAACGAGATTTTCAGCCAGGAACTGTGTGGTGGGACCCATGTGGAGTACACCGGCGACATCGGGCTGTTCTATATCGTATCCGAGAGCGGTGTTGCGGCTGGCATCCGGCGTATCGAAGCGGTGACAGGACGTCATGCTTATCAACTGGTCCAGAAGCGAATGATGGCACTTGATGCGGCAGCAGCTTTCTTGGGTTGCGCACCTGAAGAGATAGATCGCAAAGTACTGAGCCTTCTAGACCAGCTGCAATCTAAGGACAAAATGATCGCCAATTTGCGGCGCGAGCTGGCTCGTCGGGATTTCGAGCACATTCTGGGCGAAGTCAAGAGAATCGATAGTGTGAATGTCTTGTCTGCCAAGGTGGATGTGGGCGATATTACCACATTACGCGAGATGAGCGACTGGTTTCGCGAGCGGCTTGGCTCAGGCGTGATCGTTCTAGGCACAGTGTTGAACGGAAAGCCCAACTTTGTGGCCGCCGTGACACCTGACCTGGTACAGCGAGGAGTGCATGCGGGCAACCTGGTGCGTGCTGTAGCGCAAAGAGTGGGAGGAAGCGGCGGCGGCAAACCAACTTTAGCCCAAGCGGGTGGGCACGATGTAGCGCGTATGGATGAGGCGCTGGAAGTGGTGCCAGATTTGGTGCGCCAAGCACTGCACGATTGAACGATGGGCATCCCCCTTTAGAGAATATTCTGCGATGCGTACTCTCTTCGATTCGATCAGAAACCATTCGTTGGGTTCCCTCAGTATGCACCTGAAAGCAAGACAATCTCGGTACGAGTACCTCAGCTCGCTGGATATCGGCGCCGAATCGCTGAAAGCTATTGTAACACAACGGGAAGACGATACTATACGAATTCTGGGCTATGGTATTGTCTCCGCGCGTGCTGCTGCCCTCGATGGTGACCGTGCGGCGATCCTCACACTGGCTGCTGCTGCAGAAGAGGCGTTATCAACGGCAGAGGATCATACGATGTCAGGCCTAGGGCACAAAGTAGTGCCAGATGATGCAGTTTTCTGCCTGCCAGCACGATTCATCCGCAGCAAGCTGATCACGCTGCGCCAAAGGCGTCCTGATCCGACAGCGCCTGTCTTGGCACGCGAGGTGAAAAAGCTATGTGAACGAGCGAGAACTCTACTTCGTGAACAATTATCCATTCGAGATGAACAAAACGAAACATGGGAACCACTTGCTCCGGCGAGCAGCTTGGTACTCTCCGTTGATGGTCATCCAGTCAGCGATGCGGTTGGCCTTAAGGGTAGGGTGCTTGCTGTGTCTATATTTGGTGCTGCTGCACCATCCAAGATTGTGAGCTCGGTGGCGGCAATTGCTAGCAGGTTAGAGGTATTCCCTCGCGCAGTAGTGGCCGTGCCACAATCTTTGGCAGCGTTGGTACCGCAGCGTGATGCGATTCTGCTCGACGTGGGCCATCAGGGAACCAGCCTTAGCTTGATTCGCCACGGTGCCCTGGTAGCAACTACGTGGTGGCCGCAAGGAGGTGAGTATTTTACAACCAGCCTCGCACGAACGTTTCGTTGTATGCCAGAGCAGGCGGAGGCATTGAAACGTGCCTATGTGGACAATACCCTCTCCCAAGAGGACGTCTTGTTAGTGAAACGTGCTTTGGAAAAGCCTGCGAGCGACTGGTTCGATTCGTTGGTATCTGGGCTACGCACTCTGGCAAATGAGTACTCGCACAATTTGTCAGGCACATTGGCATACAGTAGAGAAACTCTTATCATTGGACATGGCGAAGATGTTCTGCCCGGCCGCGTGTTTATCACAGGGGGCGGGAGCTTGCTGCCGGATCTCATTTCAGCAGTGCGCAGTGTGGAAAAGGCGATAGAGATGCACTTCGATCGAGCTATAGAGATTGAGTCTTTGGGGCGTTCTCTGAGCGTACGCCGACCAAGCTACCCTCTTCTGCTTAATGTGCCCCATCAACCTATGGGAGATTTTCTGTCGTCTGCGATAGGGTTGGCAACCAGTGTGACATGGTGAAGCGAAAGCTACATTCGAAGGAAGCGACACGGCCAATGGCCGAAGTGCAAGAAGCAGCACAAGAGAAGCCAGCACAGGTTATCTATCTCGAGCCAGATGACGATGCTGCCGTCGTGCGCGATCGGCTGGAATGGGCAGAGTCAGAGCGTGTGTTGCTCGTCCTCCCATCGCGGAATCGGGTGCTACGAAGCCTTGTGAGTTTAAAACTCATATCCCGCTATGCCAGCAGCACAGGGCGTATTGCCGCATTGGTCACACCAGATCCACGGGTGAGCGAACTGGCCATCGAAGCCGGTCTGACCATCTTCAGGTCGGTTGAGCATGCACGTCGCTCCCAATGGTTGAAATCCGCTGACGAGACACTGGAATGGAGCCAATCGGGCGAGGTGGTCACAGCCTATGAGGAGGTGACCGAACCGGGCAGGGTGCCCGGTGTCTCATTGCCAGAGCGCCCTCCTCGGAAGATAGTGCGTCCCAAGTGGTTACCTGTCTTTCGCATCAAAACCAAACGACGATTATCCCCTTCGCAAATGCTTGTGCGGCGAGTCCTAAGCGCTCTGGGCTTTTTGGTCCTGCTGGCGATTCTGAGCGCTATGATCGGTGTAGTTGTGCTGTTGCTCTATCCAGAAGGATCTATCCACCTGAGGCCCAAACGAACCCCTGTGCAGACCGAGTTGGTCCTCCGCGCCGATCCTCAAGCGGAAAGGGTCAACTATCAGACACTGGACATTCCAGCACGCCTGGCACAAGTGGAGCTGCGTGACGTGGGCGTTATCGCGCCTTCCAGTGCCAGTGCATTGCCTACAGAACGTGCCAGCGGTGCCGTGACGTTTATCAACCGCACACTCCAAGAGGTGACGGTGCCGATCAGCACCACTGTCAGCACATCGCGTGGTCTAAACGTACGTTTTACGACCAACACCACGGCAACGGTGCCAGCGGCACTGAACGCGACTACTGTCGTGACCATCACCGCTATGGATCCTGGTCCCATCGGTAATGTGGCAGCAGGCCAGATCAATCGCATTGAGAATCCCATCCTGGCTCGCCAATTGGCTGTCATAAACGAGATGCCGACCAGTGGGGGAGCGGTCAAGCAAGCAGGCGTGGTCACACGTGAGGACAAAGACCGCCTGTGGTCCATTGTCCTGCAAAAGATGTACCAGGAAGGTTACGAGCGCCTCAAAGGCGAGCTGGCAGAGCAGGAATTCTTGCCCCCTGAGTCAGTGATAGTACTGCCGTTGGAGGGAATTTTCACCCCTAGCTTGGATGGCGAGCAGGCAGATCAGCTTTCCCTGGACATGCACGCGGTGGTGCGAGGAACGGTGATCGCGACTCAATATGCCAACCAGCTGGGACTGGCCGCCTTGCAGGCGGAGATGCCTGAGGGACATAAGCTGGATCCACGCAGTCTCCAATTCGAGATCGGCCAAGTGTTGAGCGTGGCAGATGATCGCTCTGTCACTTTTACAATCCGAGCCTCGGCTGAGGCGGTAGCGCAAATCGACATCAATCAGGTCACGAGTATTGTGCGAGGACTGCCTGTTGATCAAGCGCAACAACTACTTGCTCAGCAATTGCCATTGGCTGAAACACCCCTTGTCTCGGTTGAGCCAGATTGGTTGGGCCGATTGCCTTGGCTTCCGTTTCGCATTCGTATAAATGTGATGGAGTAGCACGTCGGAACGCAGGCAGAGATGTGGATATGGTGATCATCGCATTGGACATAGGAGAACGGCGTATTGGGGTGGCCATCAGTGACCCGAGTGGCACCCTCGCAACACCTTACGGGATTATTGAGCGTCGTTCCCGGCCAGAGGACTTTGCTGCCATAGTGGAACTGGTCCACAAAATAGATGCTCAACGCGTGATTGTGGGGTTGCCTGTTTCACTAAATGGAAGCATCGGATCCCAAGCGCGCCGTGTGATACGGTATGCCAAAGCGTTGTCGCGCGTACTCGCTATACCCGTCGAGATGGTGGATGAACGTTATTCAACCTCCATAGCACAAGATCTCCTGGCCGACGCGGGCCGGCGGAATCGCACCCACGTGGATGCTGCTGCGGCAGCAGTGATTTTGCAAGAATACTTAGACCATCAAACCTGACTACCTGCTGGGAGGTATATCCTCGTGCACAAGAGATTGTGGCTTTTTCTTCGAGGATTTTTCTTTGTTGTTGCGCTAGCCTCGCTTATCGCAATCTTGGGTGTAGGGATTTGGTATTGGCGCTCGCAGGGTGACGGTGATACGTTGATCTCGCTCAGCGATATTCCTGGCGGACGTCGCCCACAAGGCGTGGGTGACTGGGCGCTTGGTTTTTATTTGCAACTAAATGCGGAACGCATCAACAAACCTGTCAGCGATGATCCCACTCCAATCCATTTCCGGGTAGAGGCAGGGGAGACCGCTATCAGCATTGGCACGCGCCTACAAGAAATGGGGCTGATCACGGATATCGAGCTCTTTCGGCGTTTTCTTCAATACAACGGGTTGGATGCATCCCTTGAAGCAGGCGACTACGTGCTTCGCCGCAATATGAGCATGCGCGAGATTGGTGAGGCGCTGCAGCATAGCAAGGTCGAAGAAGTGACGATCACCATCCCTGAAGGATGGCGCGCTGAGCAAGTGGCTGAGCTGCTTTCAAAACGAGAAATCATGGACGGTAGTGTGTTTTTGGCTGTTGTACGACAAGGAGAAGCTGTCCAGCACCCTCTGCTGGCCAGTAAACCGGCGGGGATGGGGTATGAGGGTTATCTGTTTCCCGAGACGTATCGTCTGCCGATTCAACCTGCTTCAGAGGACATATTGACCCGTATGCTGAACACGTTGCAATCCCGCTTGCCCATTGGATGGGAGAGTATGGCCGCTGCACAGGGTCTCACGTTCCATCAAGTGTTGACGTTAGCTTCCATTGTGGAACGTGAGGCGGTGATTCCCGATGAACGTCCTGCCATAGCGAGTGTGTATCTCAACCGACTCAAGCAGGGCATGTACCTCAACGCCGACCCGACTGTGCAATATGCAATGGGTTATCAACCGGATAGTGGCCAATGGTGGAAGACACCAGTGACCATTGAAGAATACCAAGGTGTCAACTCGCCCTACAACACGTATCTGAATCCAGGCTTGCCCCCTGGTCCAATTTGCAGTCCTGGGATCAACGCCATCATGGCGGTGCTACAACCGGCGAACACAAACTACCTTTACTTTGTAGCTCGTGGGGATGGAGGTCATGTATTTGCTACGACGATGGAGGAACACGAGCATAACGTACAAACATATATGGGAGGTCGCTAGCCTCTGCCTATGGAAACCCTGATAAATCACTTAGCCTCTTCCTTTTTTGTGCCTGACCTCTCCCCGCTGCGCACGCAGTTCCCTGCCTTACGGCGAACAGATGCACGTGGGAGACCTTATGTCTTCTTCGACGGGCCGGGTGGAACACAGGTGCCCCAGTCTGTCATAGATGCTATGGTTGATTACATGGTAAACGCCAACGCCAACACTCATGGATTGTACGAAACCAGCCACCGTACAGATCAAGTGATCGAGGAAGCACGTCATGCGATGGCCGATTTTCTGAACGCGCCGTCACCGGACGAGATCATATTCGGTCCTAACATGACCACCCTGACATTCGCCATCAGCCGCGCCATTGCGCGAACACTGCATCCTGGCGACGAGATTGTGGTAACACGGCTGGATCACGATGCCAACATCGCGCCATGGGTAGCTCTCAAGGAACAAGGTGCCGTGATTCGTTATGTCGACTTCAATCCAGAAGATTGTACTCTGGATATGGCGAGCTTACAGCGCCTTATCAACGAGCGCACGCGGCTGGTTGCGGTGGGGTATGCTTCCAACGCTGTGGGGACGATTAACGATGTGCGCACCATTGGAGAATGGGCACATGCTGCAGGCGCCTGGCTATATGTAGACGCAGTACATTACGCGCCGCATGGCCCAATTGACGTGCAGGCAATTGACTGCGACTTCCTTGTATGCTCGGCATATAAATTCTTTGGTCCTCACATTGGTGTCTTGTGGGGACGCTATGAGATACTAGATCGCTTAAAGGCCTATAAGGTGCGTCCCGCCGGAGATCGGCCACCGGACAAGTTTGAGACAGGTACCAAGAACCATGAAGGCATAGCAGGAGCCACTGCTGCGGTGAATTACCTAGCCGAGATAGGTGTTCGCTATGGAGCAGACTTTGCCACCCAGTATCTCCACTTAAGAGGGCGACGACGTGACTTAAAAACATCTCTATGTGCCATCCGCTCTTATGAAAGGCCCCTCTTTGAGCATCTGATGCGGGGACTGCAATCTATTCCAAAAGTCACTATCTATGGTATCACCGATACGGCCCGTTTCGACCAACGCGTGCCGACGGTCTCCTTCTGCAGGGAGGGATATACCCCTCAGGAGATTGCTCGGAGACTCGGGGATGAGGGTATATTCGTGTGGGATGGCAACTATTACGCGATCTCGGTCACAGAGCGGTTGGGAGTCGAACAAAGTGGGGGCATGGTGCGGGTAGGCATTGCCCACTATAATACTGCTGAGGAGGTCAACCGTTTCCTTACCGTTCTGGAAAGCCTATAAATCTTACGGATTGCAATCCTCTTGTCGGTTTTCTCAACCTGCTTCTTGACTTGCTTGTCGGGTACGCACCAACTCAGTCCTCGGCGACGCAATAATAGACTGCAGCTTCTCTGCAAGCTCCAGAACATCGTTCACATAAAGATCCGCCACACTGGTCCTGTCTTCCATTTCGGAGTAGGGGTTGCGCACCAGGACCCCAAACATGCCCATCGCCACAGCAGGAACGAGGTTGCGCGGCATGTCCTCGACCAAGATGCATTCCTCAGGTCGTGCATCGAGAATTTGGAGCGCACGCCGGTAGGCATAGCGATGCGGCTTGCTGTGGTAGTGGAAATCGCGCACATCGATGATGTGGGCGAAGTGATGTCGCACTCCGAGGATGGTGAGTACCCGCATCGCATGCTCGCGACTGGCATTGGTAAAGATCGCCTTGGTCAGAGTGATGTTCTCCAATGCCCTGCTTAAAGCTGGATCGGGTTGAATGAAGTTGGTCAAAGGGAGATCATGCACAAATTCTAGATAACGTTCTGGATTGATCCCATAATGAAGGATTAGGCCACGCATCGTCGTTCCATAGCGTTCGCGAAAATAGCGACGCAGATAAGGGGCCATTTCCGGTAGGACGTCCAAATGCTCGATCATAAACTGGCTGATGCGTTCGCCTACCGCCTTCATAATCCCCGCATTCGCGGGATACAAGGTATCATCTAAATCGCAGAGAAGGAAACGGTAGCGCCTCGCGGAGTCCAAAGGGAAATGGCCCCTATTTGTCGTAACTACTAAAGCAGAAGTCGCATAGGTTGCTCAAGCGCCGCTTTGAGCGCTTGCAAGAACAGAGCGGCCTCAGCACCGTCTGTGATGCGATGATCGGCTGAGATGGTCACCTTCATCCGGGTGCTGGCAACCAGTTCTCCCGCGGCGTTGACCGCGGGCACACGACGCACCGCACCAACTGCCAGGATCGCCGCTTGAGGCGGGTTGATGATCGCCGCAAAGTCCTCGACGCCGTACATACCTAAGTTGCTGATGGTGAATGTGCTCCCCACGATATCATCCGCTTGCATACGGCCCTCTCGGGCGCGGGTGATCATCGCACGGGCCTCAGCGGCAATCCGGATCAGTGGCTTCTGATCGCAGTCCTTGACTACCACGGTGATCAGGCCGCTATCCAGTGCCACCGCAATGCCAATATTCACCCGGCGATGCAAATGAATTTCGTCTCCGGCAAGCGAGGCATTGAGGCGCGGATACTGGCGCAATGCAATCGCTGCTGCCTTGATGACCATGTCGTTGATGGAAATCTTTTCTTCCTCTGGCAGCAATGCGTTCAATTGCTGGCGGAGTGCCACGGCCGCTTCCATATCCACTTCCATTGTGATGTAGAAGTGGGGAGCTTGCTGCTTGCTTTCGGTCATACGGCGCGAGATGGTCTTGCGGATTGGGGTGGCCAGCTCGACAGCGTATTCTACCCCCACAGAAGGTTGCGGCGGCATCACCGGGGGAGGCGCCACCACAGGTTGCGGCACTTCGCGCGCCGACTCGCGCACGAAGGCCTCGATGTCTGCCTTGGTGATGCGGCCACCCGGCCCGGTTCCACGCACTTGGGTCAAATCGATGCCCAACTCGGAGGCCATGCGACGCGCCACCGGTGAGGCAAGCATGCGACCAACTTCGATCGCAGGCACCACACCGACATCCACAGGGGAAGGCGCTTCGGCCTCGCTTACGACCGTTACCTCTCCTTTTGCCGGCACCACACCCTCTTGGGCCTGCAGCAAGCTCTGGATGTCTTCATCAGCGCTTCCAATAATCGCAATGGGCTTGCCGACCGGCACAACGGTTCCGCCTTCCACCAGGATCTTGCGCAACACCCCCGATCGGAAGGAGGTAACTTCTACATTGGCCTTATCCGTCTCGATGATGGCCACCACATCACCCTCAGCCAGTGTATCACCTTCCTTCTTGACCCATTGCACCAGGGTCCCTTCTGCCATATCAAAACCCATCTTGGGCATTGTAAGCAGTTCAGCCACTGAAACCCTCCTTACTACTTCGATCGTTTACTTGCGATAGAGCACGTCATAGACAGCACGCACCACATCTCCCACCTGGGGTAGTGCCATCTGCTCCAACCTCCGGTTGTAGGGCAAAGGCACCTCGACTTGAGCCACGCGATGCACTGGAGCATCCAGGTAATCAAATGCCCGTTCCATCACGCGAGCGGCTATTTCGGCCCCCACTCCGTATGAACGCCAGCCTTCCTCCACCACCACCAGACGATTGGTTTTTTGCACTGATTGGACCACCGGCAGCATGTCAAGTGGGCGCAGAGTGCGCAGGTCGATCACCTCCGCTTCGATCCCCTCCTTACTCAGCTGCTCTGCCGCCTGCAAAGATGTCTGTAACATCTTCGAATACGAGACGATGGTGACGTCTTTCCCCTCGCGCTTTACATCTGAAACCCCGATCGGCACCAGATACTCCTCGTCATCGGGTACCTCGCCGCGCAATTGATAGAGCGTGGCATGCTCAATGAAGAAGACCGGATCCTCATCGCGGATAGCGCTCTTGAGCAGTCCTTTCGCATCGGCAGGTGTACCCGGAGCTACCACTTTAAGGCCGGGGAAATGGGCGAACACGACATCCGGGCTCTGGGAGTGTGTCGCGGCCAGCTGGCGACCTCCGCCCCCCACTGTGCGGATGACCAGCGGACAGCGAATTTGCCCGTTGAACATATAGTGCAGCTTGGCCGCGTGATTCACGATCTGGTCCATCGCCAAGAAAGCGAAGTTGATGGTCATCAGTTCGGCAACTGGGCGCAAGCCGGCGATCGCCGCACCGATGGCCGCACCGACGATAACCCCCTCAGCGATAGGCGTATCGCGCACGCGTTTCTCACCGAATTCGTCCAGGAAGCCACGCGTGACAGCATAGGTACCACCCCAGACGCCCACTTCTTCACCCATGATGAACACACGCTCATCGCGATACATTTCTTCGCGGAGTGCCTGGCTAATCGCTTCGCGCATAGTAATGTATGCCATATGAACTCGCCTCCTACCGCTCGGGGATGGGGTTAACATACACATGTTCATAGAGCGCTGCATCATCGGGCTCCGGGCTTTCCTGGGCAAAACGCACAATCTCTTCCATTTCTTGCTCGACATCCTGATGGATCTTTTCCAGAGCCGCTTGATCGGTCAATGCATGGGAGATCAACACGTTGGCCAGTCGATCGATGGGGTCGTGAGCACGCCAACGCTCAATCTCAGCCTTGCTGCGATAGCGCTCTGGGTCGCCCATAGAGTGCCCAGAATAGCGATATGTCTTAGCCTCCATCAGATAGGGCCCGTGCTGACGGGCATAATCCAGTGCTTCGCGCATCGCCCGATAGATAGCCAACACATCCTGACCATCCACATGGGCACTAGCTACGTCGTAAGAACATCCTTTTTCGAAGATGTCAGAACGCGCAGAGGCGCGGCTCACCTCGGTGCCCATCCCGTATTGATTGTTCTCAACCAGAAAGACGACAGGCAATTTCCACACGGCGGCTAAATTGAGCGATTCGTGAAAATAGCCGATATTGGTTGAACCCTCTCCGAATACGCATAATACCGCTTTGTCCTCTTCTTTGTAACGAATCGCCAGTCCGATGCCGGTCGCCAATGGCAAATGCGCCCCGACGATAGCATGGCCTCCCCAATAGTTATGTTCTGCGCTCGCCAGATGCATCGATCCCCCTTTGCCACCGCTGACACCGGTTGCTTTGCCGAGCAGCTCCGCCATCACCCGTTTGGGATCGAGCCCGCGTGCAATCGCCCAACCGTGATCCCGGTAGGCGGTCAGCAAGTGATCATCCGGTCGTAACGCTTTGCAGGCGCCAACTGCGATTGCCTCCTCACCGATGTACAGATGCAAAAAGCCACCGATCAGGCCGGCAGTGTAGAGCTCCGCTGCTTTTTCCTCCAGACGGCGGATGAGCGCCATCTGGCGATACATTTCCAACAATTCCTCGCGTGATAATTCGTCCGGCATGTCTACCTCCAAGTTCGCTTTTTCCACCTCTCTGACCAAAAACTACAAGGTTTCTTGTACCTCTGCGAAAGCGTGATCCAGAATCTCGAGCGCATACTCGATCTCGTGCTGCGAGACAACCAACGGGGGTGTGATCCGTACGACATTGCCGTATAGACCACCCTTACCGATCAGCAAGCCACGCTGGCGTGTTGCCTCGAACAGGTGAACGATTTCCCGCACAGCTGGTTCCTTGGTCTGACGATCGCGCACCATCTCAATGCCCTGCATCAAACCTTTGCCCCGCACATCCCCGATGACGGAATATTTCTCCTTGAGATTTTCCAAACCGTGGCGCAGGATCGTGCCCATTCGCTCTACATGCTGAGGCAAGTTTTCCTCTTCCATGACCGCGATCGTTGCCAAGGCTGCAGCACAGGAGACGGGGTTACCTCCGAAGGTCGAGATCATCAATCCCCTCAACTTGTCCGCCACTTCTGGGATGGCCACCGTAGCGCCCAAAGGTGTTCCATTGGCGATGCCCTTAGCCATAGTCATAATATCCGGCTCAACTCCCCAGTGTTGGATACCGAACCAGAACTTGCCCGTGCGCCCGAAGCCGGTTTGAACCTCGTCGCAGATGAAGAGGCCACCATACTTGCGCACAATGTCGACAACAATGCCGAAATATTCTGGAGGTGGGGTGATAAAGCCCCCCACTCCCTGGATCGGCTCCGCCAGAAATGCTGCGATACGCCCTGTGGTGACCGTCCGGATGACCTGCTCAACGTCCTCCGCACACGCTACGCCACACTGGGGATAAGAAGTCTTCAGCGGGCATCGATAACAATAGGGGTTCAGAGCATGGTGGATGCCCAGCACCTGTGCCCCGCCCACGCGCCAGGTGGACTGTGCCGTCAGGGTGGTGGCGAGAGCAGAGCGACCGCTGTAGCCATGTCGCAGTGCAATCACATCTTGGCATCCGGTTGCTTCTCGTGCTAATAACACAGCCGCCTCATTGGCTTCCGTGCCACTGTTCCAGAAATAGGACTTTTGGAGACGGCCTGGAGTTATCTCGGCCAGCTTTTCTGCCAGCTTCACGTGATTCTCATGGGGGTATAAGGTAGATGTGTGTACCAAAGTGCCCACTTGCTGTCGAATGGCTTCTGTCACTTTGGGGTGGCAATGCCCCACACTCACTGTGAGAATGCCCCCGAAGAAATCCAGATACTGATTGCCTTCAGCATCGTATAGGTACATTCCCTCGCCGCGTGTCAGAGGCAGCGGTTGCTGATAGTAGTGGATGTGGACAGGCCACAAGAACTGCTTTTCCTTCTCGAGAATAGTTTGTGTGTCCATGAGATCTCCCAGGCAATTGTAAGTTTTGGCAATTTCTTCTACCCTGTATAGGGTACATGGCTCATTTGATCCAGTGCATGCGACGGGGCGTAGACAACCCCCTTGACAAACGCTTGCGCTCTGTACTGCACACCTTCATATTCAAAGGTGAACTCGGTGGAGAGACGTTCTCCCAGATCGTGGCGTCGGGCATATTGATGGAACGGAGTGCTAGGATCAAGGGGTATCAGATGGTACTTCGCCGCATGGATAATTGCCTTGCGTAAAGCAGCTCGGCGCTCCACTTCATCTGGCTGCCTGTCACCGCCGTTTGATCGGCTCGGCTGAGTCAACTGGAAAGTCAAGCGGAAGGAGGTCCGCGTCCACAAACGCGGCGCATCCTCCAAACCCAAACCAAGCCCAGTGACCGTCTCGGAGGGATAACCCAGGTGATTCACGCGCACTTTATACGTGCCCAGGCAGCCGTACATGGCGTAGTTGCCCCAGTAACTATCGATAGCCCCTTTTGTGGAAACCTGATCGCTGGCATCATCACGTGCCACAATAAATGTCGCATTTTCAATCGGCTTCCCCTCCTCATCAAGAGCCTTAACAAAGATATACCCTGCTCCGACTACCTCATCCTCATCGTACCATTGCGCTTTCACCAGCTTCCAGTAGGGACCGCTCGTATCGGGTGCAGGCTCCAATTGCACACCCAGATATTTGAGGCGGCAGTCCCAGTTACGACCCAGCTCCTGCTGGTAAGGAGGTTTCGACCATTGGGGCGGTACAGGACCGTGCTGCCGCACCCGTGTGGGGAGATCCTTGAGCATCTGCACCAAAGGGAGCTCACCACGCAACCCGAATTGCCGGTCGAACTGATGGGTGAACCAGGGGCCTTGATTTTCTGCCGGAGGTGCATACACACCGATGCGATAGGCGGCAATCAGCCATGGCATTGCGGCAAAGAAATAGTCAGGCACTTTCTGGCCTAAGATGTCCCGGTCACCTTGCATATACCGGAACATCTCCAGGTTCATCAGACTGGCGGTTAGCGGGGTAGGCTTGGGATAACGCGGGTCATCACCAAAGGTGGTGCCGGCGCGTTGCCCTACATTGTAGCCCCCCTCGGTCATCATGATCGGAATGGAGTGGCCCACTGCCTGGACGACCAGATGGTTGACATACTCGAAGGCGCGAAAGCATGTGCTATCGGTCATAATGCTGGCATTAGGGTTGGCCATCCGGCGACGCGCCTCATTGACGGCATCCACGCCCATCTCCCATGCCCACATCCCTCCGGCAGCTTCCCACTCTTCCTGCGTGATCGGCACACCTTCGAGATTAACCGGGTCGTTTGGGTACTCCAGGGGTCGGCCCAGACAGTAGTTATGGACAGCAGCCCACGCACCGCCATCGAGGATATCGCGCCTTCCCCGCTCGACAATCTTTGCGAAGGGATCCTGTCGGGTTCCGACGCCAAAGGCCGGTACGGCCGGATAGCCCCCCTCCTCCATGATGATATCAGCATCAATGATGAAATTATCCACCACAAGGTCCAACCAGTTGGGAGGTTTTGGACTGCGCCACTCGAGGTCGAGGTCAGGCTCATTATTGGTCTCGAAGTAGACCACGCCGGCTTGAATGTAACGGCGCACCGTTTCCCGGCCGCGTTGACCAATGTTGCCAGGATTCTGTCGGGGGCGGTAAAAGCGCACCACCGGCATAATCTCCATGTCGATCAGCTGGCGCGCTAAACGGAGGCCGGAACCGCCTCCGTCGTCCATAATCTTGACCCACTTGATCTTCATCGCGAGCAACTGTTCGCGCCAGAATTCCCAGTTGCGCTTACCCCATTCATAAACGCTCAAACTCCAGTGAACGCCGCGTCCATTATCTTGGGGGGGGCGGGGAAACTGATCCAGCTCCATGCGCGCTCCTAGTGAATATGTATCCAGCCAATGTCGTGTTCAGGATCTTCATAGTGCTGCAACAGCAAGGGAAAACCTTTCATATCCCAAGAAACTCGGCCGTGCACAGAACATCAGGGGTGCTCAAGGGACTGGTTAAACCAGGGCAGAAGCACCGTAGACTCTCACTATGTCTGCGGCAAAGCATCTCCAGCTACTCTTGGGATACCGTTGTGTTGGCTATCTTCGCTAGTACATTATATTCTGCTGTAGGCATGGGGACAAGATATATTTGGGCGGTTTTCGTGGCTTTTAGTTGTTTGATTGGAGCTCCCGAAGGCAGCTATTGGATTAGCCCCTTTGTCCGTAAAACCGGACGGGGGTCGACCAAGTTGCGTTCGAGGGTAGCTTCCCGCTCATCTAAGCCAAAGGCGAGCACGGCAAGCTGGGTAGCATATAGGGCGGGCAACCGGAATTCCAGGCCGATCTGCGGCTGACGCGCATCCAGATTGACCTGGCACAGTGGACACACGGTGGCAACCACGTCCGCACCACAGTCGCGCGCATTCCGCAGAATCTTCGCCGTTAACTCCCAGGCCAGCTGGGTCTTGGTCAAGCTCAGTGCACCACCGCAACAGTCCGTTTTGTATGACCAGTCCACGGTCTCAGCGCCCAATGCGCGCATCAGATAATCCATCTGCATCGGATACTCCACATGCTGTGCACCGGTGATCTTTGCCGGCCGTGTGACCAGGCAGCCGTAATAACATGCCACCCTCAAGCCGGCAAGGGGTCGTTTCACCTTAGCACGAATGCTTTCCAGGCCAACCCGCTCCACAAATGTGTCCACAAGATGCTGCACCTGTACTTGCCCCCGATACACATAACCGATTTGCGCGGAAACTTGGGCAGCCAAATCGTCATTTTCCGCGACAGCGTGGGCAGCTGCTCGGAGACGCGAGAAACAGGAACTACAGGGCGCAGTGAGTGTGCCAATGCCCATGCGCTCCACTGTGCTCAGTGTGCGTAGCGGCAATACGGTCGCCAACAGATGATCGCTCGAGTGTGCCGGAGTGGAGCCACAGCACACCCATCCGGGAGGCTCAACCAGCTCCAGACCCAGTACACGCGCACAAGCGCGTGTGGTATGATCATACTCGGCTGCGCTGGAATGAAGCGAACAACCCGGATAGTAAGCTACCGTGTTATCAGAAGCTTCGACAGGCTGCACCTGTTTAGGCGGTCGGACGAGGCTGGGGATGAGGTTGAGCTTGCCCCGCTTCATCATCTCCAATCCCATGTCCATATCCTTGGTCAAGCGTCCTGTGACGAGATTCAGGCCAGCCATCAAGCCCACCTCGTATAGTCGCCCAAAGAGGCCGATGTCACGCAGGAACAATGTGCTAAATCTGTCGACCTCCGGTACCGCTGGTGTCAACCCGCGCCGTTTTGCCTCGATGCGTAATGCGTCCATAATCCCGGCGATATCCAACCCCTGAGGACAACGCGTCGTACACGTCTGACATGAAGCGCAAAGCCAGATCGTCCTGCTATGCAGCGGGCGTTCATCATTGAACTGCAGGCAACGCATAACCTGGTTGGGCCACAGATCAAAATGTTCTGCCAACGGGCAGCCACTAGTGCACTTAGCACACTGGTAGCACAAATAAACATTCTGACCGATTTCGCGCTGTATCATCTGAGCCAATGTCTCATACGTCGCTGTTCGCTCTTGGACCATATCCGCACTCGTCCTCTGTCTGTTCAAGCGAGCTGGCGTGCCCATTCTACTGAATTACTGGTCTGGGAAGCAGCCCTGCACCCTCGACAATGGGCCGGATTGCCTCCTCCCACTCGATCGCCATAATGTGAATGCCGGCCACTCCTTCAATCTCTCTAATCTGCTGGATCTGCTCAATGCAGATGCGAATGCCTTCTTGCTGCCAAGCTTCGGCACGCGCTTTCTTGTCCGTCTTGTCGATATGCTTGACCGCTGCTTCCATACGTTCGATATATTCGTCCGATACGATCATTCCCGGTACCTGGTCGCGCATGTACTTCGCCATCCCCACACTTTTAAGAGGTCCTACACCGGCCAGGATGAACACCTTCTCGTGTAAACCCATATCCACCACGCGTTTCATAAATTCGCGGAAGCGAGGAATGTCGTAGATGAGCTGGGTCTGAATGAAATCGGCGCCCGCAGCCACCTTCTTAGCCAGTCGATAGGGCCGAAACTCAAACGGGTCTCCGAAAGGGTTGGCTGCTGCTCCGATAAAGAAACGTGGCCCACCTCCTGGGATCTCCTCACCGCATTGAAAGCGATTCTCGTCTCGCATATCCTTGACCATGCGTACCAGCTGGATCGAGTCCAGGTCATGCACGTTCTTAGCCGTAGGGTGATTGCCAAAGGATTGGTGATCACCTGTGAGACAGAGCACGTTCTTGACCCCTAAGGCAGCTGCGCCGAGCAGATCGCTCTGCATACCCAGACGGTTGCGGTCACGACAAGTCATCTGGATGACTGGATCCATCCCTTCCTGAATCAGGAGCACCCCGGCGGCAATGCTGCTCATGCGCACAATAGCCGTCTGATTGTCGGTGATGTTGACCGCATCAACATATCCCTTCAACAGCGCTGCTTTCCGTCGAATGACGTTGGCATCGTGATTCTTGGGTGGACCCAATTCTCCCGTGACTGCAAAATGTCCTGCTTTAAGAACGCGTTCTAGATTACTGTCAGACTTGTAACCGTTGTGTGCGAGCTCGCTCATAGTCCTCTCCTCGTCAGCTGTTACGTGGTTCGGTAATCCTCAGGCAAGCGCAGATCATCGCGTATGATGCGCCTTGGCCCGCCGTGGCGAGCTGCAGACCAATTCTTAGGTGGCTGGATTTCCAACAACTGCTCCAACCTGCCCATAGCACTCATACGTTCGTAGATCAGCTGCCAGGCACATGGCGTTTGGGGATTGACCTCACAGACACCGTTCTGCGAGCCGCCGCACGGCCCGTTGAGCAGCTGTTTGGAACAACGCGCAATGGGGCAAATGCCACCCGTCTTGTCGAGAATGCACTCTCCGCACGCTTGGCAGCGTTCCTCCCATACCCCCTGCTCAGGGGGCATCCCCAGGAAGGTGGTGTTCAACCCCGGCACCACCCAGACATTGGGAAACCGCTGCACCAACGTTTGGACACCAATGCCACAGGCCAGCGACAATACAGCATCATAATTCGCCAATCGACTGCCTAGCGGGTCGATGTACTCCCATTCACATTGCCGCTGAACGGTAGTTTCGTCGCACTCGATGGCATTTCCGTCCAAACGTGTGCTCATGCGCAATGCCGAGGCCAGAATTCCCACCTCTTTCTCACCGCCCGCCATGCACACAGTCACGCATGTGCCACACCCCACAACCAGCACTTTGCGGAAACCAACCAGCATCTGTTTGATCTCAGCCAGCGGCTTCTGTTCACCGACGATCATGCGGCCCTCCCCCTTCTGTGAGGTATCCTTGACTTCTCACCCTTGTAGCTCTCACATCACGATGCACAGGTTCACACGCCTCTCATACTAAGAGGATTAGGACCTAATGTCTTGATCCTCTCTGTCATCTGAGCGGCTATCTCAGACAGGCGAGCACCCATCACGGCCGACAGATTGACCATCTCCAGCCGTTCGCCTTGTAGTCCGATCTCTTCTAGCAGGGCGCGTGTTCGCGCGACCCTTTGTTGTGCCCTCAGATTACCTTCCAGGTAATGACATTCTCCGGGCAGTCAGCCAGCTACAAGCACGCCATCGGCTCCGTCCTCAAAGCTGCGCAGTATGTGGGACATATCCACCCGCCCCGTGCATGGTACCTCCACAATCTTCACAGCAGGTGGATACGTCAGACGCAAACCGCCAGCCAAGTCCGCCGCCGCGTAGGCACAATGCCGGCAGCAAAAGGCGATAATCTGAGGTTGCCACTCTTTCATGCTGATTGCACCCTTTCCTCACAAATACCGATGTTCTCCTATGTAGCAGTGACCAATTCGCCAGTTGTCACGCCTCCAAATAGTGCGTCCACCTTCGCCTGCATTTGGAAGTCGGTGTAGTGTGCGAGTTGGATCGCCTTGGCGGGGCATGCGACGACACATGATCCACATCCATGACAGGCAGCTGCCTCTATTTGAGCTGCGCCTCTGATACCTCCCACTCCGACCAGATCCGAGACAATGCGCGGGGCGTGGTAGGGGCATGTGCGTACGCATGTCAGACATCCCACACAGCGAGTGGCATCTACTACTGCCACGCTACCACCGACCTGGATGGCATCTTGTGCCAACACTGTCGCAGCACGTGCTGATGCTGCTAAAGCTTCCACAATTGTCTCATCCAGCGACTTGGGGTAGCTCGCTGTACCAGCCATAAAAAACCCATCGCTCGAGAACTCAACCGGCCGCAATTTGACGTGGGCTTCCATGAAGAATCCGTTGCCGTCCAACGGCACCTTAAGCCGCTTGCTGAGCGCGTGCACCCCCTCCGCCGGCACAACTGGATTACTCAACACCAATAGATCGGGTGTGAATTGGAGTGATTGCCCTAACGCTTCCTCCCAAACTGTAACCTTCAGCCACCCATTTTCACAGAATACCGCCGGCTTGCGATCCGTATCATAGTGAATGAAACGCACACCAACCTGACGTGCCCGCGTGTATAACCTTTCTTTGAAGCCATAGGTACGAATGTCCCGGTAGAGGATAGTTACCTCCGCGGCGGGCTTCAAACGCTTGAGCACCAACGCGTTTTTCAGAGCCGTCGTGCAGCAAATACGGCTACAGTATTCCTCTGCAGGTCCAACACATAGGATCATCACCACGTTATCAGGCAGATCTTCCCTTCGTGCCTGCCCAACCTCCGCAATCCCCTCGGCAGCAGCCAGCAAGGCCTCGAACTCTTGTTGGGATATCACCCGTGGATGCTGTCCATACATGTACTCTGGTCCACGGTATTCCACTCCGCCTGTCGCCAGAATAGTCACACCATGCTGCACCTGGAGCCGTTCTCCCGCTTCTGTCTGCAATGTAGAGGTAAATTGCCCCACCACACCTTGAGTCTCCAACACCTCGGTTCGCAGATGTACGTAGATAAGAGGATGTCCTTGCACGTCTCGTATCAAGGAGCTCAGAAATTCTTGCGGATTGGCACGAAGTGTATCAGAAGGACTAGCTTGATTATCGGCGTTAAGCAACGACTCTAGACTGTAATGAACGTGTCGCAGATTCCCGCCCAGCTTGTCACTCCGCTCTACCAAGTGGACAGGGAAGCCCTGTCTGGCAAGTGATAGAGCGGCCATTATGCCCGCTGCTCCGCCGCCCACCACCAGAGCCGTCTTTTCCACCGGCATCGCTATCGTGTGGAGTGGCTGTAAGTGCACAACGCGCCCCACCGCCATGCGAACTAGGTCCTTTGCCTTCTGGGTGGCTGCCTCCCAATCATCGGAGTGCACCCACGAGCACTGGTTACGGATGTTAGCCATTTCAAATAGATATGGGTTCAGGCCGGCAGCCCGAATACTGCTTTGGAACAGAGGTTGGTGGGTCAATGGCGTGCAGGAAGCTACCACCACGCGGTTTGCCCCCAATTCCTTGACCTTCTCCGTGATGTGCGCAATACTATCCTGGGAACAAGTGTACAAGTTATCTTCGGCGTGAATAACATAAGGCAAAGTAGCTGCATAGGCAGCCACTTGAGGTACGTCCAGGAATCCACCGATGTTCCTCCCACAGTGGCAAACGAAGACAGCTACACGTGGTTCCTCCTGCGTTATGTCCCGCTCGGGGGGATATTCGGGTTGACGTGCCAACGTGCCACGTGCCGCAGCTAACAACATACCCACCCTGCCAGCTGCTCCATTCCCATCCGTCACCGATTGTGGAATGTCCTTCGGCTCTCGGAACGCACCTGCAACGTAGACGCCCGGACGGTTCGTTTGTAGAGGCTCAAATGGTGGTGAATAGCAGAATCCGTGCTGATCCAACTCCACTCCCAGGTTACGTGCCAATTTTTGCACATCCGGTGCGACGCTCATCCCCACCGACAACACCACCAAGTCGAATTCCTCTTCCTTGAGCGCGTCGGATCCGACTTCCACATACTTCACGAGCAGATTGTGCGTGGCAGGATCTTCTTTGACCGAGGAGACACGGCAGCGGGTATAAAGAATGCCATATCGTTCACGCGCCCGACGATAATACTCCTCATACCCCTTGCCAGCAGCGCGCATATCCATCATAAAAATGTGTACCAAAGTGTCACGGGTATGCTCGATAGCCATTACCGCTTCTTTCGTGGCGTACATGCAGCATACAGCAGAGCAATAATCGTGCTGTTGATCTCGCGATCCAACGCACTGCAGGAAGGCGATACGACGCGGTATCCGGCCATCCGAAGGACGCTGCACGTGCCCAGAGGTAGGCCCAGAAGCACTCAACAGTCTCTCAAACTGTAGCGAAGTCACCACATTGGGATAACGTCCCCAACCGTACTCCTCAGCAGCCTCAGCAGGGAAAGACATGAAACCCGGGGCCAGGATAATGGAGCCTACTTTGAGCTCCTGCACCTGCTCAGGCATATCATGGTCGATCGCGCCAACACCACACTGATAGACACAGCTGAGACACTCTGAGCAGATGCCGCATGCGAGGCAGCGTGCTGCCTCTGCCTGTGCTTGTTCCGGTGTGTATCCAAGCTCTACCTCGGCGAAAGTGTTTCGGCGCGTGGTGACCGGCAGCTTGGGCATGGGAACACGGTGCGTGATGTGGATCTCGCCACGGCGCACACGCTCCTGAAGCTCCGCGTCTCCCAACTTGACCACCGGCAGCTCCGGGTGGGATTTCGGTTCCAGTGGTTCGCCCCGCAGGTAACGATGAATAACCCGAGCACAATCGTGCCCACTGGCGACCGCCTCGATCACGAAGGCGGTGCCGCTCACACTATCCCCCGCCGCAAATACACCTGGGCGGCTGGTTGCGTAGGTGTTCGGGTTAATAGCGATCGTCCGACGCGGCGTCAGTCCCACCCCCGCATCCTCAGGGACGAATGCGAGACCAGCTCGCTGTCCCACCGAGAAAATCACCACCTCAGCGGGGAGCACATGTTCTGAGCCTGCCACAGATTCCACGGAGAGACGTCCTTGCTCATCGAATTCGAAGCGTGCTACATGCTGACATTCCACGCCTGCCACCCGACCATGTCCGTCATCCAGAATGCGCAAAAAAGTGCGCTCGTTATGGATGATGATCCCCTCTTCTAATGCGGCATCGACTTCCCATGGATGAGCTGGCATATTGTCGCGTGCTTCAAGACAGGCCATATGCACTTCGCGCGCCCCCAATCGGAGTGCAGTGCGTGCGACGTCGATCGCAACGTTGCCACCTCCCAACACCAATACTTGCTTGCCCTGCACCTGAGGCAGTTTGGCAGGATTATCGCTTGGATTGCCAGCACTCAGCGCCGCCAGACGCACATCCCGCAAGAACTGGGTGTTGATCAGCACACCTTCTAAATCATTGCCCGGTATGGGCAGACGGATGCCTTCGTGAGCTCCTACGGCGATCAGGATGGCCTGGAATCCCTCTCGGAAGAGGTCGTCCAGATTGGTGACGGTGGTGTTTAGACGCAGCTCAACCCCCAAGTCGAGGATATCCTGTACTTCGCGGTCCACAATCCAGCTCGGCAAGCGATATTCCGGCACTCCTACGCGTAGCATACCTCCTGCCACAGGTAGCGACTCAAATACGGTGACAGGATAGCCCAGCTTGCATAGATCCTGCGCTGCGGTAAGGCCACACGGCCCAGCTCCAATAATCGCCACACGTTCGGAATAACGACGCGAGGCCGGCTCAGGGGGAACGCGAGGCTGTGCGTACACGACATCAGTCACAAAACGTTTCAGGGCATGGATGTTGATGGGGTCATCCACCTTGCCTCGGTTGCAAGCATCCTCGCAACGATGATTGCAAATGCGGCCACAAATACCCGGGAAGGGGTTGTCCTCCTTAATAACGCGAAGCGCGTCTGCGAAGCGACCCTCGCGGATCAGCGCAATATAGCCTTGGGCACGCTGATGAGCTGGACAGGCATCCCGACATGGTGCGATGCCGCGCTTCTCAATAGCATAAGCGGTAGGAAAAGCTTGCGGGTACAACCTGTAGGCTGCTCGGCGGGAGCTTAGTCCCTCATTAAATGTGTCTGGGATAAGCACCGGACACACATCGGCACACTCACCGCACCCAGTGCACTTGCGCATGTCCACGTAGCGTGGCCTAGTACGCACACTGACGGTGAAACTGCCCGCTACACCTTTCACCCCAATCACATCGCTGTTGGTCAATACCTCGATGTTAAGATGTCGGCCGGTCTCAACGAGCTTGGGCGAAATAGTGCACATCGCGCAATCGTTTGTGGGGAAGGTTTTGTCCAGCTGGGCCATATGGCCACCAATGGCACTGCGCGACTCGACTAGATAGACACGATAACCGCACTCGGCCAGAGTGAGTGCTGCCTGCATGCCGGCGATACCGCCGCCCACTACCAGCACGGCACCGATCACGTCAGAATGATCAGCAAGCCTTGTGTCACTTTGACCCATTACCAACTGTTACCCTCGCTATATTCACTCGCAGCGGGTTAGGCCCAAGCTTGCGTATGCGTTCGGTCATTTCTTCCGCGTAGCGCGCGAAAGTGGCTCCCATACCACCAGAAACGAAGAACATCTCCAAACGCTCTCCGCCTAACCCAATGGCATCCAGGAGTTTCTTGGCACGTTCCACACGTGCCTTGCCACGTTCGTTACCGCGTACATGATGACAGTTGCCCAGGCTACAACCTACCACGTAAACACCATCCGCACCTTCTTCAAAAGCTTTGAGGATGTAGAGCACGTCGGTTTTACCTGTGCATGGCAGGCGAACCAAGTGGATATTAGGAGGATATGATAGCCGCAGTGCACCCGCCGTGTCGGCGCTGGTATAGCCACAGTAAATGCAGGTGAACACAGTGATACAGGGTTCAAACTCGACGTCCCGGCCGTTATCTCTGGATATTTCTACATTTTTCGCGGAAACATTCAGATTACTCATCGGCATACTGCCTCCCGATACGGGGCCCATATGCCCAAACCGTGGGCCATAATCTGCTGATCAGTGTAATGCACCAGCTGAATCGCTTTGGCCGGACACTCACCAGTACACGTACCGCAACCTTGACAGACGGCCGGATTGATGTAAGCGGCGCCTCTAATGCCCCCGACTCCCGTTGCTTGCGGATCAATGCGCGGGATGCCGAAGGGGCATGTGCGGGTGCATGTCAAACAACCCACGCACTTGCTCTGATCTACCTCCGCAACGCTACCACCTAGATAGAGTGCGCCTTGTGCCAACAGACTGATAGCTCGGCCTGCAGCTGCCTGAGCGTTGCTGATGGTTTCCTCAATAAACTTTGGGTAATGAGCCATTCCCGCGACAAAAATGCCCTCTGCCATAAAGTCCATGGGGCGCATTTTGATGTGAGCTTCCATAAAGAAACCCTCACGGGAGAGAGGTATTCCCAGCATATGCGCAAGCTCAGCGGTGCCTTCACTGGGCACGAGCGCCATATTCAAGACGAGCAAATCGGGCTCAAGGCAAATCTGGCGCTTTAGCACGGGCTCGTTCACCCGCACAAGCAGCTTTCCGTTCTCTTCTTCTACCTGTGGCGGCGTCGCTTCATCGTATCGCACGAAGACGGTGCCACGGCGACGCGCTTCGGTGTAATACTGCTCCCGGAAACCATAGGTGATTACGTCCCTATACAGCACGGTCACCTGGCAGGCAGGGTTGAGCAGCTTGATACGAATGGCGTTTTTCATGGAACTGGTACAGCAAACACGACTGCAATAGTCCACCCCATTTGGCGGACGCACACATTGGATCATCACCACATGCTTCAACTCTGCGATCGCTTCTGGCTGATGTGCAATGCGATCCTCCAGTTCCACTTCTGTGAGGACGCGGGGATGCTGTCCAAGGAGGTAGACGTCCCCTCGCCATTCCTGTCCCCCCGTGGCTACGATGGTCACCCCATGTTCGACTGGCGTGTCAATGTGCGTTGCGCTGCCTGGTGGCGTGGTGCGGACAACCGACCGGAATGCACCCACTGCGCCACTGTGTTCGATAACCCGGCTGTGCGTGAAAACTGAGATGCGTTCGTGACCGCGCACTCGGTTGATCAGGTCACGTAGCAAACGCTGCGGATTGTGACCTTCAGCGACGTAGTACACGTGACGCAAATTGCCACCCAACTCTCCCAAGCGCTCAACCAACGCCACGTCATACCCACTGTCTGCGATATTCAAGGCAGCCGTCATACCAGCTACGCCCCCGCCGATGACCAATGCGCGTGGCACCGGACGGATGCGGTACTTATGCCACGGTATTGCACATTGGACTCTCCGTATTCCGGCATACAAGAGCTGCATCGCCTTGCGGGTCGCTTCCTCTGGATAAGCGCTGTGCACCCAGGCACAATGTTCGCGAATGTTCACCAGTTCAAAGAAGGTCGGATGCAGGCCGGAATCACGTACTACCCTCTGGAAGAAGGGTTCGTGAGTGCGATGACTGCATCCGGCCACAACAATCCGGTTCAGCCGGTGTTCTTCAATGGCTGTCTGGATGCATTTCACCCCAGCCTCCAGACAACCGTAACCCACTGCAGTTGCGTAAACCACCCCTTCCTGCTCTTGTGCATAGCGGACGAGCAAACCGATGTCCACAGTACTGTCAATGCTGGGATGGCAATCGCAGACAAAAACACCCACGCGAGGAGGTTCTCCGGTAACGTCCCGCTCGGGCCGCTCTATTTCGCGTGTTATGAACGGATACGCACGGCTCGATTTATGCTTCCCCAAAGTGGCCCTCAACAGACGCATCACATCTCCTGCGGCTCCAGCTGCATCGATGATCGATTCAGCGATTTCCTTGGGCGACTGGAATGTACCACACACGTAAATGCCGGGCTGGCTGGTCTGGAGGGGGAGGAACTTATCTGTCTCGCAGAACCCCCACGGGTTGAGATCAATTCCAAGTATCTCGGCGGTTTCCTTGGCAAGCACAGGTGGTCGTGTCCCTACGGACAGCACCACCATATCAAACGGCTCTTCCACGACACGCCCATCCAGATGGATGGCGCGTACGAGGAGGTTGCGCGTCTGGATATCCTCCCGCACTCCTGAAACCCTGCAACGCACATACTCGACGCCAAACTCTTTGCGCGACCGCTCAAAATAGGCGCTGAATTCCTTGTTAAACGCGCGCTCGTCCATAACAAAGACACGACACGTAGCATCAGGGATCCGTTGTCTCGCCAACATTGCCTGCTTTGTGGCATACATACAGCATATGGACGAACAATAGGGATACTTCTGGTCACGTGACCCTACACACTGTAACCAGGCAATGCGCTTGGGCGTCTGTCCATCCGACGGCCGCACTACAATCCCCTCTGTGGGCCCTGAACGGCTTGCTAGGCGCTCGTACTGCAAGGCGTGCAACACGTTGCTGTATCGTCCCCACCCGTATTCCTCATACTCACGCAAGTCGGTGAGAGAATAGCCGATGGCTAGGATCACAGCGCCAACCTGCACGGTGTGTTCCACGGGTGGCTCGTCGAGATTGACTGCCTGAGTGGGGCATATGTCCACGCACAGCCGACAATCATCGCAATAGGGGCCCTTGTCGACTACGTAGGCATCTGGGATGGTACGCGGTGCCATCTTGTAAATGGCTTTGCGCATTGAGAGGTCGAGCTGGAAGCCACTGGGGAGCTCAATCGGGCATGCCACCGCGCATAAGCCACAGTTGGTACAACGCTCTACGTCCACGTAACGCGGCTCGGAGCGGAGACGAATGGTAAAATCACCTGCTTGTCCTGTCGCCGCTATCATGCGGGTGTTCGTTAGGATCGTGATATTAGGGTGAATATTGTGATCGAGGAAGGCAGGCGAAATGGCAGGCCGGGTGCAACCGTAACCGTGGTCTGAGGTGCCACGACACAAGACACAATCATGGGTGGGAAACATGAAGCCCAGCTGTGCCACCCTCCCTCCCAAAGCTGGTGTAGCCTCCACCAATATCACCCGTAGACCTGCCTCGGCCAGGTCGATGGCGGCACGCATGCCAGCCACTCCACCGCCGAGTACCATAACCCAGCTGCGTGGGTCAGAAGCCATTTCGCGCGAAACTTGAGAAACCAAAGATTGTCCTCCTAGATTGATGACTTCTCGAGCATTGGGCCGCCAACTGCTATGCCTTACCAAATTGTCTCTGGGTTGCGCTTCTATCCCGCGATGCGTACGTCCAGAATCTCAACATCCTCCAGACATTCCAGCGCAGATAGCAGCTTCTCCTTGGATATGCGATCCACCTTCAACACGATTCCTAGTCGATCCGGAGGAAGCTGCCCTTTCCAGCTTCCAAAGGCCGCCAAGTTACCCCCTACACCAGCGATGGCAGCGGATAGGCGAGCCATCTCGCCGGGTTGATCGTGAACTAGCACCGACAACCGCACTCCGGCGCGGCGCGCTCCCAACATTTCAGCAGTGATGGAGAGAAGATCGATGTCTGTGATGATACCAACGAGTCGTGTCTGGCGTAGGACAGGCAGGCATGTCAGCTTATGGTCCACCATCACCCGAGCAGCTTCCTCCACCGGCACATCTTCCGTAGTGGTGACAAAATCGCGCAGCATAACCTTGCCCACCCTGATCTTAGAAAGAATGTATCGCGTCTCCAGGGCGCTCAACGACGCTGCTGACCACGGTATTGCTTTGATGACAGTCTCGCGTGTCAACAGGCCCACAAGCCGGTCGTGGTCTTCTACCACAGGCAGATGGCGTACACTGTGCTCCTGCATGAGCCTCTGCGCCTCAGTGATAGGCGCCTCAGGGGTAATCACCACCAAAGGTTGAGCGGTCATCCGGTCCTTTACAAACATAATCTTCCTCCTACACCAGCACAGCTCGGATCACGCTGACCAAGGTTCAAGAGCGGGTTGGCAATTCGCGTGCTGATAGCTGCAGCGCAGGATCAGACCCAGCCTTGCCCCGCCCATTACCGGCGCCTGACCTCACTTGGGGGGTAAAGTCTTTCAAACCGCTCTCTTTCACCAAGCGCAGTGCTATTTCTTCACGTTCTGGTGCGTGGATGTGTAAACCATGAATCCAGCGCAGCTCTTTGAGCTTGGCAATGATCTCAAGCGTGATTTGAATCCCCTCTTCCTGGGGGTCACTGCTGTAGGCCATTCGAGTATGCAACCCAGGTGGGACAACCACTCCAGGAACCTCAGAGGCTAAGAAGCGCAGATGATTGGCATTCTTGGGTGGCTCGACCGCCACGACCAGGTATGCCTTGCCCAATAGGTCTCGCTTGTCTAATGCCTCCATCCAGTTGCAGAAACGTTCCAGGTCGAATATGGGCAACGTTTGAAGGAATTGGGCGCCGGCGTTGATCTTCTTCTGGGTAATGAGGGCAGCATAGTGAGGCAAAGTAGCGCAGGGGGAAACCAAAGCACCGAGGAAGTAACGAGGGCGATGTTCGACCTGAAGACCGTCGACGTTCACCCCTTCGTCGCGCAGCCGGCGCAACGCCCACAAGGCCTGCACAGTGTCCAGATCGGCAGGCCCTGGCGCGGGCGGAGGGCCAGGACCCAGCCGCCCAGCATCGTCGCACATACACAGAATATTATGCACACCCACCAAGTGTGCGCCCACTACCTCGGCTTCCAGATTATGACGATCTCGATAACGAGTCTGAATCTGGAGCACAGGCTCAATGCCATTGGCCAAGCTATGGATGGCGCAGGCCAGCCCTCCCATACGAGCCACACCCCGCGGGTTGTCCGTGAAGTTGAAGGTGTCAACACATCCCTCCAGCTGCTCAGCCAAGCGGGCGATGCGTACACCAGTCGGCTCCATCGGAGGCGCCACCTCCACTGAGATTACGAACTTCCCGCCGCGCAGATGACTTTCGAGCTGAGAAGCTGGTTCGGAGTATGTGGGTGGATGGTACCGACTGTCTCCCTGCCACCAAGAGAGCGCTCGCTGTCGATTATGGTACTCCTCCCACTCAGCATAATAGCGAGCCGGATTGAAAAATCGATCCAAAAGGCGAGGACCATACCCCTGCAGGTAACTCTGGCTGTGCGGGGTACCCCTGCCCATCTCGGGCAAATCACCTTGCTTTACACTTGGAGCATTAACCTCCAGCAGTCGCTCGAGAGTCCCTTGTTGTTCTGCCCGGGTGTAGATAAGATACCAGGTGCAAGCCCGGGTAGGCCTAATAAAGCAATGATGAGGATTCGACCCTCGACACGGGCCATTACGCAGCGCGCGTGTGCAAGTAAGAGGACAGATGAAAGCGGTTTGGAACAGGAGACACTGGCCACACGCTCGGCACTTGAATAGAGCTTTGTCAATTCGATTGCACAGCGCCACTTCTAGGCACAAACGCGCCTGTCGCCACGCTTCTGCGGCAATCATGCGCTGAAAGCTGGATGCCAGGCGCTGCCACATTGCACTCCTCCCCTAGCGAGTCGAACATGCGCAATGCGTTTCGAACATCGGGTGGCGTTTACAATTATCGCACACAATGAAACCGCTGTCAAGAGCTTGAAAAAGTACGGTTTATGTGGTAAAAATATTTGTAAGTTACAGGTCTCCTCTAATGCCTTATTCGAGGAAAACGCCAGAAAGGAGGGACTTATGCATAGAGTCTTTGCTGCGTTGTTCGTGGCACTGTTGGCCTCTATGTTGCTAACCGGAGTGGCTGCTGCTCAGTGGCCTTTTTATGTATGCACTCCGTCTGGTTGCTACTATCCCTATTACCACGCATACTATGGCCCTTACTATGGGAGCAGCTATTCCTACGGCTATTGGACAGGATATCAGGCCGGTTACGCCTATGGATACGGCAAAGGCTATTATGATGGCAGCCATGGATATCCGTACAATCCATCGTACAGCTATTATCCATATGCCTACTATCCAGCCTATCCCATCTATCCGGTTGTATTCGGCGGTCACACATCACCGAGCTACTGACACGTAAGAACACCCCATGGCGCCAGAGCTGTGCCCAGGGGTAAGACGGCTCTCATCAAGCAACATAGCGATGGGCGGGTATCGGTTGCCTGATGCTTGCTCAAGGCCGGGTTGTGCGACTACAAGGTTTCGTACAGCTTGGAGCGACCAAGAAGCTCGCCCCCATCTACTACCATAACCTCGCCCGTGACATAATTTGCTGTAATGAGGTACAGCACAGCGCGTGTGACATCCTCCGGATTGCCCCAGCGCTTGAGAAGAGTGCGTTGGGCAGCACGTTCAATTTTCGGGGCAGTGTAGTCAGGTGGTGGGAGGATCAGCCCAGGCGCCACAGCGTTCACACGTACCGTAGGAGCCAGCTCAAGTGCCAGCTGGCGTGTCAGCGCAAGCAGCGCTGCTTTTCCCACGCTATGCGCAACAAACCCCGGCCAAGGCTGCCAAGCTGACAAGTCCGCAATATTGATGATGAGACCGTCACCTTGTCTTAGCATGAGAGGTGCAACAGCATTGGCACAGTAGAAGGTGCCGTGGATCAGAATGGCGGTGACACGATGCCAAGTGGAAAGGTCATCGGTGGGAAAAGGGGTCCTTGCAAAATGTGATGCACTGTTGACCAGGATGTCAACTCTTCCGAAGCGATCCACAGCTGCTTGCACCATGCTTCCCACTTGCTCGTGATCGGCTACGTCTGCCTGGCATGTCAGAGCACCCACTCCATAACGGCGTGCTTCAATAGCCGTTGCCTCGGCGGCCTCTCCCGACCTATGGTAATTGATGACGACATTACACCCAGCTTGCGCTAAGGCCAAGGTAATCGCCCTTCCCAGGCGATGGGCACCACCTGTGACCAACGCTGTCTTTCCTTGCGGATCCATTACGAGCTATCCACAATGCGTGAAATTTTCATGCGCAGAATATAACAATGCTGGCACCCTCACTCCATAACTGATCGTATAGGGAGCATGCATCCTCGATCTATTATGACATCAGTAAGTCCCCTTAACAAATTGATGCTCCAGAAAACCACGCTCGAAAGGGGAATACGAACACTTGGCACAGCATAGTGCTTCTGTTATACTCGATATCCATCGTGGTTCGTGTTTCCTGCCAGCAGCAATGCGCTTGTGCTCGCTGGGTAGTATTAATATAGAATCGGGAAGAAAAGAGAGCACCGAAGTCAGAATGTCATCATCTCTCGAGTGTCTCAACTGTGGAGCTCGTCTGACAGGTGAAGAGTTCCAATGCCCTATATGCGGTGCAAGTGTGCATCTTGGGCGTCGGCAGCGCTTCTGCCCGTATTGCGGTGCGGCAGTGGCACAACGTGCCCACACGTGTCTAATGTGTCAGATGTCCCTCGACGACATGCCCGTGCAGGGAGTGCTGCGCAACGTTTCGTGGACATGGGTAACGGCGGTGGCACTGTTGGCGATACTAGGTGGTCTTGGCTGGAATTGGTGGCGTGCGGTACCACGTCTTGATACTGAAATACAAACAGGGACTGAACATAGCCCTGCCCAACACGTAGGGGCAACACCCACACCCTATCATTTGGCAACTCCAACTCCCCTCCCTCCTACACCCACTTCCGAACTTGTGCCCACTCCCGTCACTCCTGCCCCAACCCCCACACCATTGATTCACGTGGTGAAATCCGGCGAAACGTTGCTGCTCATTGCGGCTCAATATGACGTGGCACTGCGGGATCTGATGCAGGTCAATGGCTTAGACGAAGAGGCAGCGCGTCGATTGCGTGTGGGGCAAGAGCTGATCATTCCAAGAGCCGTTGACGGAGGCGGGGCCGTGACCACCGAAGCAACGAAAGTCGCACCCACGCGGCGTGTCATCCATACCGTGCAGCCGGGTGACACCCTGATCTCAATCGCGGTGCAGTACGGTGCCGACCTGGACGCTATCATCGCTGCTAATCCAGATATCAACCCCGACCTGATCTACGTCAGCCAGAAGATCGTGGTGCCCTTGTTGCCACCGACGCCGACACCCACACCCACGCTTACACCCACACCCACCAGTACTCCTGGTCCACCTTTGAAAGCGCCCACCCTCCTTTATCCCGCCGATGGTCAGATATTCGAAGGACCAGAGGCATCTATAGTCCTAAGCTGGGCTACAGTGGAGACGCTGAGCAAAGGACAAATGTACCTGGTCGAGATTGAGATACCGAGACAACCCTTTGTCATTCAGCATGTTACCGATAGCACCTCGTGGCGGCTGCCCGCTGAACTGTGGCCGAATGGGGATGCGCACACTTGTCTGTGGCGAGTGACCATCGTCGAGGAGCCATCTGACGCCGCAAGTGATCCCGCCAGCTGGTATCATATCAGCGCTTCGTCTCCGGTGCGCCGTTTCGAGTGGCGTTGAACGGACTTCCCCCAGTCGGTCTTGGTTCTCGCCCCAGGCTCTTTTTGACTTTCGCAAAGCTTGCGTTATAATTTCTCGTTGCATGCGCGTTGACTTTCTGCTTCTGGCACCAAGCCAGGGGCAAACCCAGAGAAAGGAGGCTATACGATGCGCAATTACGAGTTGGGTCTTGTCCTTCAGCCCACCCTCGACGAAACTGAGATCACGCGTCTCATTGAAAAAATACGTCAATATCTCAGCACCGATGGCGGAAATGTGATGTCAGTTGATATCTGGGGCAAACGACCTCTTGCATATCCCATTCGCAAGCAACGTGAGGGTATCTATGTCTTCTTGCAGGCCCAGATCGACCCACGCAAGGTGGAGCAGCTGGAGCGCAATCTCAAGTTGGATGAGAACATCCTGCGTCATCTCCTGATCCATGCAGAGACGTAAGTGCGAATTTAGAGCGTTGCATCGCTCTGGAAGCTAAGAAGCTGTTCAGAATGGATGAGATCGGCACGCGAGTCTTTAGGGAGGAGAGAGATGTCACGAGGATTAAATAAGGTGATGATTATTGGCAACCTCGGTCGTGACCCTGAGATGCGCTACACCCCTGGAGGCAAACCCGTCACCTCTTTCAGTCTAGCTGCGAGCCGGACCTGGATTGCCCCTGACGGCGAACGTCGTGAAGAAACCGAGTGGTTCAATGTGGTCACCTGGGGACCGCTGGCGGAAATTTGCCAGCAATACCTTACTAAAGGACAACAGGTATACGTTGAGGGTAGGCTGCAGACGAGAGGCTGGGAGGACGACAATGGACAGCGTCACTTTCGCACAGAAGTGGTGGCCAATGAGATGATCATCTTGGGCAACCGTGGGAGCCACGATGATCAACCAGTGCACAGACACAATGGACACGGGACAAGGCTGGACGACGAAGAAGCACCTTTTTGATCTGCCCCGCAAGATTGCACGACGCAATGGTTGGGACGTATCCGGTTCCACATTCAAAGTCTGAAATAAGAACAAATGGAGATTCCTAATGATCGATGATTTTGTCGATGAGATAGAAGAAGGTGAAGAAGAGCCGATCGAAGAGATCACTGAGGTCGAAGCTGAAGAGGAGGCTTTACCAGAAGTTGCAGAGCAACAAGCAGCTGCGCCCGGAGCACGCCCTGGCGTGCCTGGCTTTCGCCCCAGGCGTCTAGTCTGCGCATTCTGCGTGGATAAGGTGAAAGTTATTGACTATAAGAATGTAAGGCTGTTGGAAACATATTTGGACAACTATGGTAAGATAAAATCGGGACGCAAAACCGGAACCTGCGCTAAGCATCAACGCCGGCTGGCAGTTGCCATCAAACGCGCTCGCCATCTTGCCTTGTTGCCCTTCACTGCCAGCCAATTCAGCTCTGGTGAGTAATGCCAGCTTGGGCAGGTAGACCGAGGAAGGCGCTTGCAACAGATCGGATGACCGACGTCCTGGGCGGATGGATTGCAATATCGTATAATTGCCCATCATTTTCTGAGATCGCTCAGGGGGTCGGTCGGTTTCTTTTTACTTGATCCCTAGCCTGCCAGGTGTGAGAAGTTGCCATGAAAAAGCAAAAAGCGCACGCCGACAAGAGCCTGACTAAGAAGCAGATCGTGCTCAAAGGACGCCAACGGCAGCAGCAAAGACGAGTATATATCGGCCTGGCTGCCCTGGCAGGGTTGATCTTCCTGATCATTCTGATCGCCTTATACGATATGCTTATTGCCCAACCAGCTCGCCCTGTAGCCATTGTGAACGATGTCACCATCCGTTTGGATCAATATCAGACACGCCTGCGCTATGAGCGTTTCCTGTTGGACTCTTTGGAGCGTCAGATCGATGCCCAGCTCGCCGCGCTGGATACTACCAATCCTGAAACCGATTTTATAACGCAATATCTAGAGCAAGTGCGCGCACAGCTGACACAACAGCGGGCAGGCCTGCCTCGCCAGGTGATTGACGATATGATTGAGGAAGAGCTGGCACGTCAGAAAGCTAAGGAAGTGGGCATTTCCATCAGTGAGGAAGAGATAGGCGAAGCGATCCGTGCCCGACTGGCTCAACAGCTGGGCTACTTGACTCCTGCTGAGGCAACAGCGGTGGCGCAGACGGCCGCAGCCGAGACTGCGACGGCACAGCTGTTCACACCAACACCATCTCCTACCGCCACGGCGACTCTGACCGCTACAGTGACTATTACGACAACCCCAAGTGAACAGACGACACCAGTACCAACACCTACGCGTCACATCATTACAGAGGAAGAATTTAGCAAGGAATACGCCCGTTACGTTCAAGTGCTCAGTGAGCAAGCGCGTGTTTCAGAGACAGACTTGCGCCAGTATACGGAAGGTCAACTGCTGGTCAAAGCGCTGCGCAAATGGTTTGCCGAACAAACGCCCAAAGAGGCAGAACAGGTACATGTGAGCCACATCCAGGCAGCCAGCGAAGAGCAAGCCAAGTTAGCACTGGAACGTTTGAATCAAGGCGAAGAATTCGCCTTAGTAGCTCAGCAGGTCTCCTCCAACACAGTTACTGCCGAAAAGGGGGGAGATCTAGGATGGTTTATGAAGGGTGAATTGGCATTGCGCTACAATCCCGAGATCGAGAATGTCGCTTTCTCTCTTGAGCCCGGGCATTACTATACCCAGCCGATCACCTCTACAATGGGCTGGCAGATTATCAAGGTGAACGAGCGGGGCATTCACCCCCTCAACGAAAACCAGCTCTATGCCAAACAGGTTGAAGCCTACTCGACTTGGTTGCAAGAAGCGAAAAGGAACGTACAAGATTTCTGGCAATCCAGTATGGCTCCACCTGATTCCAAGCTCCAACAAACTCGCTAGTGCTAGCGTGTTTGCCGCGATGCCTCGACCACATTGGGCAAGCGTGCAATGCGCGTGAGGACGCGTGCCAGCTGATGGACGTCGCTGATCTGGAGCGTCAGGGTCATCTTAGCCATGTTGCTTTTGGGCTGCGTGGCCAGGTTGGCAGCGCTCATATTGATCGACTCTTCGGCAATGACTGCAGCGATATCGCGGAAGAGACCCGGCCGGTCGTATGCGTGTACTTCAACGACTACTGGATAGGTATCCGTTACTTCGTCACCCCAATCCACTTCAATTAACCGCTCTCCTTCGTTCATGCGCAATACATTCAGACAGTCACGCCGATGGATTGTCACACCGCGCCCTCGCGTAACGTAGCCCACAATTGCGTCACCTGGCACCGGATTGCAGCAACGTGCCAGGTGGGTCATTAGCCCCCCAGCGCCACGCACGCGAACACCGGTTGATAGTCTCTTCGCAGGACGCGATGCCGCGGTGGGCACCTCAAAATCCGGCTGGGTAGATCTCGTCAGGTCCAGAACCCTTCCGACGATCTGTTGGGCATTGATGTCGCCTGCCCCAATAGCGGCCAACAAATCCTCTGTCTTCTCCAGGTTGAATTTGCGCGCAATTTGATCAAAAGGTATTTCACTCAACCCCAAGCGTTTCAGCTCACGTTCCAGCACCTCGCGCCCCTGAGCGATATGTTGTTCGCGGTTCTGTCGCTTGAACCACTGGCGAATCTTGCTCATCGCCCGCGAGGTTTTCACATAGCCTAGGTGCGGGTTAAGCCAGTCCAAGCTGGGGCCACCACGTTTAGCTGTCAGGATTTCCACCATGTCCCCATTCTTCAGCTGGTAATCCAGCCCCACCAGCTTGCCATTCACTCGCGCCCCACGACAGCGATTACCCACCTCTGTATGGACATGATAGGCGAAATCGATGGGTGTAGACCCGGCAGGCAGCTCGAAAATATCCCCTTTAGGCGAGAAGACATATACATGGTCCTGGAAAATGTCTGTCTTCAGCGAATTGACGAATTCATGAGCGTCGGTGAGATCTTGACGCCACTCAATCAACTGGCGCAGCCATGCGATCTTGTTGTCAAAAGCTGGGTCAGGCTTATGACTTTCTTTGTAGCGCCAGTGCGCTGCAATGCCATACTCCGCTGTGTAGTGCATTTCGTATGTACGAATTTGCACCTCCAACGGTTTGCCACCGGGCCCGATCACAGCGGTGTGAAGGGAGCGATACATATTGTCCTTGGGTGTTGCAATATAATCATCAAACTCACCCGGAATGGGGCTCCACTTGCCATGGATCACCCCCAATGCCGCATAGCAGTCACGCACAGAGGGGACAATAATGCGAATGGCTCGCACGTCGTAAATCTGGTCGAAATCAACCCCCTTACGTTGCATTTTGCGATAGATGCCATAGACATGTTTGGGTCGCCCGGAGACCTCTGCCTTAATGCCCGCCTTCTCTAGCTCTTGTTGCACCTGAGCGATTATCATCTCGATGTAACGATCGCGGTCCGCGCCTCGCTCGTTGAGCAAGGTGGTGATCTCGTGGTACTTCTCAGGATCGAGATAACGAAACGCCAGGTCTTCCAGCTCCGACTTTATCTGCCAGATACCCAAACGATTAGCTAGAGGCGCAAAAATCTCCAACGTTTCGCGCGCAATCTGTTTACGCTTCTCCTCTTCCAGCGAGCCTAATGTGCGCATATTGTGCAAGCGATCAGCCAGCTTGATAAGCACTACACGGACATCATCGACCATTGCCAGGAACATTTTACGCAGACTTTCCGCCCGCGCGTCCTCCCGCACATTACGGTCACTTAAGCCGCTGAGATAGTCAATATGCCGCAACTTGGTAACACCATCCACCAATCGGGCAATTTCGCCACCAAAATCCGCTTCTAGCTGGGCTTGGGTATAAGGGGTATCTTCAATTACGTCATGCAGGAGCGCAGCAGCTAAAGTGGGAGTATCCATCCGTAAATCCGCGAGGATCAACGCGGTGGCAAGACAGTGGGTGATATACGGTTCACCGGAAGCGCGCAGTTGACCGTGATGTGCCTGCCGAGCCACATTGAAGGCACGGCGCAACAGCACACGATCCGCTTCTGGGCGATCCCGGCCCAGTTCTTCCATCAACGTATCATAGTAGGTATCAGAGATCGCTTCGGTGATCATAAGGCATTACCTAAGGCAGGAGCTCAAACTGATCTCCTCGATAGGGAATCTCAATACGAGGCCCACGTATTCGTGTGGCCAACACTTGAGCCAAGGCATGGCAACTTGGTTCTTCGCCGTGCACCAGAAAAATGGCACGCAAGGAGCCAGCACTATGGATACGTTGCGCCCAGCTAACCAGCTCAGCTTGATCCGCATGAGCGCTATAACCATCGGCCCGGCGCACTTCTGCCCTCACCTGGAAGTGCTCGCCCAGAATCGGTACCGGGCTCTGGCCGTCCAGCAATTTGCGCCCCAATGTGTTCTCTGCCTGGAATCCGACGAACAGTATCATCGTACGTGGGTCCTCGATGTTATTCTTGAGATGATGCAGGATGCGCCCTGCCTCACAC
>JBMFPH010000004.1:0-45247 GCA_049969215.1 Anaerolineae bacterium | reverse complement strand
CCGCAGATCTGGCGCGCCTGCTGCGGATTTTTCAAGGCATCGGTGTCGGAGATCCTCACCTCGCCCGCGGTGGGCTTGGTCAAGGTGAGCAGACATCTTATGGTGGTGGTCTTGCCGGCACCATTGGGCCCAAGCAAAGCGAGTACCTCACCCTCGCGCACGTTTAGATCGATGCCATCCACAGCGCGGATGAAACCAAAGTGTTTGCTCAGGTTGGCTACCTCGATCATAGCTCTGTAGCAGTCCCTCACTACCTTATTATAACAGATGTCCCGAGGTTTTGGAATGAGTATTTGGTAATGGGTTGCGCCTTCGCTATGCTCGGGTCATCGATCTTGACAATCCAAACGAAAACTGGCAAATTCTGATCTAGCGTTCTGGGGAGCTATCGAAATCCATCCGCTCGAGATTGGAGGGTGTGGGTTTACCACATCACTGGGTTCTATGTTCTTACTCCAAGCTCCAGGGGCAAGCGTCGGTTGTTTCTCATTGCGAGTGCGCGCCATAATTCGCCACATTTTCGATCGATAAATTGGGCCATTCTCGAAGCCATTCTTAGGCGGCTGTCAAGAGCGGGTGCAATTTGGAGCTCCACCCTCTCTTGCGGCTTGTTCATAGATTCACAACGTCTTCAAGGAGTGTCGGTATGGCAATGACAAGCGGCGATGATCAGTCCGTTCTTCTCAGACGCATTGCGGATCGAACGGCGCATATCGGCATTTTGGGGTTGGGTTATGTAGGGCTTCCACTAGCGGTGGAGTTCGCACGTTCCGGGTTAAGGGTGACAGGCATTGATGTCGATGCAGATAAGGTGAGAACCCTCAACGCCGGGCGAAGCTACATATTGGATGTCGCGGACGAGACGGTGAAAGCTTTCGTGACTGCTGGCATGCTTTCCGCTACTACAGATGCAGCGATATTGCGCGGGGCTGATGCCGCGATCATTTGTGTTCCCACTCCTCTCAGCAAGAGCCGCGATCCCGACATCTCCTACATCTTGTCAGCTGCCGAGGAAGTGGTGCGCTATGCACATCGCGATATGCTAGTGGTGTTGGAAAGCACAACATATCCTGGCACCACAGAAGAGATCTTACTACCACGTTTTGAGGCAGCAGGTTTTGAAGTGGGCAAGGATTTCTTTCTCGCCTTCTCACCCGAGCGCATTGATCCTGCCAATCCCTCCTTTGGGGTGCGTAACACACCCAAGGTGGTCGGTGGCATTACCTCGCAGTGTACCCGTGTGGCTGTTGAGCTGTATCGCTGCGCCGTGGATCAGGTTGTGCCGGTTTCTTCGACACGCGCTGCAGAGATGGTTAAACTACTGGAAAATACCTTTCGGGCGGTCAACATCGGCCTCGTAAACGAGTTTGCGATCATCTGCAATCGGCTGGGGCTGGACGTTTGGGAGATTATCGAAGCCGCTTCCACCAAACCGTATGGATTCACCCCGTTTTATCCCGGTCCAGGTCTGGGTGGCCATTGTCTCCCCATCGACCCACTCTATCTTTCATGGAAACTCAGGGCGCTCAAGTATAATACTCGCTTTATTGAGTTAGCGGATCGTGTGAACTCCGAGATGCCATACTATGTGGTTGAAAAGGTCGCGGCCGCCTTAAATGCGCGTCGCCAAGCCGTCAACGGTGCGCGTGTTCTGGTGCTGGGTGTAGCGTACAAGCGCAATGTAGGCGATGTGCGCGAGAGCCCTGCTCTTGAGATCATCAATCTGTTGGCCGAGCGCAGTGCAGACATTTCTTACCACGACCCCTATGTACCGCATCTGCAATATGATGGCGGAGTGCTCGAATCGGTGGCATTGGATCCTGAAGTGTTATCCAAAGCCGATTGTGTCGTTGTCGTCACCGATCATTCCTGTATTGACTGGCAGCTTGTCGTAGCCCATGCGCGTTTGATCGTCGATACACGCAATGTTTTGAGAAACGTGCCACCCAGCAAGGCACAGGTAGTGAAGCTATGAGCCCTGGGACACACGAAGAGGCCTATTGTTATTTGATCACAGGTGGCGCTGGCTTCATCGGATCCCATCTGGTGGAAGAACTCGTACACCATCGCCAATATGTGCGAGTGTTGGACAATTTCAGCAGCGGTCGCCGAGAAAATCTGGCTCACTTGGCAGCATATGTGGAGATAATTGAAGGAGATATCCGCGACATAGCTACTGTGCGACAGGCGATGGAAGGGGTGGACTATGTGCTGCACCAAGCAGCGTTGGCTTCTGTCCCTTACTCGGTGGCTGATCCTCTCACAACGGACCAGGTCAATGTCAGAGGTACGCTCAACGTGTTGCTGGCAGCACGTGATGCTCACGTGCGCCGGGTGGTGTTTGCCTCTTCCTGTGCGGTGTATGGTGATAGCCCGGCACTGCCCAAGCATGAGCAGATGCCTCCCGAGCCACTCTCACCCTATGCAGCTTCCAAACTGGCGGGCGAAGGGTACTGTCGTGCGTTTCATCAAGTATATGGTCTGCCAACTGTGGTATTGCGTTATTTCAATGTATTTGGTCCTCGTCAGAATCCACATTCCCAATATGCCGCTGTCATTCCTAAGTTTATCAATTCTGCCTTAAGTGGCTGTGCGCTAACCGTCTTTGGTGATGGACAACAGTCACGTGACTTCGTATATGTCGCTAACGTGGTGATGGCAAACCTGCTAGCCTGCCAGGCTGATGAAGCGGTTGGGCAAGTGATCAACGTGGCCAGTGGACAGCATTACTCGTTGCTCGAGCTCATCGAGCACTTGAAGAACCTGCTTGATGGGAAAGCATTACAAGTTGAACATCTGCCGCCCCAACCGGGTGATATACGCCATTCGCTGGGGGACATCCGGCGCGCCACGCAATTGCTGGGGTACGTGCCGCGGATTGACTTCGCGACCGGCCTGTGCGAGACGGTACAATACTTCCGGCAGCAGATTATCCGAGATCATTAAACCTGTTCATTCCTATCTGCAAAAGCTTATCTTGGTAACGTATTGGAGTAGATCCACGCCCCGCTGTGCAGTGCGGAGGCGGCAATCAACAACAGAGCGTGCCGTGCCAAGATGGCCTTGTTTTGCGGGTTACCGTCCGGGGTACCCGCTTGTCTGGTCCACGCATAGCCTGCTAACAGCGTATACACGAACGCTGAGGGGGCGAAGAGGTCCCAGTCCTTACGTCCGCCATAATCTGGATTCCAGATGAATGTCCATATCAGATAAGAGATGCTGGCAATGATCAGGAAGAACAGGATGCCCTGCTCATACGTGTCCCGATAGAGAGAAGTGATGTCCAAGCGCTGTTTAGCTCCAAGGATCAGCACATATACCAGCAGAAAGAACCCAAAGGGTGAGATGAGAAAGTGCTCGTTCGCCCAATCGAGCATATGTGCAAGTGAAAACATCGTGTAGTGTTGCCAGGGGGTCTTGATCTCATAAAGGGCGACAAAGGGGATCCCGTCGGCACCACCGGGTCGATCATCTGAGAAGAGTGCCATTACCCCGTGTCCCCCTAGTGTCATGAAGAGAGCCAGTGCAATAAAAACGATCAGAGGAGGTACGATTAATGCTCCCCAAACCCGCATCTTGTTGCCTCTCTCAGCGCTCGGCTCACGAGCCTTCCACCATGCTATGAAGACTATCGCAGGCCACATCACAATAGTGGAAGGATGAAAAGTGTTCGTGATGGCCAGCGCTGTAGAGGGCCACACAAGGTTTAATTGATCACGCAGGCAGCGCACGCTTAAATACAATGTGAGCATCAGCCCGGTCGACATAAGTGTGTAATTTTCAACATAGCCGAAAAACAACTGCATAGCACCTGTCGTTGCAACCAGACCAAAGATGAGCGTCCTTTCTAAGCGATCGCGTCCCAGCTGAGCAGCCAGACAGAGGAGCACGTAGACGAAAACGATACCAGAGAATATGCTTGTTAGCGCGTAGAGTGTATCAACCCCTATGCTCGAGAGAGGGTTGAACAAGAGCCACAAGCGTGCGTGCAGGAAGATAGTGAGAGGTGATTGCCAGTTGTAGATGGTCCAAATGGGACGGTCCTCTCCGGTATACTCTAGAGCTTTGACGATGAAGGCGGCATCACCCCATCCCAAGTGTCGAATGCGCAACAACCAGAACATGAAGCCACTGAGCAAAGCGACCAGGACAAACCAACGGTTCGGGTGAGATTTCCCCGGCAATGTATCCCAAAGACGTTTAATCCAACGGCCTACTGCATCGTTTAACGGGGTGAGGGTGAGCAAGAGGACAACAATGGCAGCACCATGCGCCACTGGCGGCGGCAATATGGTATACGGCCATACGCTCCAGGCCGATCCCTCGGGCAGCCGACCTGCTGCGAGGTGCAATCCCACTGTTCCTGCTACTACCAGTCGCAATAACCAACTCATGGGTCTGGGATACAGTTGTAGCGCGGCGTGCTATCAAGTTCTTTGGATTGGATCGAGATTCTGGCGCAGCAGCGCATCTCGTCTATCACCAATTCTTGCGCCATCGCGTAAAGCAGATGGAAGCGATTTCCCATTCTAGATCGCAATACGCTGTGTCGGATAGGGATGCTGCAGCAGGGTTCTTAGCTTCTTCGTATGTACTGGCTTGGACAATGCGCACTTCCCAGCGGCACATCGAGCGACGATCGAGTGGGCTGCTCAGGATGATGTCAAAGGCACCAGGTTCGTAGGGTTCGCTGGGTGCATATAGATTGATACCAGAGGGATTGGAAGCTAATACCGTATCACCACACTTGGCTTGCATGAACACACCTTGAACCGGCTGCCCGGCGGTGTCCACCACCTTGCCTCGAATTTGTGCCAGCCCGGCGTTCCATTGTCCCTCGAAACCAGTGGGTTCGAATTGCCACTGAGGGGTAGGAGGCGCCGGCGGTAAAGATGGCTGGGTGGCAGTGGGAGGCGGTGGAGGCGGGGGTGCCTCGACATAGGGGACAGCACCGGTGTTTTGGGCGGTGCTATACTCCGGATTGGCAGAGATCCACCCCTTTCCATCCACTGATCCGGCATAGGCGATCTGCCACCAGGAACTATCCACGTTACGACCGATAACTTCCACAGTGCTCCCAGGTGTCAACGAACCTATTTGGGGGTAGTCCACGCCGGGACCCGCTCGCACACGCAGGCCCACATGCACCGTCACAAAAGGGGATACGGCCGTAGGTGTCGCAAGTACGGATGTCGGAGTTGGAGGTACCACTGGTGTAGGTGTAGGCACCAGGTATTGTGTTGGGGTCGCTGTGGGAGTCGCTGAAGGTGTGGCGGTGGGAGGTTGGGCTGGGGTCACACGCACCAGCACGGTGAAAGTGGGCATTGGTGTGCGTGTAGGGATTGATACCCTGGCGCGGTGTGTCAGCACAACTGTCGCCAACGAAGCAAAGATAATGTAGTTGACAAGCACCAAGACAGCGACAAGTGCCCATTGTCGGCGAGTCACTCTAAGTCACCTCCCACATTGTCACATTGCTTTGGGTTTGGCTTTCTGAAAGAGTTGTGAATTATATCATGAACTCTCAGGATTGTCCGAAACAATTCCGTTTATCTCCACTTCCCAGCACTCGCACGCTTGACGCTCCTGATCACCCTTCACCATCTTTCCTTCATATTCCGCAAGGCCGTTGATAGCGCGCCAGCCGGAAAGCACCAGCGGTATCGGTCCGTCTGCTGCAATCCACTCGCCGTTATAGCGGCGGGCAATATGAAGATGGCTTGATTCAGCCGCTCCTCCCTCACACGAAGGATGTCCCACCCGGCTACCACGTGCCAGCTTGGTACCCGCTCGCACCCGGTCTTGAGAAGCGACATGCAAGTAAAACAGCACCCAGCCGGTCTGCTCATAGCCGTCTTCATCCAGGTCAATCAGTATCTGGCCGTCTTCACTGCGCAGCACTAGTCCAGCTGTTGCTGCTGTTGCCCATTCTTGGGAAACAGCGCAATGACCCATAACATCAGGTGGCGCAAAGTCCACCGCAGCCCAGGCGCTACCGCTGAACCAAGCGCCGTGTGGTCCACCACTCAGATACCAGGTATGCCCCTCTGGCCAGGGGAGATAGAGCGTGGGTTGTTCCAGATTCGCCGGAATGAGCGGTTCGATGGCATATCTGTGTGGGTCGCCAAAAAGTGCCTCATATGTGCGTAGGAATCCTGTGCGATCCACTGCCTTTTGCCAATCTTCCCATTCGTTGATAAGTGCCAGCACGTTTTGGATGCCCACTGTGCCGGCATTGAGGCCCTGTGCGACCAGTACGCGCTTATGGTCCAGCAGGCGAAAGGCAAACGTGCCTTCACGCTTATATGTGTAATAACCTTCGTTGATGCGATTGGCAGCCCAGCTCAACTGGGAGTAAAGCCCTGACTGGCCCCCGTGCCCATGGCTAATAGGGAAATCTAGCGCCAACTGGGTGTCCGGCTCGCCGGTCACCCAGTTGGCTTGATACTCCAATAGCGCCAGCAACACACGAGGGCCCACGCTAAATGTCTGAGCTATCAGCTGCACCACTTCAGCACCCGTCCGAATGCGCCCGTTGACGCGCTCTGTGTAACGGGCCAAGTAGCCCCCCTGTTCTTTCACAAAGCTGGCGATGTCAAAGCCCTGATACGCTGGGCTGTACACCACCTCACTGTCTGGCAACAAATGAAGCAGTGGGCCACTGTATTTTGTCCTCACTGGAATGCGCAGCCTCTGTCCAACCTGCAAAAGGGCCGCGTCGCTGATCTGGTTGAGAACCATCAGCTCTTCAACGTCGCAGCCACATCGGTCATACGCGATAGCGCTCAACGTATCTCCTGGCTGGACCACATACAAATCGATTGGCGGGCCAGAAGGGGTCGGAATGGGCACACCAGATCTCTGTTGCGTGGTGTCTGAGCCCTTAGGGTGCGATGCTTCGGCAGCTCTGGCTGTTGGCTGAGGTGGAGGCAATACGGGCAGTTCCGAAGAAGATGTTGGAATTGTAGACTGCATGCCTGGCAAGCGGCCACAAGCTGTCAGCCATAGTGCGAACAAAGCGATCTGTCCCCACCACTTGAGCACGGGAGCCTCTGCCCTGGTTGGCTAAAATGTATCTGCTGCTCTAAGGCCCATCACATCATGCCCTATGCCGTGCCCATTGTAGCACCAGGTTACAAGGTGTCAAGGTCTGATCTCTCAGGTCGAAGCAGCTGAGCTCTTGACTTTTTACCTGGAATATGGCATGTTTTATGTACTGCGTAGCAAGTGACAGTGATGATAACAAGAGGGAGAGAACGATGGATGCGGTAACGTTGGCACGCCTGCAGTTCGGTATCACCACCGTATATCATTTTTTCTTTGTCCCCTTGACGCTGGGGCTTCCCATCCTGGTGGCCATCATGGAAACCGTCTACGCGCGTACAGGGAATGAAGTGTATAAGCGCATGACAAAGTTCTGGGGCAAATTGCTCGTCATCAATTTTGCAGTGGGCGTTGTCACCGGTATCGTCTTGGAGTTCCAGTTTGGCATGAACTGGTCAGAATATGCCCGTTTTATGGGCGACATCTTCGGGGTGCCTCTGGCGACAGAAGCTTTGAGTTCGTTCTTCCTCGAGTCGACCTTCCTGGGCGTTTGGATTTTTGGCTGGAACAAGCTCCCCAAAGGATTGCACACAGCAACGATGTGGCTGGTGGCGCTTGGTTCCAATCTCTCGGGTCTGTGGATCCTGATTGCCAACTCGTTTATGCAGCAACCTGTAGGCTATGCCCTCGTCGGCGGTCGTGCGCAACTGACAGACTTTGGCGCTCTCATCACCAATCCCAATATTGTCACCCAGTATCCGCACGTTCTCACCTCTGGAATCGTGACGGCTGCCTTCTTCATCATGGGGATCAGCGCCCATCATTTGCTCAAGAGGAGCTATGATCAGGAGGCGTTTTGGAAGTCTTTTCGTATTGGTGCCGTTGCAGCGATTATCGGCAGCGTTTTGGTCATTCTGGTAGGTCATGCGCAAACGCAGCACATTGCGCAGAGCCAGCCGATGAAGATGGCCGCTTTGGAAGCACTGGTGCAAAGCGAAGATCCTGCCTCGTTCTCTCTGTTCAGCATTGTGCGTCAAGATGGGAGCGACGTCTCGGAATTAGTTGCGATTCGCATCCCCGCTGTGCTCAGTTTCTTGACGTACAACCGCTTTAGTGGAGAGGTGAGAGGTATTGAGGACATCCAAGCAGAATACGCGGAGCGGTTTGGACACGACAATTATGTACCTCCGGTTATGCTGAGCTACTTCACATTCCGGATCATGGTGGGCGTCGGTTTCCTATTGGTGTTGTTGGCTCTCGTTGCAGTGATTCTGGTATGGCGTAGGAAGGTGGAGCACACTCCACTCTTTCTCAAGGTGCTCATCCCGGCTATTGGGCTGCCCTACATCGCCAATACTGCCGGCTGGCTGCTCACCGAAATGGGGCGTCAGCCATGGATCGTCTATGGCTTGCAGAAGACCAAAGACGCGATATCTCCGGCTGTCACACCAGGCATGTTGGCGTTTTCGCTCCTGTTCTTCACCTCGGTTTACGGAGGATTGATGGTCGCCGACATCTACTTGCTGATACGATTTGCCAAACGGGGGACAGCCGAACAGGAACAGGCGGAACAAGCGGCTTTGACCTATTAATGCGACGAGGAGGTGGGGCAACATGGACCTCAACACGTTGTGGTTCATCCTGATCGGTGTACTCTTTGCAGGTTTCTTCTTCCTTGAAGGCTTTGATTATGGGGTAGGTATGCTGTTGCCCTTTCTGGGTAAAGATGACAGAACGCGCCGTGTTCTCATCAATACTGTCGGGCCTCACTGGGATGGCAACGAGGTATGGTTGATCACAGCAGGGGGAGCACTATTTGCCGCATTCCCGCACTGGTACGCTACGATGTTCAGCGGGTTCTATATGGCATTCGTGCTGGTGTTGCTGGCTCTGATTGTACGAGGAGTCGCGTTTGAGTTTCGCAGCAAGCTCGAAAGTGCACGTTGGCGTAATTTGTGGGATTGGATGCTCTTTACGGGCAGTTTACTACCCTCACTCCTGCTGCCGGTGGCTCTTTTCAATTTATTACATGGAGTGCCCATCGATGCCAAGATGACATATCAGGGCAGCTTGGTCACCCTCCTCAATTTGCCGGCGTTGGTGTGGGGGCTGGCAGGTGTTCTGGGCTTTCTCTTCCATGGGGCAATTTTCCTCTCTTTGAAAACGGGCGGAGAGGTCGCTGCACAAGCGCGCGCCACGGCAAGAGAGCTGTGGCCCCCCACATTAGTTGTGTTGCTGGTGGCATTGATCGCGAGCGTCCTCACCACGGATGTGGCCACGCGATGGCCGGCAGCGCTGTTCTTGCTGCCATTGCTGGCAATTGTGGCGCTGGGAATTTCGGGATTGTCGCTCCAGAAAAGCCGTTTCGGCGTTGCCTTCGTCGCTGTTGGAATTACTATCCTGCTGGTGGTGAGCTCTTTATTCCTCGGCTTGTATCCCCGTGTGATGGTCTCCAGCCTCAATTCGGACTGGAGTCTGACCATTTACACAGCATCCTCCAGCGCTTACACGCTTAGGATTATGAGCTACATCGCACTGGCTCTGGTGCCGGTTGTGTTGCTCTATCAAGCATGGTCTTATTGGGTTTTCCGTCAGCGGTTGGTGCGCGAGTCGCCGCTGGAATACTGAGCTCAGCTTTCCAACAAGCGCTGTACCTTTTGAGCCAGCTCGGTGGGTCGGAAAGGCTTGGGGAGATAATCTGTGCCAGGGCGGGCGCTCTGCTCCTTCTCCTGGAAATCGTCCCCATAGGCTGCCATATAGAGTACTTTCATGCCGGGGCAGGCCGCGAGCAAGGATTCGAGCATATGGCTACTGCCCGCATCAGGCAACAGTACCTCGGAAGGCTCGCTAGTGAGCAAAAGGTCGATCTTGCCGCCATGCTGTGTGGCTAGGGCGAGTGCCTCCTGCCAATTTGCTGCTATCAGTGTGCGGTATCCTTCCTGATCCAGAATGACCTGCGCCAGCTGTCTTACCCCCTCATGCTCTTCGAGCACCAGGATCGTTTCATGACGAAGGGGTGGGGCTGTTTCAGACGAGGCTTGTCTCTTGTCGGCTTCACCGGCTCGCTCAACAGCGGGTAGATAGATATGCACAGCCGTGCCCGTACCAGGAAAGCTTTCGACAGTGATATCGCCTTCGTTTTGCTTGACAATGCCAAACACAGCTGCTAGGCCCAGCCCGGTACCTTTGCCCACTTCTTTGGTTGTGAAAAAAGGCTCAAAAAGGTGCTGCTTCACGTAGTCATCCATCCCAATACCAGTATCTTCGACCGCTAGCAGCACATATCGTCCCGCTTCTAACTCGGGATGCCTTGCCAAAAGCGACCCATCAAGCAACACATTAGCAGTGCGGATTGTGAGAGTGCCACCTTCTGGCATAGCGTCACATGCATTGAACACGAGGTTCAGCACAATTTGCTCTACCTGGGTAGGGTCAATCTTGACCAGCCACAGAGCGGGATCGAAGTCGGTGACCAAAGTGATGTTGTAGCGCAGCGCCATGCGCACTATCGATATCAGGCCACTCAACACCTGATTGAGGTCCAATACCTGGGGCATAATCACCTGTCTGCGCCCAAAAGCTAACAGCTGATTGACCAATCTTGCAGCACGTCGTCCTGATGCTAGGATGTGCTCAACCTTCTTAGCACGCGGATCATCCGGTGCCATCTCCATCTGCAACAACTCGGCAAAACCGTTGATACTAGTCAACAGATTGTTGAACTCGTGGGCAATGCCCGCAGTGAGCTGGCCGATTGCATTGAGCTTCTGCGTCTCCATAGCGTGTGTGAGCAACTTGCGGCGTTCTTCATCTGCCCGCTTGCGCTCTGTGATGTCAAGATGTGTGCCGCAAATGCGCAAAGGTTTTCGATCCGCATCCCATTCGACTACTTTCCCCCGATCAAGGATCCACTTCCAGTCCCCATCACGAGTACGCATACGATATTCAGTGTCCACGAGTGGGAAATCTATACTCATTTCCCGTTGTAAAGCTTCCATCTCCTGGGGTCGATCTTCGGGATGCACCAAGTCTGCCCACATCTGAATAGTGAACGGTTGGAGCTCTTCGAGGGCGTATCCCAACATCTCAGCATAGCGCTCGTTGATCACTACCTCGCCAGTGCGTAGGTTCCAATCGTACATACCTAGATCGGCACCGCGCAATGCCAGCGCCAGCCGCTCCTGGTTGCGGCGCAGCTCCTCTTCCGCTTCTTGCCGTCGACGGTTCAAAAGTGCTTGTGCCACCTGATCGGCCACCTCACCTGCGAAGATGCTCTCGTCTTCGTGCCAGCGGCGCGCAGGTCCCACATGTTCATGGCACACAATGCCAACCACTTGGCCACCTACGCGCACTGGTGCATCCAACAATGAGGTAATGCCCAGAGGGATGAGATAGTCATCAGAGAACTCATGCGTCCGAGCATCTGCTAGGGCATCGTGCGCGTCGATGACGCGAGCCGCGTAAATGGCTTCAAAGTATTTAGGGTAACGCTCCGCTCGCAAGATCATTCCACCTGAATGATAACCTGAGGAGCGCTGGAACAGGCTGATACAGCGCAATTCCTGCGCGTTCTCCAGCGACCAGACGCTGCAGCGCTCGATCTCCATCGTCTCGGCTACGAGCTCAGTGATAATGCGACAGGCTGCTTCGAACTCACCCGACAGTACCGTTGGGTGTGTCGCCAGAGTGACGAGCGTGCGTTGTTGCCGCTCCAAGCGCGTCAGTTGCGCTCGACGCGCTTCCTCGGCGCGTTTGCGCGCTGTGATGTCCCTGCCAGTGCCGATCAACCCGACAATAACGCCACGATGGTCATATACCGGTACCTGTGTCGTAGAAATCCAGCGCATTTCTCCGGAAGCGGGGCAAGGAAGCATCTCTTCATAATCGATCATCGGCCGGCTGGTTTGCATGATGCTTCGTTCGTCAGCCTCCAAGCGCTGGGCTATTTCAGGTGGATAGAACGCATAATCGGTCTTGCCCACCACCGCAGCAGGTTCGGGTGCGCCGAGGAAACGCGCCATCGCGCAATTGACCACTACATAGCGGTTCTCCAAATCCTTAACGTAGATGAGATCAGGCAGAGCGTCGATAAGTGTCCGCCATGCAGTATGCCACTCTGTGGAATGTTCTGCCATAATATGCGCTGAGAAGTTTTCCATCGGTGAGATAATCTCCTGGATAATTCCCTGTTTTATTGGGCGTTCAGCTCTTGACTCTTTACATAAATTGTGTTATACTAGGGGCGTAGAACTGCTACACTTGGCCCTTTTCATTACCACACAGATGCGTTTGGCGCGCACAGCGCCAATGTAGGTGGTTGACCCTCCACACAGGACTACCCGGGGTGCACTTTTACAAGAACTTTTGCGAGAATGGTTTGGTGGCATCGTTGACGCAAATGTTACTCCGCGAAGATGCTTAAACGCGCGATAGCATCTTGTCACCTTCGAGCTCCCAGAGTGAGGGGAACGATGCATCATCCGCTGAGACCATCCAAAGGCATCTAAAATGGATCGCTTTCTGACGAATCTCACTCTCTCGCGTGTGGCGGAACAACCCAAGGAGCAACTGCGTCACCTATTATTATACCACAAAACGTGGTGATGAGGACGCAATCGTAGCTCGTTCGAAAGGGATCGATAAGGAGAACAAGGGTATCGCAATATCCATCAGGAGGTTAACCATGACACAGCGAAATTGGAATGTTTGGCATCCGTTGGCGGCGATAGTTGGTATCGTACTTGTGGTGACTATGATCGGTAGCTTCTTCGCAGTTGGCCCAGCTGCCGCGATGCAGGCAGGCACCGTAGTACGCATACAGCCGGTCACTCAACAAGTAAACGTGGGACAGACTGCCACGGTCGAAATCCGCATTGAGAACGCCTCGGGATTGTATGCTGCCGATGTCGAGCTGCGTTTCAATCCGGCTGCGTTGCAGGTGCAAGATGCCGACCCTGGTCGCGATGGGGTTCAGATTCAACCTGGCAACTTTCCTTCTCCGGATTTCGTCGCGCTGAACTCCGCTGACAATGCAGCAGGGGTCATCCGTTACGCCCTGACCCAGTTGCCGCCGAAGTCCCCAGTCAATGGCAGCGGGTTGTTGGCCACCGTTGTCTTTCGCGGTCAGGCGGCGGGCACGGTTGATCTCACGTTTAGTATTGTCAATCTGGCTAATGCCCAGGGCCAGCAGCTGCCTGCCTCTTCGCAGGGTGGTAACATCATAGTTGGCGGAGGCGGTCCACCTCCGGCGACCCCGACACCGCTTCCGGTGATCCTGACGCCAACACTGCCCGTAACCTTGACACCGCTGCCACCTGTAACCCTAACACCACCGCCACCTACACCTACGCGCTATGTGGTGCAACGTGGTGACACATTGTACTCCATCGCGCGCCGCTTCGGGGTGAGCATCTGGCAGTTGGCGTCGCTGAACAACATCCCCAACATCAATCTGATCTATGTAGGGCAGGTGCTCATCATCCCAGCGCCCGGACCCACACCACCCGGGCCTGGCCCAGCACCCGGCCAATACGTCGTGCAGTATGGCGATACTCTGTTCTCCATTGCGCGCCGCTTCGGGGTGAGTGTCTGGGAATTGGCTTCGTACAACAACATTCCGAATCCGAATTACATCCGAGCTGGCCAAGTCTTGTTGATCCCACCTCGTTGACGGTACCACTGTTCTGGGGGACAGGGAAATATTCTTCCCTGTCCCTCACTGTAAATTGAGCTCCAGGTCAGCACAACGCTCGCCAAGACCCCTTCCATAACAGCACGGATGGGGTCTCGGTGTTTTTTGGGGGGTGATCTTCAGAACTGTCATGGTTGAGCTCGATCCCTGTCTACCTCTAAAATGAAAAAGTGAAAGATAAGCGTGCCTTTGCTGGTGAGATCTCTCAGCAAAGAGGTCATTTCGCCCAGACGATCATCGCGGAGCGCTGATGAGTTATTGTCGCTGTTCTTTTTTGTACGGTGACTTTGCGCACTCGAAATGTTGGCTATAATTAGCTCAAATTGTGTTGCTCTTCACGTCGTTGCTCATCGCAATCATTGCGCTTCGTCTCCATCTAGGGTCTCGTGATCGCGAGCTGGGAAGGAGCTGTGACCCTTGTGCGATGCCAAAGTCATTTGCATAAAGGATTAGCTGTCGTTCTGTTGTTTTTCGCTCTTAGCTTGACGGGCTGCAAGGGCGCTGAACAAACCGCTCTCGAGACTCTTCCATGGGGTGAAACAGCCAGGGCTGTGGCCAATCCGTTGCGCGAGGGCGGATCACCGTTGGATGCCCAAACCGCCACGGCTGTGACAAGTGACGTAGGGGCTGCCTCACTCAGCCAACAAACCAAAGAATCGGTTGAACACGTGCGCTCTTCCAGCATTGCAACGTTGCGTCTGGTGCGCGCGCCCGATGGTGGAGCACTCATCGTCCAGGTAGACAACGTGCGAGATCTATATGCTGTGGACATGAAAATCCGATTCGATGCCACAGAACGGCAAGTTGCGGATGCTGACGCGCAAACGAGCGGAGTCCAGATTAAGCCGGGGGAGGCGCCGCGACCTGATTTCGTGGCTGTGAACAGTGTAGACAATACGCAGGGGGTCGTCCGTTATGTTGCAACCCAGTTGGGCGATACTGCCGCATTCAATGGCAGCGGGACAATCGCTACAATCTTTTGGCAAACGGGTGTCGATTCGGGTACTGACGCCCTGGTCGAGACAGTAACGTTGGTAAACAAACATGCCCAGGCGATTGAAGTGGTGGTGCGTTGATGCCGCGCCAAAATGATAGTGTTCGATCGCAATGGTCTGTTATGTTGAATGCTGGGAATGCCAGTGGATAAGATACCTCTCCATACGACTATGAGATTTTCAGGGATCATCTTGGCACTGCTTGTTGTTCTGATCCCTACCCTGAGCAGTTATGCTCAGGGGCAAGCGCGGATATATCTGGAGCCTGTTTCCTTGCAGGATGAAAGGCAGCTGGTCGTGAATCTCATGGTGGCCGATGTCGTTGACCTGTACGGTGTCGATGTGCAGCTTCGCTATGATCCGAGCCAACTCCAGGTGGAAGATGCCAATCCACGTCTGGAGGGCATCCAAATTGCTCCGGGACCGTTGCTGGCTGCCGACGAGCGTTTTGTTGTGACCAACAGGGTGGATGCCACCGCAGGGTTGATCACCTTTGTGGCTACACTGCTCAACCCGGCGCCTCCTGTCAGCGGGCAGGGTGTGTTGGCGACCATTGCATTCCACGTTCTGGGCAATGGCCCTCACTCTGTGGAAATCGTGCGCGCCCAATTGGTCTCATCAAGTTTGACCACCATACCAGTGGCGAGCGAGAGCCTTGTGTTATCTGGACCTTCGGATGTCAGTGCAGTGAACAGAGGTGGCATTCCACTATGGGGCTGGGGGCTTCTTGGGATCGGGGGATTGCTTTTGATGCTTGTGACCTTTTCTGTTGCATATCAAAGGCGTCGCGCGGCTGTCATCAGAGGTGCCGTCGTCGTCCACAATGGCAGCATGCCGATTACTGAGCAGAGCGCCTATGAGATGGCTGTCACGCTGACGGAGCAGGGGCGTCGCGCGATGCAGCAAGGCAATCTGGAGCTCGCCCATGAGCTATTCAGCCGTGCGGTGGAACGAGATCCTGCTAACAGCGAGGCATGGCTCGGCAAGGGATTGGTAGCACGCCAAATCAGCGAAAAGCGCATCTGTTTTCAGCGTGTGCTGGCGCTTGACCCTGGTAATCCAGTCGCCCAAGCCGAACTGCAACAACTTGAAAGGGCCACCTAATGGACTCTATATATCGTACCTGTCGCCGAGGCGTCCGATTATGGCTGTGGCTGAGTCTGGGTGTCCTCCTAGCATCTATGGTACCGCCCTGTCTGGCCCAATGGGAAGAGAATGTATCACAGTCGATGCGGGTGGTTGTCGCGTTGCAGCTCCCACTGGAGGGTGCCGACATTGCGGCCCAGGCAGAGGTAGTGGCTCAGGCGCAAGACATGGTGTTGGCCAGCGTCTCCAGTGCTGATTTCCAACCGCTTCATCGCTACCACGTTGTGCCAGGCTTGGCTGGTACAGTGACCCCGCAAGGCTGGCAAGCGTTGCTCAGCAATCCGCTGGTGCGAGCGGTCGCGTTTGATCTGCCCGTATACGCTGCGTTGGGTGAAAGTGTCTCGGTGATCCGTGCCGACCGTGTGTGGAACGAGTTCAGACTCACTGGCGCCGGTGTCAATGTCGCCGTGCTCGACAGCGGGTATGATCCTAGCCACCCAGATATCAACGATAGCATTGTGGCGCAACACTGCTTCAACCATGGAACTTGTCCACCGGCAGCTACTGACGAGAGTGATAGTGCGCGTGATGAAAATGGACACGGCACCCACGTCACCGGCATTATCACTGGGCGGGGAGTTGTCGCGCCACGTGGCATCGCGCCGGATGCCGGCATCGTAGCTGTTCGGGTGCTCAACAATGCCGGCAGCGGCTGGACTTCAGATGTGGTAGCGGGTATCGATTGGGTGGTTGCGAATCAGGCCCGCCTGAACGTGCGCATTATGAATCTCAGTTTGGGTGGAGGCGCTTATTCCGGCATATGCGACACGGCAGATGCCAATAGCATGCTGTATGCCTCTGCAGTACAGGCAGCGCAACGCGTTGGCATCGTCATGTTTGCCGCGGCAGGCAACGGTGCTATGGCTGATAAGATGATGACACCAGCATGTATTTCCGGGGTGGTGGCCGTCGGCAGTACTTATGATGCGAACATAGGAGCGTATACGTGGGGTGGCGCCAATCCCATTTGCACTGATGCCAGCACGGCAGTGGATCAGATCGCCTGTACCAGCAATAGCAGTTCTGCTTTGGATTTGTTGGCACCAGGGGCAGTGATCACTTCAGCTGGACTGGGAGGTGGCGTGAGCAATCGCTCTGGCACATCTATGGCCACACCACACGCCTCTGCTGTAGCTGCTTTGTTGTTGCAGGCGCAGCCAGGACTTTCAGCTGGGCAAATCGAAAGTGTCCTCAAGGAAACAGGAGTACCCATCACCGACCGAAGGAATGGGCGTATCACGCCGCGGGTGGATGCTTACGCAGCGGTACAGCGGATTACAAATGGGGCGGGGCCCGGAACACCCATTGCTGGCACTGTGCTCTTGCAAGGTCGTAACACCCATGATGGCACCGCAATCTACATAGGCAGCCAACCATGCACCTCATCTTTGTCGGGCAATCAAGTTGCCACAACGAATGCCCAGGGCTACTTTCAACTGCAGCCAGGGCAGGTAGGACAATGCTTGTGGGCTGTACGGCCCGGCTTTTTGGATGCGCAGAGGGCGGCGCCATCCGGCTCACTCGGCACGGTGGTGTTGCTTGCCGGAGACGTGAACCGTGACAACTTGGTCAACATCTTCGATATCGCAGCTGTGGCCGGGAATTATGGCAAGAGTGATTCACTGACCGACTTCAACGGCGATGGCACGGTTAACATTTTCGACCTGGTCATCGCAGCAGTTAACTATGGAAAGCGCGGTCCACTGACCGATTGGTATTAGGGCAGGATGCCAGGCCGCACAGCAGCTTTTCTGAGGCGGCTTACTTAGCAAGAGGCTCCCTTGGGATATATTGTCCTGATGTGGGGGGGCCTAGCGCATACTCACTTAAGTCCGTACATTTTGTCCGTTTGGATCTGAGTATTTTTCGATTGTCTTCCCACCTTTTCGGCGCCTTTTTGACTCGAATCCTGGTGAGATTTCTCAAATGCCCTCTTTTGACTCACGTTTATGGGTATCCTATAATCCAATCCCAATTCGCAGCTTTCTTCTCAGCATTAGTTTCTTGCTCGTGCTTTGAGCATTCGGATGGATGATGGAATCGCGTGAGGCAGAGATCAGGGATTTAGTACGCCACGTGCTCAATCGCGTGCTGCGCGAGACTGGACGTGGTGAACATAGACTGCTGACCAGCCAAGAGGTCGAGCAGTTAGAACCTGGGATCAAGATTCGGATTGAGCCAGGTACTCTTGTCACCCCAATGGCACGTGAGATCGCACTGACGCGCAAGATTCTCATCGAGGAAACTCCAACTAAGACTGGCCAGGCTGCTCCGGCGCCCGCGACAGGTAAAGTGGTGGCATTGGGAGCAGATCACGGAGGCTATGAGCTGAAAGAGATGCTAAAAACCTTTCTCACCGAGCTGGGCTACGAGGTGCTTGATGTAGGCACACATAGCAAAGAAGCGGTGGACTATCCCGATTTCGCCTATGCGGTAGCTCAGCACGTGGCCAGTGGAGCTGCCTTCCGTGGTATTATCATTGATGGCGCAGGTATCGGCTCGTGCATGGTTGCCAACAAGGTACCAGGAATACGTGCGGCAATGTGCTATGACCAAATGTCCGCTGTCAATAGTCGCGCGCACAATGATGCTAACGTGCTTACTTTGGGAGCAGGGCTTCTGGGTCCCAATTTAGCAAAACAGATTGTCAAGACCTGGCTAAGCACCAATTTCGAAGGAGGTCGCCATCAACCGCGCATTGACAAGATGATGGCTATAGAGGCGCGATATCTCAAGAAATAGGAGAGTTCTTAGAGGGTGGCCATATCCCATCGCGAGGTAATATGCAGTTAGATCCCAAAACCATTGATTCGCTGGTTGAAGAAATAACCAGGCAAGTGCTCGCCGCATTGAAGGAGCAGAGCAGCCGATTAGGCCCCTTTGAGCGAACAACAGACACTTCGCGTTCTTGTAGCCGATGCGAGGAAAGGGGTGTGCAACAGCTCCCCAAGACGATCCGGGATGACACTGGCCGTCTGGGTGTTTCATTGGATGTACGGACGACGGCCCGGGATCTGGCACGCTATATCGATCATACCCTGTTAAAACCGGATGCTACTTATGCCCAAATCGCTCAGCTGTGCGAAGAAGCGCGTCAGCACGGTTTCGCCACAGTTTGTGTCAATCCCGTCAATGTGCGATTGTGTGCCCAATTGTTGCGCGGATCAGAGGTCGGAGTCTGTTCTGTCGTGGGATTTCCGCTGGGAGCTACGCCCATCAAGGTTAAAGGCTATGAGACGCAACAGGCGATTAGCGATGGCGCAACGGAGATTGATATGGTGATGAATATCGGCGCACTCAAGAGCAAGGATTATGACCTGGTCAGAGAGGACATTGCTGCTGTCGTGCGCGCCTGTCACAACAATGGTGCCATCTGCAAGGTGATCATCGAAGCGGCTCTGTTAACTGACGATGAGAAGATCAAGGCGTGTCAGCTGGCTAAGGAAGCAGGTGCTGACTACGTTAAGACTTCAACCGGGTTTGGGCCTGGTGGCGCAACTTTGCACGACGTGATGCTGATGCGCCAGACGGTGGGACCAGACATGGGGGTCAAAGCAGCTGGTGGGATTAGAACCTATCAGGATGCTGTGGCTATGATCAAGGCTGGGGCGACGCGCATCGGTGCCAGCGCGAGCGTCAAGATTATGGAGGGTGCCCAGTCAGAATCCTGAAGCGATAGAAGGAGCGGCCTGTGAGCCGCATAGCGTCTTATATTGATCATACCCTGGTACGGGCCGATGCCACACCCGAGCAAATCGTTCGCCTGTGTCGGGAGGCATGTGAGCATCGCTTTGCCGCTGTGGCGGTCAACGAAGTACATGTGCACCTCGCCAGTCGTCTATTACGCGGGACAGGGGTCGCCGTAGCTTGTGCCATAGGCTTTCCATTGGGCGGCACAAGCACCTGGGTAAAGTGGTATGAAGCGCGCAGCGCATTGCGCGGTGGCGCCAACGAATTGGACGTGATGATCTACTTGGGCGCCCTCAAGGGTGGACGGTATGACCTGGTGGAACATGACCTGGCTGCCATAGCACGCCTCTGCCACGATCATGGCGCGCTGTGCAAAGCCATTCTGGAATGTGCCGCGCTCGAGGCGGAAGAAAAAGTGCGCGCGTGCCAACTGGCTGTCGCCGCCGGAGCGGACTTCGTGAAAACCTCGACAGGCTATGGCCCGGGGGGCGCAACCGTGGAAGATGTAGCATTGTTGCGCCGCATAGTACCTCATCATGTGGGAGTTAAGGCGGCAGGTGGCATTCGCACTTATTCGGACGCAATGGCTCTGATCGAAGCAGGAGCAACCCGCCTGGGGGTCAGCACCCAAGCCAGTCTTCAGATCCTCAGCGAAGAACGTCTGCTGATGGAAAATCCCTAGCATACAAGACACAGTCAAGGATATTCTACAATGTACATCGGACGTGTGCGCGGAACCGTGATGAGCACCATCAAGTTGGAGATCTACGAAGGTCGCTGTTTGCTCGTGGTCGATCAGCTGGATTTAAATGGCAATCCGACCGGTGAATACGATATTTGCGTCGATGTCGCCCAGGCAGGTCCGGGCGACATCGTGTTTGTGATCGATGAAGGCAATTCAGGTCGTCAGATCCTTGGCCGCGAGCCGGATGGCGCGGTGCGCGCCGTACTGGCTGGCGTCGTGGATGAGATCGAGTGGCATGCCTAGCGTGGAAGATGTTCTGAGGAGGTACCAGGCATGAGGATGAGCCGCTTCGTCAAACTGTTGTTGGCACTGATCTTGGTTACAATCGTGTCCTTCCTGGGAGGCGGGGCGGCCGCCTATCTTACCCTAGAACATACCTCTGTCATCGCACAAAATACCAGTCGTGAAGTGGCCGAGATGGCTGTGCACGATTGGTCTGTCCTCCTCAGCGAGCAGCTGAAAAAATCCTTGGAAATCCAAGCACAAGATGTTTCCGCTCGTCTCGCCTTGCAGCTCTCCCATGTCGAAGTCGACGTCGCTTATCTGGCTGATTACGCCACCTACCTCTACAACCACGCCGACACACTGAAGCGTAACGCGCGCCCACATCGCTATGGCATCGGTGCCAACGGAGCATTTTCCAGTCTGAGCGGTGGTGATTATTCGTGGTTGGTGGTGCTCAATCCCGGACTCGACGAAAATGGCCAGGTGAGCGAGAGGCTGCTCCAGGAAATCTATCTGACTGAGTACCTGGACCTTGCCTTTGCCAGCGTCGGGCAGCGTAATCCGATGATAGGCCAAGCGTATATTAACACGCAGAGCAACCTCACACGCGGTATGCGCTTCATAGATGGCCAGCCCGTGGATATAGACGCCGACACCACCATCTCGCCGGACCAGGATGTGACCACCTACGAGTTCTACTATCTGGCCGATGCGCAGCATAACCCTAAACGCAAGCCCGTGTGGACCGGCGTCTATTGGGACCCGGCCGGTATGGGCTGGATGGTCTCCTGTGTCGCGCCCGTCTACCGTGGAGGCCAGGAGCTGGTCGGTGTGGTGGGCCTGGATGTCACACTCAACAAGCTGGGCGAATATGTGGATAATATTCGCGTCCAGAAGACCGGCTTTGCCTTCTTGATGGCGCGCAGCGGTCAGATCATCGCCTTTCCACCCCAGGCTGCTCCCTTTCTGGGCATTGATGCACAGCTGAGCGGGGAGTTCGAATGGGGGCAGTCTCTTGCTATCTATTTGGATCAGGTGGTGGACCGCTCATTCCGCGCCGTGATCGAGCGCATCCAACGCGGTGAGAGTGGCCTGGAAAGCTATACCGCCCCAGACGGCAAAACATACTTTTGGACCTTTCAATCCGTCGAGCCACCCGGATGGAGCATCAGCCTGGTCGCACCGGTCGAGGAAGTTGTGACGCTCCAAAATCTGACGCTCGCCCGTCTGAGTGATCACATCGCTCACGGGACGGCGATGATCGCACAAAACATCACCCGTTTGCGACAGTCTTATGTGGCCGCCGTTATCCTGACGTTGCTGTTCGTCACGGCGGTCGCTTTTCTGCTAGCGCGTTCCATCAACCGCCCGCTTGCATTGATCAGCCGCGCGGCGCAAAACCTGGCACGCGGCGATTATGACCAACCGATCCCGGTGCCCTCTCGCGATGAGATCGGCGCCTTGGCAACCACGCTGGAACATATGCGCCAAGCAGTGCAGGCGCGCCAAGATGCATTGCAAGCCAGCGAGGCACGTTTCCGCGAGATGGCAGAGATGCTCCCCGATGTCATCTTTGAGCTGGACATGGATCTGAACATCACCTATGTGAACCAAATGGCTCATCGCTTGTCTGGATATACCATCGAGCAACTTCTCCAGATGCCTCTCAGCGAGGTATTGACCGCGGATTCCTTTGAAAGAGTGCTGGAAGCAGCTGAAGGGCTCCGAACTGGACAGTCCATACCCCCTCAGATCCTGATGGCAAGACGTCGGGATGGCACACTTGTTATGTATGAAGCGACCGCGATCGCCATCCGAGACGCCGAGGGAAAAGTCGCCGGCTTCCGCGGTGTGCTGCGCGATGTCACCGAACGGATGCGAACGGAAGAACTGATCCGCACTCAGCGCGATTTGGGCGTGGCACTGAGCGCTGTGGAGGAAGTGCCAGAAGCATTGCGGCTATGTATCGCAGCAGCGCTGGGCGTTTCCGAGATGGAAGGCGGCGCTGCCTACCTGGTCGACGGAGACACGGGTGCCTTCTCTCTGGCGTATCAACAAGGGATCTCGGAGGAACTTATCGCTGTCACGGCGCACAGTGCCCCGGATTCCCCTCTCGCGCAATTGCTGGTGGCTGGACAACCTATTTACACCCATTGTGACCATCTTCACGCGCTGTTCGGTCGCACGCCCGCTCATCCTGGACGGGCCTTCGCGCTGCTGCCGGTGCGACATGAGGAACGCGTAATCGCCGGCATCGTGGTGATGTCTTGGACAAGGGACGAAGTCCCTCTGTATGCCCGCAGTGCTCTCGAAGCCATCGCAGCCACCGTGGGCGGTGCCATTGTGCGCGTGCAGGCAGAAGAGGCACGGCGTGCCAGCGAGGCGCGCTATCGCGAGCTACTGCAGCATGCCAACAGCATCATTCTGCGGGTGGATGCACAAGGTCGCATCACCTTCTTCAACGAGTTCGCCGAGAAGGTTTTCGGCTACACTGCCCAAGAGGTGCTTGGCCGCCACGTGGTCGGCACCATCGTGCCGCCGGTCGACTCGGCCGGGCGTCCAATGGACTCCATGGTGGAGCGCATCCTGGGCGACCCGGAGAGCGGCTATTACAACGAAAACGAGAATATGCGTCGTGATGGCTCCCGTCTCTGGGTGGCCTGGACGAACAAGCCTATCTACGACGAAGACGGAAATCTGCAGGAGATTCTCTCTATCGGCACAGATATCACCTGGCGCCAGGAGATGGAAGCGCAGCTGCGCGCGGAACGCAATCTGCTGCGGGTTCTGATCGACAACCTGCCAGACTTCGTTTATGTGAAAGATACCGAAAGTCGCTTTCTCGTGGGTAATATTGCGCTGGCGCGGTTGATGGGGGCTGCCACTCCAGATGACCTGCTCGGCAAGTCCGATTTTGAGTTCTATCCTCCCGAAATGGCCGAGAAGTTCTACCGGGACGAGCAACGCGTCATACAAACCGGTCAGCCCTTGCTCAACGTTGAGGAACCAGCACGGGACGCGCAAGGTAACTCCCTGTGGCTTGCGACCACGAAGGTCCCTTTGCGCGATGCAGAGGGCAAGGTGATCGGCATCGTCGGTATTGGGCGCGATATTACGCAACGCAAGCGTGCCGAGGAAGAAATACGCCGTAGTCTGGAACGCTTGCAGGTAATGAATCGCGTGTTAGTGGCCACGGCGTCCACATTGGATGCGCATCAAGCCCTGGAAGCGATATGCACCGAGCTGGCGCAGGCACTTGACCTGCCGCAAGCTGCCTTTGCGTTGCTCACCGAAGACCGCCAGGCGTTGCGCGTGGTGGCTGAATATCGTCGTCCGGATCGGCCATCGGGATTGGGAAACGTTATCCCCGTCGCCGATAACCCTGCCACGCAGGAAGCCTTGGCCACCCGCGCCCCGGTAATCATTCCCAATGCGCAGACGGATGCGCGCACAGCTGCTACGCAGGACATCCATCGCGCCCGTGGCACGGTGACTTTAATGATCGTACCTCTGTTGGTGCGCGATCAGGTTGTGGGCACATTGGGCCTGGATGCCACCGAGCCGCGCCAGTTCACCGAAGAAGAGATCAGCCTGGTGCAAGCGGTAGCAGCGGTTGCGGGTCAGGCGTTGGAAAACAGCCACTTGTACGAAGCGGTACAAAAGGAGCTGGCTGAACGAAAGCGTGTGGAGGAAGAACTGCGCCGTGCCAAGGAAGCTGCCGAAGCAGCCAGCCGTGCCAAGAGCCAATTCCTGGCCAACATGAGCCACGAAATTCGCACCCCTATGAACGCTATCCTGGGTATGACCAGCTTGCTGCTGGACATGCCGCTCGACAAGGAACAGCGGGAGTACGCCGAGACGGTGCACAACAGCGCCGAATCGCTGTTGCAGATCATCAACGATATTCTGGACTATTCCAAAATCGAAGCCGGGCGGTTGGAGCTGGAAATGCTCGACTTCGATCTGCGTGTTGCGATCGAGGACACCGCCGATATGCTGGCTATCGAAGCACAGCGCAAAGACCTGGAATTCGCCTGTCACATTGCCGCCGATGTGCCAGCACGTGTGCGCGGTGACCCCGGCCGGCTGCGTCAGATCCTCACCAACCTGATCGGCAACGCAATCAAGTTCACCGAGAAGGGCGAGGTGCTCCTGCACGTCACGCGTGAACAGGAGACCGCCACACACGTCACCGTGCGTTTTGTGGTCCAGGATACCGGAATTGGCATCCCCAAGGATCGTTTTGCCCGTCTCTTCCAGTCTTTCTCGCAGCTGGATCCTTCTACAACGCGCAAATACGGCGGCACCGGGTTGGGATTGGCGATCTCAAAAAGATTAGCCGAACTGATGGGTGGCCAGATCGGTGCTGAGAGCGAGGTGGGTAAGGGCTCTACCTTCTGGTTTACCGCCGTGTTCGAAAAGCTGCCTGCCGAGGTCGAGACGGCGCGAGAGGCAGCTCCGGTATTGCCCGATTGGCTGCGCGGACGCCGTGTGTTGATCGTGGACGACAGCGCAACCAATCGCCTCATCCTGCGCGAGCAACTGCGCAATTGGGGATGCCGCCCAGAGGAAGTTGCAAGTGCCGGTGAAGCATTGCAGAAACTGTTCCAGGCGGTCGAGCGCGGTGAGGAGTTGTATCGGGTCGCGTTGATCGATATGCAAATGCCGGATATGGATGGCGAGATGTTGGCAAACTGCATTCGTACAAATCGCGACCTGGATTCGGTTGCACTGATCATGCTTTCCTCGATAGATCGACGTGCCGAAGCGGATCGGTTATGTTCGATTGGCGTGGATGCTGTGCTCACCAAACCGGTGCGCAGTCGACAGTTGTTGGAAGCTTTGATTGCAGCCGGCCATCGACGTGCCACCCAGCCATTACCGACTGCGCCCTTGCCTGCCGCGGCAGAAAGTGGAATGGTTGAAAGTCCGCCCAAGGCGCGTATCCTGCTTGCTGAGGACAATGTGATCAACCAGAAGGTCGCCGTGCGCATGCTGGAGAAGCTGGGCTATCGGGTAGATGTGGTGGCCAATGGGCTGGAGGCCGTGCGTGCGTGGCAGACCATACCCTATCATCTGATATTGATGGATGTGCAAATGCCCGAAATGGACGGGTTTGAGGCCACGACGCTGATCCGCAAGCAAGAGCGCCATACCGGCCGCCACATACCCATCATCGCCATGACGGCCCACGCTATGAAGGGCGATCGCGAGCGTTGCCTGGAAGCTGGGATGGATGGATATATCGCGAAGCCGGTGCAGTTCAAGGAGTTAGAGGAAATACTTTATCGCATCTTGGGACAAGCCTCATCGACTGCCTCGAACGCAGGTGCCCCCGGAATTCCCGATGTGTGGAGGAGCTAGCCTGACTTGCTCGCAACAAGCGGTTGTGCTAAAATAAATCAAACTCTGGGAAGTATTCCGGGGTCGTCTAACGGTAGGACAGCGGCCTTTGGAGCCGTATGTCGAGGTTCGAGTCCTCGCCCCGGAGTTGAGTCATGTCTCGTGCAGTTTGACCATAATTCTCGATGAAGACTCGTGTAATGGCTCTCCATATACCTGCACGTATCCTCTGATAACATCTGAAACTCGCATTTTCCACCCTGCCCTTTTCCGCGAGAACTGCCAGTCTGGAACTGCCTATACAGATTTTAGAACCCTCCAAATCTAGCCCGAAGATCAGTTGACCAGTTCCTGTGGCCATGTTATCATTATGTCTAAACTGGCTCGTTTACCGCGGAGGGATCCACCTATGCATGCTTTGGTAACAGGAGGGGCCGGCTACATCGGCTCACATTTGGTGGATGAGCTGCTCGCAGCCGGCTACCGAGTGACCGTCCTTGATAATCTCAGCACCGGGAAAATCGCCAACATCCAGCACCACCTTAATAACTCGCGCTTTCGCTTCGTATGTGACTCGCTCCTCAACGCTCCTCTCATAGATCGTTTGATCGCCGAATGCGACGTGGTCTTTCACCTGGCAGCAACCGTTGGTGTCAAATATGTGGTGGAGAATCCCTTGCTGTGCATTGTCACCAATGTGCGTGGAACAGAGGTGGTGCTCGAATCGTGCTATCGTTACTGGCGACGCGTTGTGGTCGCGTCTAGCTCCGAGGTGTATGGCAAGTCCGAGAAGGTACCTTTGAGCGAGGAAGATGACAGCTTACTGGGCCCCACAGCTGTCGGCCGCTGGTCCTACTCATTAAGCAAAGCTCTGGATGAACATCTCGCTTTCGCCTACCATCGTCAGGGACTGCCCGTAAGTGTCGTACGCTTTTTCAATTCATATGGGCCGCGGTTGGATCCACGCGGCTATGGTAGTGTGGTTGCGCGCTTCATCAGCCAAGCGCTCTCTGGACAGCCCATCACCGTTTATGACGACGGCCGCCAGACGCGCTGCTTCACCTTTGTCAGTGACACCGTGCGTGGCACACTGATGGCGGTCTCTTCATCCAAGGCAGAAGGCAAGGCGCTGAACATTGGCACGGACCGCGAGACCACTATCGGTGACCTCGCGCATATGATCCGTGAGATCACTGGTGCGCGCGTGGATATCGTGCACATCCCATACAGCGAGGCATATGGGCCTCACTTTGAGGAAACACGGCGCCGTGTGCCAGACGTACGCAGAGCGCGTGAACTGCTCGGTTTCGAGGCACAGGTGCCCTTGGAAGAAGGGCTCCGACATACCATCGAATGGTTCAAATATCGACTCGATTGAGCTTGCGGTCAGGGTGACCTTTTATGCCCACACGTCTGAGCATCCTCTGTGACAGGGTGATTGAGGCAGGATGGTTAGCTACCATCGTCCTGGTTCCACTTTGGTTTAACATCTATTCGGCGCGCACCTTCGAACCCGACAAGATCACCTTGATGCGTTCGATTGCCATCGTGATGGTCTTGGCATGGCTCATCAAAGTGGCCGAGCAGGGATTTGGACGGATGCGTTTCTCGCAACCCGCATCGGAAGCGGAAGTCGCCGATTCACCCGCCTGGGTGCAAAGGTTGTTCCGTGTGCCGCTGCTGCTCCCCCTATTGTTGGTGATTTTCGCCTATACGGTCAGCACGGCACTGTCAATCAGTCCCACAGTTGCAATTTGGGGCTCGTACCAGCGGCTGCAAGGCACATATACAGCCGTCTCCTACATGGTGATCTTCGCTCTGGTGGCTTCCCATCTGCGCACCCGTGCTCAGCTGGACAGGCTTATGACGACCATCATCTTAACCAGCTTGCCGGTGGGACTATATGGCATCATCCAGCGCTATGGCCTCGACCCACTGCCTTGGGCAGGTGATGTCCAGACACGTGTTGCTTCCACTCTGGGGAATGCCATTTTCCTGGCCAGCTACTTGATTATGGCAATCCCTCCTGCCCTGTCGCGTATGCTGAACGCGATGCGCGCTATTTTGCGAGCGGAGAACTTCAGCTGGGGCAATACTATTTTGACTGCGGTCTATATCTTTATCCTTGCTGTAGACGTCATTGCGGTTATTTTCAGCGGCAGCCGCGGGCCCATGCTGGGATTGATGGCTGGCATTTTCTTCTTCATCCTCCTGGCGCTGCTTTTCGTGTACCGACAGCACGCTGCAGAGGAAAAACCCCTTTTGAAAGCGTTGGTGTCGAGTGCAGGAGAGGTGTTGGTGTTGCTCTCGCTGGGATGCCTGGCAGGTGTCGCTGCTTTCGCGGTACTGGGACCTGTCACAGTGGGAGAAGTACGTTTGGACTATGGTGCTATGTTGGCCCTGGGCATGCTGGGAGGTGTCGCACTTAACATTCTGGCCATCGTTGTGCAGATCATCTTAACCCGACATACCTGGCGGCTATGGCTCAACTGGACCATACTGGCTCTCGTGATGGTTGCGATTTTGGTGACCATCAATATAAGTGGATCACCTCTCAATCAAGTGCGTGAGGTGCCGACGGTTGGACGGCTCGCGCAGCTCTTTCAACCCGGGGAAGGCACCGGTAGAGTACGCGCACTCATCTGGGAGGGAGTTCTCAACCTGATCACACTAGACGAGCCCCTCGGAATCCCCGGAGAGTTCACCGACAGCCTTCATAGAATACGTCCTCTCATCGGCTATGGCCCTGAGTCAATGTTCAACGCGTTTGCACGTGTCTACCCGCCAGAATTGGCACATGTTGAGGCGCGTGGCAGTTCCGCTGATCGCTCGCACAATGAGACCTTTGATTTTCTAGCAATGCTCGGTTTCCTAGGTTTCATAGCGTATTATTGGCTCATTTTCAGCCTCTTTTATTATTTGCTGAAAGCGGTGGGTTGGGTACCGGATCGAGCTGCGGGACGTTGGCTGCTTGTCTTGATTGGCTTGGGCGGCTTGATTGGCGTCATCACCCCGCGTCTTGTCGCCGGCAACTTTGTCTTTTCAGCCGTCGGTCTGCCAGCCGGCATGATCGGCATGATGTTTGTGTTCCTGGTATGGCAAGCGTTTCTCAGACGGACAACGTTGTTCACTCTCTCGATTCAACCCTCCTCAATTCTGCCCCAGCTGTCCCAAGAGCACCCATTTGCAGGACCCCGCCTGGAGGTATCTCAGACCACGCAGATATTGCCTGTCCAGGCTCAGATGGACATTGCAGGTCAGTATGTTGTGCTGATTGGCGTCCTGGCGGCTTTGCTCGCCCACTTTGTGGAAGTGCACTTCGTCTTCTCCATAGCGGCAACCTACGTCTATTTCTGGGTGTATGCCGGGGTTGTGGTAGCTTGGTTGTCAGGAAAGTTGCAGGATTCAAGTGCGGTGGCCGTTTCTGGGACATTTTCGGAAGCTAGAGCAGGATTGACGAGCTCCTTAGGGTCCAGCAGGCGACACAAGAAGCGAACACGACCGCGTGGTGAGGCCACCGCGAGTGATCTTCATTCACCTGTCCGTCCAATCGTCACTGAAGAAGATTGGGGCACGTGGTTAGGGGCATTCGGACTCGTCGTCGCACTAATTCTGATGGCCATGATTTTTGACTTTGTGACCGCGCAATCGGACCTCGCGCGCAACAACTTCAGCTTGGTGTGGATGTTTGCCATTACGTGGTTGGTTGCGTTAGCAATCGGGCTGGGTGAAGTGATCACGCGTCTTCAAGTCTGGCAGACACCTGTGCGCATAGGTCGTGCTTTGGTGTTATTCGTCGCTACCTCTCTGGGTTACAGCGCGTTTTACTTGATCATCCATCGTTGGCAGCTCCATCCACGCGCCGTTTCGAGCATTGGCACTCTCCAGTCGGCCTTTCAATCTGCTGGCGTAGCGATCTGGCTTTATATCAGCTTCTATCTCTTTGTTATCTTGGTGATTGTGCTGATTGCGCTGATGCTTGCTGCACCGTGGTGGTCTCAGCGGCGCGCTTGGCAACCAGCGAATTGGTGGCTCTACCCTCTGCTGATCATTGCCGGTGGTGCAGCCATCTTGTTCAAGAATGTGGATGTCGTGCGTGCCGACATGGTGCTAAAACAGGCGGAACAATATCGCAACCAAGGATTGCACGAGCCTGCCATCGCGTTGCATCAATGGGCGGTCGATCTGGATTCGGATGAGGATTTCTACTACCTGATGCTTGCGCTGGCATATCAACTGCAAGGCCAAGATACCCGGCTCTCACCTGAGATACGCGCACGCAGCTGGCAGACGGGAGAACAGATTGCCTTGCGAGCACGTGAGATTAACCCTTACAATCCTGACAATACAGGCAATTTGGGACGTTGGTATCTGACCTGGGCGCAAAATACCCCTGTCGAAGATCCTCAGCGGCAGGCACGTTTTGATCGCGCGATAGAATATTTCCAAAAAGCAACATACCTAGCTCCACAGAACGTTATCTACTATAATCTATGGGCACAGGTTTACTACATGCTGGGGCGTTACCAGGACGCGGAAACCATTTTGGCTAAGTCAGCTGCCATTGATCCAAAATTCGAGCAGACCCAGATGCTGTTGGGCGATACCTATGGCGCTCTGGGACGTGCCGAAGAGGCGGCGCGTGCACACCGTGCCGCTATCCTGATCGCACCGGAGAGCTTTGCTGATCAGTTTTTCAAGCAACGCGTTGCATTTTACAAGGCACATCCTGCCCAACTCCAGGAGATTATTGCTGCCTACCAGGAGGCTCTGACACAACACCCCGACGATCCCGAGATTCTGCGCATCCTGGGGCACCTCTATAGCCAGTTAGGCGACCGAAATAACGCTTTGCGTTTTTATCAACGCGCCATTCAGGTGGATCCGGCTGATGCGCAAACGGTGATAGACCTTGGTGACGAATATGTGGCGATGGGGGACTGGGCAAGTGCCGCGGAATCTTACCGACGCGCATTGTACATAGACCCTCAGAACGCTCGCGCGCATAGTAACCTGGCGTACTGCTATGCTCGGATGGGACGCCTGGAGGAAGCGATCCAGGAAAATCAGATCGTGCTACAGATCGCACCCGATGATTACATCAGTCGTCGCAATCTGGTGCTCCTATACCGGGACACAGGGAGGATCGAACAGGCCATTCAAGAAGCCCAGCCTCTCCCTGGGCAAACGCCCCAGAAGGAGCTGGGTCCGACATGGATGTTGCTTGGAGAACTCTATCAGACCGCGGGTAGAGTGGACGAAGCGATCGCAGCTTATGAAAAGGCGATTGAGGCTCAACCGGACCTTTCCGGAGCGTATGCTGCGCTCGGTGCACTCTATTTCGAACAAGCCCGTCTGCAAGACGCATTGCGCATTTACCAGCAGCTCGTGCAGCTCACACCCGATGATTATGTTGTGCACCGCCAGCTGGCACTTGTTTATCGCGAGTTGGGGCAGAGGGATCGAGCACTTGAGGAGGCTCAGATTGCACTGCGCAAAGCCCCAATGGAACAGCGTGCTGATCTTGAACGGCTGGTGACGGACCTTCAGGCGCTTGGGGAGGGCAGTTCACCATGACACTTACCACACTGTTGATCATCTTCACAGCTGCTTTGCTTATTGCCACTGCAGCTACTCCTCTTGCGCGACGAGCTGGCGCACGTTGGGGGTTTGTGGATCATCCTTCCGGGCGCAAAGTCCATACCAGCCCGGTGCCACGCTTTGGCGGCATCGCCATGGTGAGCGCTGTCCTGGTAGCTTTGCTAATCTTTGAAGGTCGGTATGGAGTAGATCAGCTGGCCAGCATTTTGACCGGCGCCAGCTGGGTGTCCATCCTGGGCGCGTTGGACGACCGATGGGGATTACGACCCATCTACAAATTGCTTGGTCAGGTCGGAGCTGCTGTGTTCCTTATCCTTTTTGGTGTGCAGGTCTCCTTCCTGCCTGTTGACTGGCTGAATTGGGCGGTCACCATCGTGTGGATAGTGGGCATCACGAATGCCATCAATTTCTTGGATAATATGGACGGGCTAGCGGGTGGTATCGTGGCGATTGCCTCTGGCTACTTCTTGCTTTTAGCGGTGCAGAGCGGTCAGTACTTGGTTGGAGGCCTTGCAGCAGCACTGTTGGGTGCCAGTGTAGGTTTTCTATTCTACAATCTTAATCCGGCCACCATTTTCATGGGAGATACTGGTAGCCTTTTTCTCGGCTTCGTGTTGGCAGCGTTAGGGATCAAATTGCGCTTTCCGGGTAATAGCCCCACCGTCACCTGGATGGTGCCGGTGCTGGTCTTAGCTCTACCCATCTTCGACACGACATTGGTCGTTGTGTCGCGGCTCCGTCGTGGCGTCCATCCCGCTACGGCGGGCAAAGACCATGTTTCGCATCGATTGGTGCGCAAGGGTTTCACCCAGCGCGAGGCGGTGATGCTGCTCTACCTGGTGAGCGGAATGTCAGGGATGGTTGCCCAATTCGTGACTCACGCCACCGCTATAGAAGCGTACATGTTGTGCGGAGCGGTATTCGTACCGGCTTTGTATGCCATATGGTGGTTGGAGCGCATACCTTTGGAAGGCGCCAAAGATTCTGAGAAGGAGAGAACGCCGAGCGCCCAGCTTCCCTCTGGCTAACACTCGAGAGCGATCTTTGCACATAACAACAGCCTGTATTAGCATGAAAAAGTTGTTATGCTCATTTCATCGTTGAAATGGAACATCATAGAAAAGAAGAGGAGATCATCCCTTTAGAGTAGAGCCTCGTGATGATGTCATGTCGGGCGCAAGTCTAACGCCAGGCGACGAACCCAGATCCAGATCCTCGCTACTCCAAGTCCTTTGGGAGCCCAACTTTCGTTTGCTTTGGGTCGGCGAGGGTGTTTCCACGCTTGGTACCCAGTTCTACCTTATTGCATTGCCTTGGCTGGTGCTGAAGCTGACAGGGAGTACCTTCACCTTAGGAAGCGTGTTGGGATTGGCTGGGGTACCGCGTGCTTTGCTGTTACTCGTGGGTGGAGTTTTGACCGACCAGTTCTCTCCGCGCATGTTGATGTTGGCGTCAAACACCGCTCGCCTCGTATTGGTGGCCCTGCTCGCAGTTCTGGTAATCGCAAGAAGCGTCGAGATCTGGTTGCTTTATGCACTTGCTTTTCTTTTTGGGCTGGCGGATGCATTCTTCTATCCTGCCCTGTTTGCCATTATGCCCCAGATCCTGGATAAAAGATCCCTGCAATCCGGCAATGCGATTGTTCAGGGTATTTCCCAGCTCAGCATCGCAGCCGGGCCAGTGCTGGCCGGTTTGCTCATCGCAATGGTGGGCGGTACATCCGTGGATACTCAGTCCTTGGCACGAGGTGCTGCTTTGCCGCAGAAAGCTTACGAACTGCGTATGGAAGGTATTGCATTAGCCTTCGCCATTAATGCTCTTACGTTTATGGTGTCAGTTTTCACGTTGCGAGCCATACGCCCGCGCTATGCGGAGGCCCGTAAAACGGAGCTGCACTCGATTAGCAGCGTTATGTCCTCCATCAAAGAAGGTATGCTTTATGTTTGGAGGGATGGTGCCCTGCGTACAATATTTGCCATCGCAGCTGCTTTGAGCTTGCTGGGAGAGGGACCGGTGCTCGTAGGCGTTCCGGTTCTTGCGGATACGCGCCTGCCGGAGGGTCCTGCCGCTTTTGGCATTGTTATGTCGTGCTTTGGACTCGGCTCCGTGCTGGGGATTGTCTTGGCAGGCATCCGTTCTGGCTCCAGATCTGCTGGTCAGCGGCTCTATGTGCTTCTGCCATCCGCTTGTGGATTAATGGGTCTCGGTATGCTCACGTTTGGCATTGCAACTTCTACCTTCCCTATCTCCCTTTCCGCGCTCGCTATGGGAGGTGGTCTCGGTTACACCATTGTAGTTCTAACCACATGGTTGCAACAACGCACACCTGCCCACTTGATGGGTCGTATGATGAGCTTGATGGTTCTGGCTGTTGTGGGGCTGATCCCCGTATCTCAGCTCTTAGTAGGTGCTATGCTTGAGCTCAGCACTCAATTTCCGTTTCTGGTTGCTGGCGTGCTGATTCTAGCAGTGGCTGTGTGGGCGGCGACAACTTCGAACCTGCGCTCAACCGGGTCCATACAGGCATTATGAATAGCAGGCTGACAAACATTTGGATACTGCTCGGGCTACTTACGATGCTGACGACACCCCTGACGACACTGGTGTGGCCAGCGCCAGCTCGAGCCGATGGTCACCCCACAGTGCTCGCGATGCGTGAAGTGGAAACAAGTGGTGCTCTGACGGAGACCCGAATATCCATAGCACCGTCCTTCTTCAATGGCCATCTGATGGCCACTGCAAGTTATACCAGCTATTTACCGATCATCACGAATGTTTCACCGGCTGAGCCTCTGAGCACTCTAATCATGCTGATAAACACGGAGCGTCAAAAACTTGGGGTGCCACCTTTAAGGGTGAACCCTGTCCTGATGCAGGTTGCTCAAACATACAGCCAAATCATGAAGGAACAAGGTTTCTTCGACCATACTGATCCTTCCACTGGTACAGGCCCATGCGAACGGATCGCCAGCGCTGGTTATGCCCTGCAGGCATGTGCAGAGAACATCGCTGCTGGCTATCCCACTGCGCAGGCAGTGTTCCAAGCTTGGATGAACAGCCCGAGGCACCGCGCTAACCTCTTGTCACCTGATTTTATGGAAATCGGTGTCGGTTATGCAGAGGGTGGCTACTATCACTACTACTGGACAGTTGATTTAGCATGTCCGTGGTAGTCCACTGAGGTAGTGAACATTTTGAAATATCGTTCCTCTTCTTATCGCAACGGACTGATTGCTCTAGCTACCGCGTGTGGTCTGCTCGTGATCACAGGCGTGCTAATTGAACGAATTGCACATCAGCCGTTCTCTTTGTCAACCTTTGGTCTGAGCATAGGGGTGTTAATATGTCTGGGTGTTCTAGGAATAGTCTTGTATTGGACCATAGCGACATTAGGACTATGTTATGGGCTTGACCGTAATGGTATCAGGATCTGGTGGGGTGGTTCCCAATGGGTGATCCCTATTGAAAACATACAGGCAGTCATCCCGGTTAAGAGATTAATGGGAGATTGGGAGCTAAGACAGCTCTGTCGACGTCGCACCTGGCTTGGCGGATGGACCAGATGTAAGCCATTGCATGATGGCCGTATGGTCGTATGGCGCAGTAATGAAGCTTTGGAAAACAGCATTGCTGTTCTTACCGCTATGCGTGTATACATCATCTCTCCGGAGCAACCGGAGACCTTTATCCAGAGCTGGCGAGAACGTCAGCCCTTGGGCACGACGCAAAATTGGCGAGAGGAGGAGAAGCCTGCGCATTGGCTTTCATCGCCCCTTTGGAATGATCGCATCGTCTGGGGATTGATGGGAGGAACACTGGCAACTTCTTTGGCCCTTTTTGGCACGATGGCATTAGCGTATCCCAGACTGCCAGAACAACTCGCTTTGCATTTCGACGTACTAGGCCAGCCGGATCGCGTTGGACAGCGCAGTGAGATATTACACCTACCCGTGGCGGCGCTCGCGATGCTCGTTGTAGACTTAAGCTTAGGATTTGCCGTTTATCGACGCGACCGTGTGGCGGCTTACCTAATCTGGGCAGGAGGTATACTGCTCCAGATGTTGACATGGAGCGCACTGTATACCATCGTTACACAGTAGCTCAGCGTTTGACCTGAATTGCGAGGCGAGAATGGATAGCACTCGGCCTCTTGTTCCACCTGCTACAGGAGTCGCCTCTGCATTTGTTGTTTGCTGGCGTAGTCTGTTGCCTACCGTCAGTAGTGACAGCGTCGAGTTCCAGTATATTGCGCAGATGCGGGGGTATTCGCCATCCCTACCGGTTACTTGCCCCATCTCTTGCCCACGCGCATTCTCACTTGGCTCCTACAGGATGACCAGCCTTTCGCGTCAACCTGCTTTCACCAATAAGTGCAGGAGGATTGCGCTTCATTCAGCTGGGTCTCGCGACTAACCGCATCCGTGGCTGAATCGACAACATGAGCAAGAAGGCAATTGTAAAAGCCGCCGGAAAGACGAGAAGGGAACTCTGGAATGAACTATGGTTAGCAACCAGGCCCATAACCAACGGGAGGACAATGCTTCCCAGAGGGATGGCAATCTTGACCAAGCCCAGCACCGTGCCGGACATTTCGCGGTAGAGCAATCCAGCTGCGCTCAGCATCATGGGCAGCAAAGCGGACAGTGAAAAGCCGGCAATGTAGATCAACATATAGACGAAATCGCCCAAGTCGACTGTAAACAGGATGCTGTAAACTATCACCGCCAGCCCCATCAAGCCTAAGATAACCTGTGGGATGCGTTGTTGAGCGGTCAGGAGTCCCACCAGCAAACGGCCCGTCACGATGCCGAAGAGAAACACCAACAATCCGACCTTAGAGGTAACCTGATCAAAACCTCGGAGTTCCATCAAGAATGTTGTGAGGACACCAATAAAACCGGTTTCGACACCTACCGCTAACATAATACAGGCGAAGAGCACTAAGATAATAGGCTCACGTCCGAGTATAGCAACGCGTTCGCGATAGGTGTTATTATGAACGTTTCGTACTTCTAACCTGGCTAAGGCGAAAAAGATTGCCAGCACAGAGACGACCGCTGCTGCCTGGACAACGGCATTGCGCCAGTTCATCTGCAAGAAAATCATGTAAGCGGTAATTGCTATTGAGCCAAAAGTCACAAAGAAATGATTGACACTGATGTGCAGACTCTCGCGTCCCGCATGCAGGTCAATCAACATGGCATCGGTAACCCCCTCATAGGTGCCGATTCCAGCCCCCAGCAGCAACATTGCCAGCAGATAAAAGGTGAGAGTGTCTGTCAGATAGAATACGACCAGACCCATGATGACCGCCAGAGTACCCCAAAACAGCAGTCTCGGTTTCTCCCGCATATCCGCTAACGCTCCGGAAACAGAAACAGAGACCACGAAGCCGACATTTTGAAAAGCTAGCATGAGGCCTATTTGGAAAGGTGTCAGGCCGATATTGCGCGCTGCAGCACCGACGAGAGTGGACATAAAACCCAGAAAGAACATGCTAAAGTAAGAGGAGACGGTCAAAGCTTTAACGTTGCGTACCACAGGCACCTTCCTGGAGATAAGGATATTGAGATCAAGAGTTCTTGCGCACGAAGCGCAAACGCAAGACGCGTCGCGTTTGGACTGTAACACGTGCGCGCTCATCCGGCCGCCAGCCACATACCCAGGCAATTTGATCCAGCTCGTTCACCAACAAGGGAACAAGATCTCGCCACGCCACAGGGATTTTCTCATTGATCATAAACTCATTTAGTCGCTTGCTCCGCCCCTTCATGCCCAGAGGACAGAAACGGTCTCCAATGCGCCGACGACGCAAGCGTGGCGAGCGACCCACGAATTCAGCATCCAGTGTCGCTTCCCATCGACTTTCTGTACGCGCTGCAAACGTCTCACCAGCGGCCACAGATACCTCCTCCGTATCCAGGACCCACCCACAGTGCGGCAACGAGGTGACACCTGGCACATGAACCGGAATGGCTTCTTCGCCATATATATATGGCATATCGGGCAAGGCTCGATACCCAAACGGGGCAATTAGCAGTTCATCATAGTTGACTGTCAGCAGAAGGCCTTTTGGCAGGGTTGCCTTCGCTCCAGTTTCGCCACACTGTGCGACCTTTAGAGCTTCTTCCACATGGACGAAGTCGATGTTGCGCAGTGCACGACGTAACCGGTGAATGGCACGGCGCAGGGTAGAACGCTGCAAGCTGAGGGGAAGGCGACGCCATGCAGCGAGATCTAACGACACAGCCTCATCTGTCTCAGCGCGCACTATCTCAGCCCAGGCTCTTTCAAGGCAGTCTTGCAGCAAGGCATAGTCGGCAGCGATAACCTGTGCAGTGCGACGCAGAACCTCTCGGATATTAGGATTGTAGGTCTCAAGGTAGGGCAATAGTTCGTGACGCAACCGGTTGCGAAAGTAGGTCGTATCCAGATTCGACCGATCCATACGCGGGTGCAGGCCGTGTTGCTGACAGTAGGCCTCGATTTCGTCGCGAGTGACATCGAGCAGTGGCCGAACGAGCATGGGTGAGATGGCACTCGACAATGCGCTAGACGGGAGAGCGGGTCCCGAGGCGAGATCCTGGTCATATAAGGATGCTACCCAGTTCTCAATTAACCGATACTCAGCCAAAGGGGTGACGGGCAACATCCCGCGCAAACCGGCCAGGCCTGCACCGCGTAACCAGTGCATCAAGATGGTTTCGGTCTGATCGTCGGCGTGATGAGCCACCGCAATTGCGGAAGCATTGATCTGACGTGCCAACCGACCTAGGAAAGTGTAACGTGCACAACGTGCTGCCTCTTCAAGCGCCAGCCGATGGTGACGGGCTAAGGCGGGAACGTCCGCTCGCTCAATGCTGATCGGCAATCCCCAGCTCTGTGCAATCTGCGCCACAAACGCGGCATCTGCCTCACCTTCGGAACCCCTGATGCTATGATCGAGATGCCCAACATGGATCTTGAACGAGACAACGGAGGACAGTTTGAGCAGTATATGTAATAGGCACAGCGAGTCTGGACCTCCCGACACTCCGACCACTACCGTCTGGCCGGGTTGCCACATTCTATAATGTTCGATAGCATCCTTGACTCGTTCTACGAGATCCACCATGAAGCTGTGAACAGCTCCTCACTTTCACAGAAAAAAGACGCGTTCATTGCTGGAGCATCACTCGGATTGTCTCAAATGTATTCGGTTAGAGATCATTCTAGGGATAGTAGTATACCATGCCTCACCCTGAGTCATAATTTTTGCCCCTGACCGCAGGTCAGGGGCAGGTGGGGATGCGTTGTGGTCCTTAGCCCGACCACCAGGCAAAGAAAGTAGGCGATAGAGTTGTTAGCGATGCCTACGTAGAAATGCCGGGATATCCATCTCACTGCGCTCGCTCGTTGACGCGTGTTGAGGTGACTGCGGAAACGGTATGGTACGCGCACTTCCCGCTGATGTCGCAGAGGCCGTCATCACAGGTTTACGTTGCACCCTGCTTCCATCGAATCCGGTGGCAATCAACGTGATCCGCACAGTGTCACCTACCGAGTCATCCATAACCGCTCCGAAGATGATGTTCGCCTCTGGATGTGCTTTGGACCGGATGATCTCAGCGGCCTCTTGCACTTCCAGCAAACTCAAGCTACTCGGGCCGGTCACGTTGAAAAGAATGCCCCGTGCTCCGTCGATACTCACGTCAAGCAAAGCGCTTGACACAGCGTTCTTCGCGGCCTCCACAGCAGCATTTTCACCGCTGGCAGTGCCTACTGCCATCAAGGCCGACCCTCCCTCACTCATAATGGTACGCACATCCGCAAAATCGAGGTTAATCAGGCCGGGCACTGTGATGAGCTCGGAGATACCCTGGATACCCTGGCGCAACACATCATCTGCCATACGAAAAGCTTGGGTCATTGATACCTTCTTATCCACCAGCTCGAGCAGCCGATCATTGGGGATCACAATCAAAGTGTCCACATTGTTCTTGAGATTCTCAATCCCCTCTTCCGCCACTTTTTGACGCTTTGACCCTTCAAAGCTGAACGGTCGCGTCACCACACCAATCGTAAGCGCGCCATTACCCTTAGCCAGTCCGGCAATAATTGGGGCAGCACCGGTACCAGTACCACCTCCCATGCCGCACGTAACAAACACCATGTCAGCGCCTACCACGAGCTCTCGCAGTTGCTCTGCTGACTCCTCGGCAGCCTTCTGACCTATTTCAGGTCTTCCGCCAGCGCCCAATCCACGGGTGAGCTTGTCCCCGATACGAACACGCTGTGGGGCTTCACTCATCAATAAAGCCTGGGCATCCGTATTAACCGCAATAAACTCAACCCCGCGCAATCCCTCCGCGATCATACGATTGACTGCATTCGTGCCCGCGCCCCCCACTCCGATGACTTTGATCTGGGCAAAATTCTCGGGTTCATATGTTGTTTTGTATTCCATTGTTTTTCTCCCTTCTAGCTGCGCGTGACCATCTGGTTGCACATCCTCAGCATGATACGATGTCCAACTGCCACCGATTCTGCACTCCGTGATACAATCATACGCCCTACGCGGAACGATCTGGCAGCAGGGCTTTCAACCAGTCCAATATTTTGAAACCTTCACCACGCGGTGGCCGAGTAACTTGGCCTAGATCGCGACGCAAACCCCAATGGAGCAATCCCACACTAGTCGCATACGCAGGGCGCCCCAGGGCATCCACTAGCCCCCGCAAGTTGTGCGGTACCCCGATCCGCACTGGCAGGCCAAGCACGTCGCGCGCCACCTCGCGAATGCCGGCCAAATCGGCGCTTCCCCCACACAACACGATGCCTGCCGGCAGCAAACCATCATAACCGGAGCGCTTGATTTCCTGGTGTACCAACTCGAAAATCTCTTCAACACGCGCTTCTATGATTTGGGCTAAGAAGTGACGCGATATCCTTTGACTATCACCTTCCCCGAAGACAGTCACTTCCAGTAAATCCTCGACCTGCACATTTCGAGGACAGGCATTACCATACTTGATCTTGAGTTCCTCTGCAGTGGAGAAGGGTGTGCGCAAGCCAACCGCAATGTCATGGGTGATCTGTTCCCCCCCTATGGGCAGTACGACCGTGTGCCAGATGCTTCCCTCAATGAAAACAGCGATATCTGTGGTGCCACCTCCTATATCCACCAACACAACCCCCATCTCGCGCTCGACATCGGTAAGCACCGCTTCTCCTGAAGCTAGAGGTTCCAGAATCAATGCGTCAATTCCCAGACCGGTGGCCTGGACACATTTGACCAAATTCTGAATGGAGGTCGTAGCTCCTGTGATGATGTGGGCTTCCACTTCCAGTCGATACGCTTGCATACCTAAAGGGTCTCGCACGCCATCATCGCCGTCCAGAATGTAGCTCCGTGGAATCGCATGGAGTACTTGGCGGTTATATGGAATGGGGATGGCCCGTGCGGCATCGAGGGCGCGTTCAATATCGGAAGGCTGGATGCCACGCTCGCCGCGATTGATCGCAACCGCTCCACGGCTATTGATGGAGGAGATGTGAGCACCTGCTAACCCTACATAGGCACTCTCAATTTCATAACCGGCCAATCGCTCCGCTCTCTCCACCGAAGCGAGGATAGCGTCAGTAGCCTCTTGGACGTTGACTACCACGCCCTTGCGAATGCCATGTGAGGGGACAATCCCGACACCCACGATGCGCAAGTCGCCGGATTGATCTACTTCACCGATCAAGGTGCATATCTTGGACGTGCCAACATCTACGCAAGCTACAACGCGTTCCACCTGCTCCCTCCTCACGAGCTTTCGTCAGGAGACCATTGGGCGAGAGGCATTATGGTTAATATACCGCAATATCTCGTAGTCAGCAAAATCTCTTGGTACAACATATGGCATCTCAGCGCTCAATCTGAAAACGCGCATCCGGCGGAAACCGCAGGTCAATGTAACGAGGGGTAGTTCTCCGCTCGATCATCTGTCTTCGCAGCTCTTTAAGGATCGCGAGCTTGAATGCCATTTGGTGCTCGCTTCCCAGATAAATGGGCCACCCCTCACCTGTTCTGAACCCGATGCCCCAATTCGCCTCATAAGTCACTTCCCGGAGATCCGGCAGCAGGGCGTGCAATGCCCGAACAGATGCTAGAATAGAGGGATCCAGTCTCTGCCCAGCTTCTAGGATCAAAGGCTGAGCGCTTTCGTCGGTCACAACAAGTGCTCCCTCCAAGATACCCCGTGGTTCCAACACCACCCCTTCTGTGTCAATCCACCACACTTTTTCATCGTTACTTGACCGCCACACCAGTTGTGGGATACGTTCCTCGACTGTGACGACCACCTGCGCCGGCAACGTTACGTGCACTTCAGCTCGCTTGACATATGGCAAAGCCTCAACGCGCACTTTGACAATCTCGGGATCCACCCAGAAGATACTCATGCCCTCTAATTCGGCGGCCAGAGAGATCTCACTGAGGCTCGTCAACGTGTTACCGTTCACCTCAATCTGAGAAACGTAGAAGCTTGACGAAGAGAACAACAAATAGAACGACCAAGCTAAGAGCACGAGTAACACCCCGGCCAACAGCTTCGAAAGGCGCCTGCCGTCGAAAGTAGACAGGCGCTGCAATTGCATAGTCTGAACCGAATCACGGTAGACGTCGGTGTAGCTCTGATATGCTATGGTCCCCAACCGTCTCTGAGATCGGCGCTTGCCACGTAATCGCACCATGTACTCCGTTTCCGCTCCGACCTATGTTGCCCGCGATGGATCGAAACGAGCTGAATAACGCTGGCGATGCTCAAACCGCTCCAAGGCCAACTGAATCAGCCGATCGATGAGCTCGGCATAGCTGATACCGCTTGCCTCCCATAGCTTGGGATACATGCTGATAGGGGTGAATCCAGGAATCGTGTTGATTTCACTCAGCCATATTTCTCCACTACGCTTGTCCATCAAGAAATCTACGCGTGCCATACCAGCACAATCTATGACAGCACAAGCTTTCAGCGCGATCTCTTGGATACGTCGCACCTCTCTTGACGAAAGTGGCGCCGGAATTAGCAACTGAGAAGCATTGTCCAGATACTTGGCGGCATAACTATAGAATTCGCGCGATGGAATAATCTCTCCGGGCACTGAGACGATGCGTGTGTCATTCCCCAGGACACTCACCTCGATCTCGCGTGCCTCGATACCTTGTTCAACAACTATTTTGCGGTCGTAACGTGCCGCTTCATACAACCCAGCCTCCAGCTCAGCGCGGTTGTGCACCTTGCTCACTCCCACGCTTGATCCCAAGTTGGCAGGCTTAGTGAACATAGGATAATGTAGCACATCCTCGCACTCGGCGATCACCTCTTCTGGACGCGATTCCCATATGCGGCTGAGAAACACACGGTATGGCAACACAGGTAACCCGTTGGCGGCAAACAACTGTCTGGCAACCGCTTTGTCCATTGCGACCGCGCTCGCCAATACCCCGGCCCCAACGTATGGCACACCCAAGACCTCGAGCAAGCCTTGCACTGTGCCATCCTCACCATATGGACCGTGCAAAACAGGGAAGATGACATCCAGGCTCTGCAATTGGAGCTCGTTTTCGGATGATATCCCCTTCAAGTTATCACGCGTCTCGAGCGAAACCTTCACCGTTCTCAAATGTCCCGCATCCTGACCACTTGATAACACAGCCAATGGATCATTCCCCACAACCCATCGACCTTCGCGCGTGATCCCAATCAATACCAACTCATACTGCTCTTGGTCAATAGCCTCGATGATCCCACGTGCCGAGATGAGACTCACCTCATGTTCCCCAGAACGTCCCCCAAAGAGTATCCCTATCCGCAGCTTCCGCGATGGTGTGCGAGCCGTATCACCGCTTGTACCAGTCACTCCCATTCTCCTGCTCGCTGTATCTCCAATTCCATCTCTATCCCGAATTTTGCCCGCACGACTTCTTGGGCAAGTTCAATGAGAGCGACAAAGTCGGCAGCACATGCCTGACCTGTATTCAAGAAAAAGTTGGCGTGCTGTTCCGAAATGCGTGCGCCACCGATTTGCCGTCCCTTCAACCCAGCTGCTTCGATGAGACGCCCGGCATGATCACCAGGGGGGTTCTTAAACATGCTACCTAAGCTCGCACCACTTGGCTGCGTGCGCTTGCGCTGCTCGCTGAAGCGAGCCATGTGACCCTCAATCTCTAGCGGTGAGGCGCGCTCAAAGCGGAGCTCGGCCTGTAGCACAATAAAGGAATCTGATGAACCCACTGTAGCATCTTTTAGGCGACTCGAGCGGTATCCGTACTCAAACCATTCGGTGGACTGCCATGTGCGTTCTCCAATCGGTGTAAGTAGCTCAGCCCTTACTAGGCGATCTGCAATGCAACCCCCGAAAGCGCCGGCATTGTTAACCAGGGCACCCCCCAAGGTACCGGGCACACCGATTGCCCACTCCAATCCGCTTAGCCCATGATGAGCGGCTAGGCGTGCCAAAGATGCCAGACGAGTGCCGGAAAGTGCGATGGCACGCGGCTTACCATGAGTAATGAATGTGGTACCCTCGCAACGATTCTGTATCACCAGTCCTCGCACCCCTTTATCGCTTACCAGCAGATTGGCTCCGCTTCCCACCAATAAAACCGGGCAATGGTGTTGTCGCGCCAGCTGCACTGCGGCAACCAATTCCTCCAATGTAGTGACAGCCAGCCACAGATCAGCCGGGCCGCCCACTCTCAAGAGAGTGTGATGTGCCATAGGTTCGTGACGACGCACACGGTCGCCCGCCATAGTGCGCAGATCTGTCTCAAGTGCCAAAATGTTCGCAGACAGCTCCATCACTAGCCCAGAACTCTTCTCACCGTTGTGCACGGTGTCTCAACCCTTCGAGCACTTGCTCTCCCACCCGGTAGCCATCCCCGGCGCCCAATGTAATCAGGACGGCATCCGGCTCGATATGCTTCAATATGTATTCAGCAGCTTGTTCCATTTCTCCAATGTAATGCGCATCAGAATGGGATGTGTGTTCCACAATAAGGGCACCGCTGACCTTTTCATCCTTCGCCTCCCGGGCAGCGAAAACGTCAAGCACTATCACGTGATCGGCATCGGTAAAGGCATGAGCAAATTCATCCAACAACGCTCGCGTTCGCGAGTAGGTATGCGGTTGAAAGACAGCCCACAGCGGACGTCTTCCATAAACCATCCGTGCAGCTGCCAGAGTGGCCCGGATTTCAGTGGGGTGATGAGCATAGTCATCGAGCACCACGATACCCTTTACCTCGCCCTTGCGTTCGAAACGGCGCTCTACCCCCGCGAAGTCCGACACGGCAGCTGCGGCGTGTTGAGGGCTCACGCCCAGGTGCTCGGCTGCCACTAGGGCTCCAAGCGCATTTCGCACATTATGGATGCCTGGCATCTGCAACGAAACTCTTTGTACCGAGCGCCCGCCGCGCACTATCTCGAAGTCGTAGCCGCCACGTTTGTTCTCACGCAAATTCACCGCTTGCCAATCTGCCTCAGACATCAAACCATAGGTCTCTAGATGAGCATGCAACTGATCGTTGCGATGGGCATGAGTCATTACCTCACCTACACCGATATCATCCGCACAAGCGACCAACCATCCCTCTTGGGAGATATGTCCCACGAACTGGACGAAGGCATCGCGCATAGACTCGGGTGTGGGATAACAATCAGGGTGATCCCATTCCACCGTTGTAATCACGGCGATCTCGGGGTACAGGCCTAAAAACATATGATCATACTCATCAGCTTC
>JBMFPH010000003.1:0-47727 GCA_049969215.1 Anaerolineae bacterium | reverse complement strand
CCCGCAGGTACTTCCCGTCCAGGCTCACCACCTCTGCCTCCTCCCACGCACCGACCCAGGCCATCACCACACCCTCCAGCGCCCCAACGTCCAGCCGCCGCAATCAGTTCCACAACGTCGTCAAACCAGGCAACCGCCCCCGTGCCTCAAAGCCTAACGGTTTGAGCAACAAATCCTGATGCGCCTGGGCCCATTGCCACATCCCCCGCAGACTGCTCTCCCCGTGCAATGCCGCCAGGATCAACACTGCTAACACTCCGGCCAGGGGATAGCGCCGTCCCTGCCGCCGCCGCGGATCCGGCACCGTGCCCAGATAGTCCAGCAAACTCTTCTTCTCCATTGCCCCTCCTTTGTGCTTGTCGGATCATCGCAATGATACCTGCTCACGACAGAACTGAAAAGCCCTGGCTTTTGGGGGTGATCCTGGAGAGTGTTGAAAAACTTGTGAGTTACCCATTTTATAAGCCTATTTTCCTACAAAAATCTGAGTGGCCAGAGGGTAGCCACAGGAATTTTTCAACATCCTCGATCCTGATGGTTTGACATAGGGTAAAGATCCTGTTATCATGAATTTGAAAACGATAGCATGATATCGTTTTCATGTCCTGAGCAAGGTGTACAAAACATAGGATCCCACAAGCTCTTTGGAGCTGCTTAGAGGTCTTGAGCGCTCCAAGTATCCCTATCCTGGTACGTTGTGAGGGAGGAAGTGTGCCCACCATCGCAGATGTCGCGCGTCGCGCGGGTGTCTCGCCTGTTACCGTATCCCGCGTGCTGAACGGCACGGCACGTGTCAATCCAGCTACACGGGACACGGTGGAACGTGTCATCGCCGAGCTGGGCTATGTCCCCAACGTTGTGGCGCGTGGCCTGCGTTCACGCCGCACCGGCACGTTAGGGCTGATAGTGCCCGATATCGGCAACCCTCTGTGGACAGCAGTGGCCCGAGGTGTGGAGGATGCAGCGCGCAGCCATGGATATGCAGTCTTCCTAGGCAATACCGACGAGAACCCAACTCGCCAGGAGCAATATCTTCAGACAATGCTCGGCCAGCGCGTCGAGGGGTTGATCATTGTGCCTTGCGGATCCGGCGCACGCGATCTGATCCCGCTCCAAGAGCAGAACATCCCGATGGTCGCTGTGGAACGGGTCTTCCAAGGTTGGGATATCGATATCGTGACCACCGATGTGGCAGCCGGAGCGCGTGCGCTGGTGCATCACCTGGTGGCGCTGGGCCATACACATATCGCTGTGTTGTCGGGTCCCGTCGCCCTTTCGTCTGCCGATGACTGTGTGGCCGGCTACTGTTTGGCACTTCAAGAGGTGGGCTTACCCGTGGACCCAAAGATGGTACGGCGGGGTGAATTCCGTGCCGTCTCCGGCGCGCATATGACCAATCAGCTGCTCGATGAAGGGATTCGGCCCGATGCCATCTTAGCGGCGAACAGTGCTCTGGCGCTCGGTGCCCTGGATGCGTTACAACGTCATGGATTGTGTGTGCCGGAAGATGTGTCACTGGTTTGCTTCGATGACCTTGGAATGTTGTCAGTCTCATTTCCCTTTATGACCGTGATTGCCCAGCCGGGTTATGAAATGGGCAGTAATGCCGCACAACTACTCTTCAGCCGCTTGCACAGTACGCAATTCTTGCCACCGCGTCGTGTGGTGTTGCCTACTCGCTTGATCGTGCGCTACTCATGCGGATACCACCTCAAGCACACCAATGAACAATCTCGTTTATCTCTGTCCGTTCTCCACACCCCGACGTTTCAAGGCGTGTTGATCAAACCTTTGAGTGAGATGGAACGTTACGCCGGATACGCTTGTCTCGACCTGGCCGACAGGGAGCTTGCAGGACAAGTTCCCAGACCCGCCGATTATGATAGGTCGAACGTTGAACGATTACTACGCGTCCTGCGCCATAAGGAAGCTGATCGCGTGCCCCATTTGAATCTCTGGGTGACAAGTCGCGCAGTGTACGAGTATGTACTGGGGCGCTCACTGCGCGATGCACAACCGAGCCGAACACCCGATTTGCCTCCGGGGACTCCTGAGGAACATGTGGAGTTCGCCGTGCGGCTGGGCATGGACGCGGTGGCGTGCAATTTCATCTGGCAGCCGAACAATCTCTTTGCCCATTCTTCTGACGGTTCAATATGCTATGTGGGCGGCTCGGTGCGCAGCTGGACTGATCTTGACAAGCTGGAACCCCCACCGGTGTTGGCTGATCAACTGGATGTCTTAGAGCGCTATTTGCGCGCAGCACAGGGCACTGGGGTGGGCATTGTGGCCAGTTTTTCCTCGTTCTTCGACTGCGCGATGCGTGCCGTGGGTATGATCGAAGCACTTTACCTGTTTTATGACGATCGCCCTTTTCTGGAAACGTTGATGAACATCCTGCTTGAACACCAACAGCGGGTTATGCGCGCTGTATGTGACCGTTTTGCGGACGATCTAGCGTTCGTGCTGGTTAAGGATGAGATCGCGCACAATGTTGGCCTGATGATCCGCCCCGACATGTTCGAGGAGATGTTCGTGCCACGCATGCAGCAGCTGATTGCGCCAGCCAAAGAGCACGGCAAACTGGTTGGCCTGTACACGCGCGGACGTATGGAAAAGGTGCTGCCCATCTTGGAGCGCATCGGTTTTGATATTGTGCTACCTATGGAACCGGAATGCAATGACTTAGTGCACCTGAAGCGCCAATGGCATGGTAGGATGGCTTTCATAGGGGGCATTCCCCTTTCGCTCTTGGCGTATGGCAGTTGGGAGAAGATCGAAGAGGCGGTCCGAGAGGCGTGTACCCAATTGGCACCCGGTGGTGGCTATGTATTGGGCGCCAGTGGTCCCATTACGGAGGGGGTGCCGGCGCAGAATGTGTGGGTGATGGCTCAGGCGGTGCATAAGTACGGGCGATATACACGCTCAGATGAGGATCAATAAGCACAATTCCTCATTAGTAGCGGAGCGGCCGCCGGGAGAAAACAAGAAGGCAATGTCTACCCCGATAGTGGGTTGACAAAATAGAAGCAAAAATCTCAGATGAAAGGGAGAAAGGTACCATGAGTCTCGAAAGCATTTACGACGCAGTATTAAACGGCGACGCCAAGAAAGCAGCTGCCGAAACGGAAGCCGCCCTCAAGGCGGGGATCAAGGCGGAAGATATCCTGCATAAGGCGTGCATTCCTGCTATGACAGAGGTGGGCCGTCTCTTTGAAGAGGGCGAGAAGTTCGTGCCCGAGATGCTCATCTCCGCGCGTGCTATGCAGGCCGCGATGAACATCCTGCGCCCTGAGCTCGTGAAGGCAGATGTCAAGACACTGGGCAAGGTGGTCATCGGCACGGTGCAAGGCGACCTGCACGATATCGGCAAGAACCTGGTCAAGATGATGCTAGAGGGTGCCGGCTTCGAAGTGATCGATCTAGGGGTGGATGTCAGCGCTCAGAAGTTTGTCGATACCGCCCGCGAGCAGCGCGCCGACATTATTGGCCTCTCGGCGCTCCTGACCACCACGATGCCGGGGATGAAGACCACTATTGAAACATTGAAAGAGGCTGGGCTGCACGGCAAGATCAAAGTGATGATCGGCGGCGCCCCCATTACGCAGGATTATGCTGACGAGATCGGCGCCGACGGATACGCGCCGGACGCCAGCAGCGCCGTGCGCAAGGCAAAACAATTGCTGGGCGTCGCGTAGCATTCCCAACAGTTCCTTTCGCAGCTATCTCGGCGAGCGAACTCCGTAAACTGTGGGAGTTGACACCGCCGCTGGCCTATTATTAAAGGCCAGCGGCGGTGCGAGGTAGTGAGTCCGTGACAAGAGAAACAAGAGAATTTCACGTTTCTCGTCTGGCTCGAGAGCGTTATCGTTTCGACGAGTCGCTTTTCCAGTTGAGCGGTAACGTCATCTTTGCCAATTTTCACGCAGCGCGCCTATTTGCTCAGCGCATCAACCGCACACGCGATCTGGCACGTTTCCCCGAACAGGCAATCCGAGCCGGCCAGCTGAACGCTATGGGACTGATCGATGAGATCCTACATTATGTGGTGGAGTTGTATCGTCAGCACAAGAATCCAAATGTGATGTCGCAAGCGCTCGTCTGGCTGGAACAACGCCTTGGACGGGAGACGGTGGAGAAGACGCTGCGTCGCTTCGGCGAGGATTTCCCTCCCCTGGCGGTTTATCGGCGCGAGATCGGACTGGATGCATATCTGAGCGGTGAGAGCGATGGCGTGCCCCACCGCAATATTGCCCTCGAAGAGCTGCTGTTGCTCTGGCTGGCCAACGCCAACCCTGCCTTTGCGCCTTTCTTGGAGCTGTTTGACGACGAGCCATTGGAACGCGAGACCGCTTATACGCAAGTTATCGCCGAGCTGCATGCGTTCTTTGAAACCCAACCCCGTTTCGGTCCGCACAACCAGAATCTGGTGGATATGCTGCGCAGCCCCGCGTTGGCTGTGCCTTATTCGTTGCCCGGTCAGCTGGAATATATTCGCACGCGCTGGGGTGCATTATTGGGACGTTACATCTTCCGCATGTTAGGCAGCTTGGACTTGATCCGTGAGGAAGAGCGTCCTGTCTTCGTGGGCCCGGGCCCGGCGCGCGTGTATGAGTACACCGGACTCGAGCTGGAGGCGGAACGTTTCAGCCCCGATCGTGAGTGGATGCCGCGCTTGGTGCTGATGGCGAAGAACACCCATGTATGGCTGGATCAGCTGTCGCGCAAGTATGGGCGCCCTATCCAGCGGCTGGATCAGATCCCCGATGAAGAGTTGGCTACATTGGCAGAGTGGGGGTTCACTGGACTATGGCTGATCGGGTTATGGGAGCGCAGCCGTGCCTCACAGCGCATCAAGCAGCTGTGTGGCAATCCTGAGGCCGCTGCCTCCGCCTATGCATTATATGAATACCAAATCGCCACTGAGTTGGGCGGTGAGCAGGCTCTGCTTGATCTGCGCCATCGCGCCTGGCGATATGGTATCCGTCTGGCCAGTGACATGGTGCCCAACCATATGGCCATTGACTCGAAGTGGGTGATCGAACATCCTGATTGGTTTATCGGCCAGGATTACAGCCCCTTTGCCAGCTACACCTTTAACGGTCCAGACTTATCTGAGGATGAACGAGTTGGTATTTTCATTGAGGATCATTATTACGATCGCAGCGACGCTGCGGTAGTGTTCAAGCGCCTGGATCGCTGGACCGGTGCGGTGCGTTACATCTATCACGGCAATGACGGTACCGGAATGCCATGGAACGACACAGCGCAGCTCAACTATCTGAAGCCCGAAGTGCGCGAAGCGGTTATTCAGGTCATCTTGGATGTGGCGCGGCGTTTTCCCATCATCCGCTTCGATGCCGCTATGACGCTCACCAAACGGCATTATCAGCGCCTGTGGTTCCCAGAGCCGGGTACGGGGGGAGACATCCCCTCTCGTTCCGATCACGCTATGACGCGCGCGGAGTTCGATGCCGCTATGCCCAACGAGTTCTGGCGTGAAGTGGTGGATCGTGTCGCTCAAGAGGTGCCGGATACGCTGCTGCTGGCCGAAGCTTTCTGGCTGATGGAAGGATATTTCGTGCGCACCTTGGGCATGCACCGTGTGTACAACAGCGCCTTTATGAACATGCTGCGCGACGAAGAAAACGCTAAATACCGCAGCGTAATCAAGAACACGCTGGAGTTCGATCCCGAAATCCTCAAACGCTTCGTCAACTTCATGAACAATCCCGATGAACGTACCGCAGTAGATCAGTTCGGCAAGGATGACAAGTACTTCGGTGTGTGCACCCTGATGGTCACGATGCCTGGTCTCCCCATGTTTGGACATGGTCAGGTGGAAGGTTTTGCCGAGAAGTACGGCATGGAATATCGACGCGCCTATTGGGACGAGCAGCCTGACGAATGGTTGATCGAGCGACATCGTCGGGAAATCTTCCCCCTGCTGCATCGGCGCCACCTTTTTTCCGAAGTGCAACACTTCCGTCTGTATGACTTCTTCAGTCCGGACGGCAGTGTAAACGAGGATGTCTTTGCCTATTCCAACCGCTGCGGGGACGAGCGCGCGTTGGTCATCTACAACAACCGCTTCGCCGAGGCACGCGGTTGGATTCGTAACTCGGCTGCCTACTCCGTCAAGGGCGGCCACGGGGACGAACGTCGTCTGATACAGGACACCCTGGGTGAAGGGTTGGGCTTGCATCACGCTCCGGGCTGGTTCTCCATCTTTCGCGATTATGTGAGCGGGCTGGAATACATTCGTAGCAATCAGGAGCTGTGTTCCCAAGGGTTGTACGTCGAACTGGGCGCTTACAAGCGCCACGTTTTTCTCGATTGGCGCCAGGTACAGGACGATGCAGAAGGACATTACGCCCGTTTGACCGCCTATCTGGCCGGGCGTGGTGTGCCGGGCATCACTGCGGCCATGCGCGAGCTGCTGTTGCAGCCCGTATTATTGTGCTTTGAAGCGCTGTTGGAGCCGTATCTGTTAGGCCAGTGGTGTCTGGACCGGCCAGCCGTTGGCGATCCGACGTGGCAGGAGATGCTATGGGAACGCCTGCACGCGTTGTTGCAAGCAATCAGAGCACACACCGGCGGCAAAGAGGACGATCAAGCAATCCTTGCCGGATTGCGATGCGAGATGGAGACAGCTTGGCAGCTGCTCTGTAAGCCTCCCTGCACAGTGGAGCAAGGTTTTCGCGCAGCTTGTTCTACGGATGATCCGTTGGTGCGCGCTACACTGTATACCTGGATCATCGTGCACCGGCTAGCTCAAGTTGTGAATACGAACGACTATGCCACGCTCAGCCGCAGCTGGATGGACGAGTGGGGACTGGGCAGGCGGCTGAGCGAAGCTTTCTCTCGCGTGCTCCAAGTGGATGAAGTGGCAGCCGGGCGTGCCGTGCTAGGGGTCAAATGGCTGGTCTCCTATGGCGATTGGTGGACGACGTTCGATCTTCCTTCCGCGTCGGCAGTGCGCTCATCCGTCGAGGCCGCTTCGACCACCTTGGATCTAAGAGCAGACCATTTATTGCGCACATTGTTTGCTGACACCGATGTCCAGCAGTTCTTGGGTGTGAATCGTTATCAAGGTGTGCTATGGTTCCACCGGGAGTCCTTCCAGCAACTCCTGTGGTGGTTGTACCTAACCGCCCAGATCGGCCTTCATTGCGACCCGTCTGTGTCCCCGGATATGACAGCCCCTCTGCTAGATCAGGTTGAGGTGATTTTGCAAAGCTGGGAAGAGATGGCGCATCGGTGCGGTTATCAGGTGGAGAGATTCTTGGACGCTGTGGAGACTGGGCCGGTCGCCCATACGGAGGGACAAGATGGGTGCGCCTGATGTGACAAACAATATACCAGGTGTATCATAGCAATCGTTGGCGAAGAGTTCAGGCGCTGCCTGCATCGTTTGGGAAGCACATTCTCAGGTTTGCAACAACAAGCTGGATATCTGTGGAGCGATTCCTCAAGCTGTTCCTATGCCGTCTGCATACCTTATGGCCAGCGCTTGCCGCAGAAACAGACTGCCAAGCAGCATCGCTCAGCTTCTGGCAGCGCCTGGAGTGTCTCATTTTTCCACCGATCAATGTACCAGCCCGATCCCTAACATTGCGTGACTATCTGGTGTTTGCCTTACCTGGCATCCTCATCTCTTCCATCGTCGGGATGTGGATTGTACCAGAGGGTTTGATGGGCTATGATTGGCGCCATTACTTCAGTTTAGGCCAACGCACCTATGGCACATCCTATTATCCCCCCTGGATTATTCTGGTGGCCTATCTGGGCTGGCCGGTTCTGGTCGGGTTGACGCTCTCCGGTCTGGCGCTGGCGCTCTATCAGAGGAGAAGCACACCCATTGCAGCGGTGAGTGCATGTCTTACCTTCCCTGTATTCTGGGTTTTGTTTCTGGGACAGGTGGACGGGGTAGCGCTTTTCGGCCTCACAGGTTTGCCCTGGCTCATACCTCTGGCTACTATCAAACCTCAGGTATCCTATCTGGCCTGCCTTGCCAATAAGCGCTATTTTTGGGCCTTGATCGTCTGGCTGGCAATCTCGATTGCGATTTGGGGATTATGGCCGCTCGACATATTGAGCATCGCTGAATTTTCTGCCTGGCAGCAGCCACATGACATTCACCTGTGGCCATGGTCGTTGCCGATCGTGCTGGTGATGTTATGGCTTTCACGTGGAGACGTTGACATGTTGATGCTGGCCGGCACATTTGCCATGCCCTGTTTACATCCCTATCACTATCTACTCGTAGTGCCAGCACTGGCACGTGTGGGACAAGGAGCCGCCGTGCTCACCAGTGCGATCTCCTGGCTGCCGGTGCTTTCCAACTGGTACGGAGATGGGTGCTGGTATCTGGCACACCTATTTCCCCTCATACTCTGGGGCAGCCTCTTCATACAAGAGATGGCACTTTGCTGGCAGCTGGCGTGTCATTGTGGGACTCAGTCCCTACATGCCGCGGAGTCTACCTGGATGATAAACAGGTATGCCAAATGGGGACACAACGGCACGATGATTCTAGACGGGTTTTGAAATGGGCAGACTATAGAGCTCTGGGATGGCTGTTCCTGGCAAGCTGGATGGTGCGGGGATTGGTGACACTGCCGATGCAGCATCCTGGCTATATGGATGCTGCATATAGCTATGACATCGCGCTCAATCTGGCGCGCGGCAATGGCCTCAACGAGCCATTTTTGTGGAACTACCTGGACAATCCGCCTGGTCTGCCCCACCCCAGCCACCTGTACTGGATGCCCCTGCCGACATTGCTGGCCTGGCTGGGGATGATCCTTTTTGGCCAGAGCTATCGCGGAGCACAGGTGCCTTTTATCTTTCTGTCCGCACTGTTGCCCCTGATCAGCTATTACGTTACCCGCCTGATCTCGCCGTATCGCCTCTACGCCGTGATTGGCGGGTTGCTTGCGATATTTAGCGGGTTCTTCGTTCCCTACTGGACGCACACGGACAACTTCGCCCCGTTTGCCCTGGCCGGCAGCTTGTGCCTGATCGCTACGTGGCGCGCATGGGAAGCTTTTAAGCGGGATACCGTTGGACATGGCAGACGCTGGTGCGTCTTGGCGGGTTCCATGGCTGCGCTGGCACAGCTGTCACGCGCTGACGGGGTCTTGCTGCTGGGGATATCTATTCTCTGGATAGCTGTGCGTCTGCGCCGTGCACCCCAGCATATGCTTGGAACATCTGGATTGATACTCGGCAGCTTCATCATCGTGATGTTGCCATGGATGGTACGCAATATGTTGGTTATGGGAACCCCGTGGCCGGCCTACGGTGCGCAGTCCATCTGGCTCACTCAATACGACGACCTGTTTCACTACGGGCGTCCCCCATCGCTGGAACACTATCTGGCCTGGGGATGGGACAACATTCTGCGCTCCAAGCTGGAAGCGCTGTGGTTGAACGTGCAAACCGTCGTGGCTGTGTGGGGCATGGTCTTTCTGGCGCCGCTGGCAGGGTGGGGTGCCTGGCAATTGCGCCGTTATCCCTTGTTTCGGCTGGCGGGCAGTTACGCACTGGTTTTGTTCGTGATAATGACTTTCGTGTTCACTTTCCCTGGGCCACGCGGTGGCCTCTTCCATTCCGGCAGTGCTGTGCTCCCCTTTCTGTATGCTGCCGCGTTGGTGGGATTAGATGACGTGATCCGCCGCATGGTGGCACTGCGCTCCAACTGGCAACTCGATGTGGCGCGGCGTGTGTTTGCTATAGGCATGGTGGCATTGGCTGTGCTGGTCAGCAGCTTGGTTCTCTACCGCGGGTTAGTGGTTTCCACGCGCTGGCGGCAGCCCGACGGACGCTATCTTCAAATGAGAGACTGGCTGAACGCACGCCATGAACCGGATCTGCTGGTCATGATAGGTGATCCTCCCAGCTGGTGGTATGTCAGCGGCATCCCCGCCATTGTGGTGCCCAATGAGCCACTTGAGACGGTTGTGGCGGTTGCGCGACGCTATGGAGCTCGCTATTTGGCACTGGACGCGAATCGCCCGGCTCCATTGGCGGCATTCTATGACAGAGTGCAGACACACCCCAACCTACAACTCGTGCATACCTTCAACGACGAGACAGGGCAGTCGGTGCACATCTGGCACGTCCACTGATGATGGACACAACGCTTTATGGCTGAACGATCAGGCGCAAGGCGCAAGGAGGAGGATAATTCCCCGTTTTATCCACCACCACGAGGCGGAACTCATATTCTCCTGGTGGTACCGAACGGGTGTCCCATGCGCCCAAGATACCACCGCTGATAGGCTGGTCGAAGCGCTGAATGAACGTCCAATCACCAAATCCACTGCCCCGAAACTCAAACTTGTAGTACTCGAAATCAGGGATATTCGCCGATCCGACCAGCTGGATCACACCCGACACGGTCGCTCCGTCGCCCGGTTCCGAGATACGCACGCCAGGATTGGGACAGTTGGCCGGTACTACGGGTGGCTTTTCGGGTGTGGGGGTATCGGTTGGAGTCGACACAAATGTAGGGCGAGGCCGTGGCGTTGCCGTGGCGGTAGGTGTGGGAGTGGGCAACAATGGAGGCGGGGTGGGTGTAGGAGGGAATACGATCTGCATGGTGGGCGTGGGAGTGATCTCAGGCTGAGGTATCTCCGCCACCAGGAAGTGGGAAATGTAGAAAACAACGCCCACTGCGACCAATGTGAATAGCAAGCCGGTGGTAGCCTGCGCCATACGTCCCTTAGCAGCTTCCCGTTCCAGAGTGAAGATAGCGTTATCCCGCTCGCGCCGTGCCACCATATAGGCGCGCAGGAAGAGAAAAGCAACCAGCACCAGGAACAGGTACAGCCAGATGGCATAATTGGCGATCAATCTGATAAGGATCGTCATGGGCTAGTTGCCTGGATCGGAGTTGAGGATATGCCAGTTGTGACCGCTCGCGCAGTGAAGCCTCTGGCCTTCATACATCGGCAAGTATACGGCTGGTGAGGCGATGTGGCAAGTTGCGGTGGGAGTTTAGTTTATCGGCAGTCCGGTGAGTAGGATAGCAATAACGCATCACCATTATGGGGATTGGACCCAAGGCACAACGACAGACATATGCATGGGAACCCTCCCGCAGCTTTCAAGCTTGCGGGAGGGCCGTGCACTTTCTATCTCGCTATAGGTCGACCGGGCGACCGGTGGCAGCCGATTCTTCGATGGCAGCAGCCACTCGTACCGCCGCTAAGCCATCTTCCCCCGTTGCAAGCAATGGGTCGCCATACACGATCGCGTCCACGAAACGGGCGATAGCTTCCAGATTAAATCCCCCAATACGATGCCGGCTAGTGGGTGTTGCACCAAACACATCGGCATAGGAAGCCTTGCCACCGACATGTTTTTCGATCGCTCCATGATGCGAAGCATTGACGTACAGTGCACCTTCGCTACCTAGCAGCTGCATACGGAATTCATAGACCATAGGATGGCTGCGAGGCAGGATCCAGGCGTTCTCAAAGGTCACCACCGCGCCCTTTTCGAACTCAGCGATCGCCACATGGAAGTCTTTGGTGTTGACACCCATGCCATGCAGGATACCGGCACGATCAACCGCGTACACGCGCCGCACCCTATCCTGCAACAGGTAATGCATAATATCGATGGTATGGCTACCCAGGAACCACAGGGCAGAGCTTTTGCTTCCCCAGGTCAACATCTCCATGGGCACCCAGGTGGTATTGCTGAGGCGGATGTAGCCGTATGCAGGCGTGCCGATCTCGCCAGCGTCAACGCTCTGCTTGGCTGCCACAAAGGGCGGACTGACGCGGTTGTGGTAAGCCACCATCAGCTTGACACCTGCCTGACGTGCTGCCTCAACGATGTCCTGGGCGTCCTTCACGTTAGTCGCCAACGGTTTCTCACACAAGATGTGTTTGCCCGCCTGCGCTGCCGCCACAGCAATGTCGCGGTGCGCAAAGTCGGGCGTGGCGATGGATACCGCCTGAATGTCCGAATGTTTCAACAGCTGTTCGTAGTCGGTGTACCAGGCGCGCGCACCGTATTTCTCCGCAATGGCACGTGCCCGCTCTGCATTGAGGTCGCACACCGCCACCAGCTTCGCTTCCGGCAGGCGGCTGTACACCAGGGCATGATTCTCACCGAAGATGCCGGTACCGATGACACCAAATCCTACCTTGTCCATAGTCTGTTTCCTTTCTGTTACTCGCGGTGAAGTTTATGCACAATGTTATGTTTTCAGCCCTTGACCGCTCCAAAGGTCAATCCTCGCACGATGTAGCGGCCCAGCACCAGGAAAATAATCATTGGCGGGAGCATCGTCACCACAGCTGTGGCTGCAATGAAATTCCAGGTGGCGCCCGTGGTGGCAAAGTAGTTAAGCGTGCCCACCGGCAAGGTAGCGGTACTCTGGTTGCTCAAAACCAGCGGGAAAATAACGTTGTTCCAGGTGAACACGAAGGCAAACATCGACGTGACGATGATGCCCGGTAGGGCAAGAGGAAAAGTGATGCGCGTCAGCGCTTGATACCAGCTCGCACCGTCCACCTGCGCCGCCTCTTCAATATCAACGGGCACCTCGTCGAAGAAGCTCTTGAGCAACCAGATCGAGAATGGGATGGTGATCGTCTGAGCGATGATGATCATGGAAAGATAAGTGCCGCGCAGCTTCAGGCTGGACATCAGAATGAAGTAGGGAATAAGAAAGACCACCGGCGGCGCCATGAGAAGGCTGATATACCACATCATGAGAAACTGTTTGGCACGCATGCGAAAGCGAGATAGCGCGTAGGCAGCTGCCACCGAGAAGGGTAGGTTCAACAACGTGGCGCCACTGGCCACGATCAGGCTGGAAACCAGCTGCGGTGCGTTGACACCCGGATTGACAAAAGTGTAGATAAAGGCGTTCAGTGTCGGCTCGAAGAAGAACTCAGGCGGTGACGCAAAGGCGCTCGTGGGAGACCGCAGTGACAATGCCCAGAACCAATAGATCGGCCCCAGGAAGAAGATGAGCACCACAATGATGGCCAGATAAATCAACACTTTTTGATGGATCGACATGCGCATCGTCACCACTCCCAGCCACGAAAAGCTACACGCGCATAGATGTTGATCAGGATGGTGACGATGATCACGATAATCCATGTCATCGCCGCGGCCACGCCAATGTTATAGTTGACCAGCCCTTCCTGATACAAATTGTAGCTCAGGGTGCGCGAGGCAGTGCCCGGTCCGCCGCGCGTCAAAACCAGTACCAGGTCGAACATGTTAAAGAGCTGCATGAAGCGGATCATCACCACGATGATAGCCGTGCGACTAATCGAGGGCAGCGTGATCCAGGCGAACATGCGCAATCCGGTGGCTCCGTCCACAATGGCTGCCTCTTTGATATCTTCGGGGATGGAGAGCAGCCCCGCATATAGCACGATGGCGAAGAAGGGCGTCCATTGCCAGACGTCCGCCAAGGCAATGGAGGCCAGCGCTGTGGAGGAGCTGCCCAACAACCCCTGCACCGGCACCGGAAAGCCGACCTGCGTCAATAGCCAGGTGATCAGGCCGCCCCGTTCATAGTACATGTAGCGAAAGAGAAACCCGGCCACGATGGGTGCGATCGTGGTGGGCATGATGAGGAGCGCGCGCACCGCGTTGGTGCCTTTCAACTGGGAGGCAAGCAGCAACGCAATGCCCATGCCGAACCAGAACTCAATGAAAGTACCCGCTATTGAGAGGATCAACGTATTGCGCAGCGCATCGAGAAATGGGGTGGTCTCGAAGACCATCCGGTAGTTCAACAAGCCCACAAAACCCAATGGCACCGGGCTGGTCTGCAGGTTCCATTGACGAAAGCTGTTGATTAACGAAAAGCTGATCGGATAGATGATCAAGCCGATTAACATTAATATTGAAGGCAAGACTAACAGATAAGGTAGTACCCTGCGCGAGCTCAATGCATCCACTATGTCTCACTCCCAGGTTGTGAATTTCTGTGATCTTGAAGATTCTCCCACAGATCTGGAGGTCTCCCAATCTCAGAACCCTGGCGCCTAAAAATGACTGCTCCCTAATGGGTACTTAGGCAGTTGGTGTTGGTTCCAACCGGCTTAGGCCAATTGGGGTAGGGAGCGAGGAGCTCCCTACCCCTAGAGCAGAATTATCCTCGGCTTAACTAGCCAGGCTATCAATCAGCTTGCGCGCGTTCTCCAACGTATCGTCGTAACTCTCCAGCTTGTAGGGCAGCATGAAATTGCCGGTCAGGGCGTTGCGGAATAGGGCATCGGTTTCTTTCAAGCTATCCTCCGGGGTTGCCGCACCCGACAGCACCTTGTTGATCTGAAGCCCGTAAATGGCCTCGAGGGTGCTGTAGATGGGCATAGGTGGACGCGAGATCTTGCCATTGCCCATTTGCATGAGCTTCAGCTGGGTGTCCAAATAGGGGTAAATCGCCTTGAGCTCGGTATCCTGGTATAGGGAGACACGTGCAAAGTCGCTGAACTGGTAGTTATAGTCCTTGACCAGCCCCATCTTCTTCTGGGTTTCGGCGCTGCAGGCCCATTTAATGAACTGCCACGCTTCATCCTGCTTGGCCGAGCTGGAAGGAATGCCCAAGCTCCATCCGCCGTTGCTGATGACTTGTGGCGCATCGTCGCTCAGCTTGGGCAGCAAGGCTACGGCGAACTTGTCGATGATCTTGGAGGGCGTACCACTCATATAGCCGTCGTTCTTCACTAGGTAGAAGTAGGGTGTCCACCAGAAGAATATACCGATGTCGCCCTGAGAGAAGCGGGTGCCGGCGTCGAACCATACATAGTTGATCGACTCGGCCGGCGAGAGCTCGTAGAGGGCCTTGTAGAATTTGAGCGACTCGACGTTCTCCGGAGAATTGATAGTTGGCTCGAAGTCCCATGGCGCCTCGGGGAAGTGCTTGAACCAGCGCACCCCACGGCTGGCGGCCAGCTGAGTGTACATGTGGACAATTGGCACCGGCTGCGCACCCACAATCACAGTGCCATAGAGCTTGGTGCCATCCATCTCCATCCCCTGCAGCTGCTTGACGATCTCCAGGTACTTGTCCCACGTCCAACCGGCAGCCTTATCCGGATTGGTGGGTGGCGGCTCCAGGCCCGCCTTCTCAAACACGTCGGTACGGTACATCACCCCTTGTCCGTACGCTGCTATGGGCAGAGACACAAAGTTGCCGCGCCAGAGGTTGAGCGAGTACAGCACCTCAGGAATGAAGTCCTTCAGGTTGACGTCAGAGTCGGCTTTGATGTAATCGTTCAAGGAAATAACCCAGCGGTTGTCGAAATACTGGCCGGTCCACATCGCGTCCACGGTCACGACATCCGCGTCGGGCGTCTGGCTGACAAACGAGGTCACTAACCGCGCGTTTAGCGCATCGTAGGCTAAGCTCTCCAGGTTGACTTTGATGCCCGTTTGAGCCGTGAAGTCGTCCAATACCTTCTCCAACGCAAACTGGAACGGGTCACCCACCACTAACACCCTGATCTCCTTAGCTTGCTTTTTGGCGCGTGGGCGGACACCTGCCGCGAGGGCGGTCTGAGTCAGCATTGGCTGGGCAACCACAGTGGAGACCCCGGCGGCCGCAATGCCGAGGCCAGCTGCCTTCAGAAATTCCCGCCGGGAAATCGCTTTACGCTTCTCGTTCATCGTTGGATCCTCCTCCATTACTGGGTTATTGAAATGTTGTAGCTATCAGTTGCAGGATATCTCGCTCTTTTTCCTGTTTATGAGCTGTTCTTACACCTTTTGCTACTCTCACCCCCTTTCAATAGTTAATAGGCACGAACCCATCTTGAGTTAATAGGCACGAACCCATCTTGGCTCTCACACGACACCCATCTCGTGGCGCAACAGCAAACCCGCTGCACCCAACAGCACGATCTCAGCACCCAGGCTGGCTGTTTCGATAACTGTCTGGCTGACGGTACGGGCGAGCGAACGTGCGTATACCTCCTTGGTGATAGCATCTAGCAGAGGCTGCCCGAAGTTGGAGACGCTGCCGGCAATCAGCACGTAAGGGACGCTCAGGACGCTCACCAGGTTGGCAATGGCGAGGCCGAGGTAGTGCCCTACCTCTGCCACCACAGGCTGCAAAGCGGGTTCCCCCGCTTCGTATGCACGTAACACCGCTCGGATGTCGAGCTTTGTCGGCGAGGGCGCGAACGCATGAAGCAACGAGGCGGGACTGTCACGCGCGATCTCCTGCGCACGCCTGACGATGGCACGACTGCTCGCGACCGTCTCCAGACAACCGAAGTTGCCACACATACAGCGTTCGCCGTTTTCCACCACCACCATGTGGCCGATCTCACCAGCGCCAAAGCGATGGCCCAGGAAGGGTTCGCCGTTTAAGATAATCCCGGCACCCACATCGTAGCCGACCTTGACCACCACCAAGTCCGGCACATTACGGCGACGGCCGAAAGTATATTCAGCCAACACGGCAGCATAACTGGCATTGGCAATGTAAACCGGGACTGGATAGCGCTCTTGGAACATCTGGCGCAGCGGCAGATCGTGCCATTCGAAATTGACCGCCCGGTGCACAATGCCCCTATCGGGGTCAATGATGCCCGGTGCACCAACGGCGATCCCTAAGATGGGACTACTGGCAATAGGCAGCAGGGAGTCAATGAGCTCGAATGCCACAGACAGGGCCGCATCCCCGGTGCGTCCACCCAAATGGATGCTACGCTGGTAGAGAATTTCTCCACGCAAATTGACCAAGGCCCCTTGAAATGATGCCTTGGCCAGATCGAGGCAGAGCATATGGTAGGCGTCCTTGTTGACGTGCAACATAGCAGGCGGCTTGCCCCGCGGCAGGGTTGCCATACCATCTTCCACGACGAGGCGTTTCTCCATCAGCTCAGCTACTACGCCCGATACTGTGGTAGGGGTCAAATCGGTGAGGCGCGCAATATCCGCCCGGCTGATCTGTTTAGCATTGTAAATGGTGGTGAACACTAGCCGGCGGTTGTGCAGTTTGGTGAGCTCGCGCGTAGCTTTCCTTTGTGGATGCATCATTGCAACTTGCAGTCAGAGAGAAACGAGCGATTTATTTAGTCCAATGAATTTAATTACTAAAAAGATATCACACAATTGTGTACTTGTCAAGGCTTGCCTTGGGGGCAATTCTTTCAATAATCGACAATTTACAGGTATCGTCGTTCTGCTAAAAGACAGAAGTTCACGGGGAAGCGGAATAATAACCCTATTGGAGCGCTTGCAGCGGACAGCCAACCTACGCTTACACCGGCCACTTCTGAGTTTCAATTCCCACTAGAGATGTCAGGTCTATATGTCTCCCGGGCAGCTGTCTTGAGTAGCATACTCACCAGCTGGCTGCCGAGGATGGCCAGGCCATCAGTGGGCAAATAATGCGTGGCGTTGCGGTCGAAGAGCACCTGGGCCTGCGAGGGACACTCGTCATCCCCTTCCCAGTAGACGATAGCTAGCCGCACGCGAGGAAGTACCTCGAAGGCGTACGCCGCACTGCCCAGCGCGAGCGCCTGTCCTCCAAGGCGCTGCGCCGCACGATGAAAAGCGGTCAGGCCACCTGACAGCTCGCGCACCAGACGCCCACCGGAATAGCTCTGAAAAGCGTGCACATAGAACATTCCATCTGGTAGCTCGCGGAAGCTGATCCAGATTCCAGCAGGTAGCGTGCCGTCCGCGTTGGCCAGATAGGTGAGGATCAAGCTGCTTATGAAGGAAGATGCCTCACGACGGTCGACAGCGGAGTACACGCTAAAGTCATGCGGCGAGATGACATATTCTCGGCCCAGAAAGGTGATTCGCATGTTGCCCTCTGCGTCGCGCGCGCAGCCGCTCAGGCGCGCCACCGCATCGGCACTGCGCGAACGTAGTGTCGCTTGAGCCGCTTGCACCACGGGCGCCAGGCGATCCAGCCATTCATGCATATGGGGTGTGGGCTCGGTTGACCGTAGCATTGTACCTCAACGTTTGCCAGGTGTACGTCCGGCTGTTATCATAACAGGAGCTGCGCTATGGGCACAAATATCCGAGGGACACCCAAGGATAAGGCTTTTCTGCCACTGCGCTGTTTGAAACGAGCCGTTAACAACTAGACTAGTCCTACAGAAAGGAGAACAACACCATGCAATTGTACGGACGTACCTGGAAGCGACGTGAGGTTGAAGCGCGTGCCGGCAGACTGGAGCAAATCGGTGGCATACGCCGTTTGGCGTTGACCGAGGGCCTTGAGGGCGGCGTGGAACAAATTCAGGTGCGCACAGGCGCTGGACTTGCTTACTACGTCACGCCACAGCGTTGCCTGGACATCTCGCTGGCCGAATTCGCGGGTGTTCCTTTCAGCTGGCAGGGGCCCAATGGCGACGTGCATCCTGCCTATTATGATCCACGCGGTCTGGAGTGGTTGCGCACGGCTGCCGGTGGGCTGCTCATGACCTGCGGCTTGACTCAAGTGGGTGTGCCGTGCAAAGACGGTGACCAGGAATTGGGCTTGCACGGACGCGCCCATCACCTGCCGGCGCGCCACGTCGTCGCCGAAGGGCGCTGGCAGGGTGATGAGTATGAAATGCGCATCGCCGGAATCGTCGAAGAGGCGATCATCTTCGGTGAGCACCTGCGCCTGACGCGCGAAATCCGCAGCTGGCTTGGCCAGAACCGCATCGTCATCCACGACGTGGTCGAGAACCTCAGCTTCGCGCCGGTGCCACATATGATCCTCTATCACTTCAACCTGGGTTTCCCGCTGATGAGCGAGGAGACACGGATGTATTTCCCGTCACGACGCGTGCAGCCGCGCTATCCATCCGTACCGCTGGAGGGTTATGATCGCTTCCAGGCACCCGCCCCCGGCTATCAGGAACGCGTCTACTACCACGAAGAGCTGAGCACCCAAGACGGCAAAGCTACCGTACGGGTGGAGAATCCAAACTTCCCATTGCCCGACGGGACGCGCTCGTTAACCCTGGAGGTCATCTTTGACACGCGCACCCTGCCGCGCCTGGTGGAGTGGAAAATGCCCGGCTGTGAGACGTATGTATTGGGAGTTGAACCCGGCAATTGCTACCCGGATGGCCGGGTTGCCGAGCGTGAACGCGGCACTCTGGTCATGCTGCAACCCGGAGAGGCAGTCACGTATGACGTGGAGCTCGCGCTGATCCTGGGATGATCGCTATCGTTTCGTGAGAAAGTGAGAGCGTCCAATGCGAATTGTGGCATAGGCTCGCTCAGCGCGAGCGATCTGTGCCATATCCAATCAGTGGTGAGGGAATAGAACGATGAGTAATGCTGAGTTTGTCATTCCGGCTGAGATGCGTGCGTTAACCCTCGACGGCGCCGGCTTTGACCATTTGTGTGTGCAGTATGTGCCGACGCCGCGGCCGGGCGCGCACCAGCTATTGGCGCGTGTGGATGCTGCCGGCATCTGTACCTCGCTGATCAAGCTGATCGAGCAAGGCCCCGAGCATCCGCTCCTCTATGGCTGGGACATCAGTTGTTATCCCCTTATCCTGGGGGATGAGGGTGCTGTCACATTGGTGGAGGTCGGTGAGGCGCTGCGCCATCGCTATCATGTGGGTGAACGCTATGTGATCCAGCCGGCGGTGGAATACGCGCCCATCAATCACATGGAGCGCTATCGCAACGGAGGGAAAGGGGTTCAGAAAATTGCAGTAGGCTACACCCTGCCCGGCCATCTGGCCGAGTATATCCTCATCCCCGAGGAAGTGCTGGCGGCCGATTGCCTGGTGCCATTGCCGCGATCCGATATGGCGGCGGCGCATGTGGCCATCAGCGAGCCGATGTCGTGTGTCATCTCAGCGCAGGATCACCACGTGCATCTGGTGCAGGAAAAGCCCCTGGCAGCGCGCAATGTCATCAAGGGGCTCAAGCCGGGTGGTGTGACGGTGGTGATCGGCGCCGGCGCGATGGGACGCATGCACGTAGAGCTGGCGATGTACTATCGCCCGCGGGTGATCATCTGCAGCGATCTGATCCAAGAGCGACTGGACATCGTGCAACGCCTGTTCTCCGCGCGCGCGGAACAACTGGGCATCGTGTTGCTCACTGTCAATCCCGGCCAAACCGATCTGAAGAACCTGGTGAATGAGGTCACCGGTTATCGCGGTGCCGACGACGTGATTGTGGCAGTAGGCTCGGCGAAGGCGATCGAAGCGGCGCAGACTTATGTAGGGCGCGGCGCCGTCCTGAATCTGTTCGGCGGGCTGAAACGCGGCCAGGATGTAGTCGGCTTTGATACCAGCATCATCCACTACCAGGAGATCAACGTCACCGGTTCCAGCGGCGGTTCACCGTGGGATATCGCGCGCACTCTGGAGCTGATGGCCGCCGGTGAAGTGGATGCCAGCAACCACATCACGCGCATCGGTGACTTGGAGCATGCCCCTCAGTTTCTGGAGATGATCAAAGCGCAGGCGCTGGATGGTAAGGCAGTGGTTTATCCACACCGTCGCACTGCGGAAATCTTAACGGTAGCCCGCTGGACCGCCGAGGACGAAAGGCATTACCTGCAGGGGTAAGATGGCACATGCACCGATCAGGTATTGGGTCGGTGCGCGAAGCTCATCCCATCAGCTGCGCCCGGTCGCCGGCGATGCCGAAGTAGTCGCGGATGACCCAGCAGGTGCGCTCGTAACAGGCGTCCTGTGCCCTGGCAATGCTGCCGGTGGCACGCCAAGCCTGCTCATACGCCTGGCGAATCTCGGTGCCGATGTTAACCTTGGCAATGCCTCGCTTGATCGCCTCCAGCACATTGTCGCGCTTGATGCCCGAGCCGCCGTGCAGCACCAACGGCAGGCCGGTCGCCTGGTAGAGCTTTTCAAGGTGTTCCAGGTTGAGGCGCGCCTCGACTTTGGGCTGATCGCGCGCGATGCCCGATACAGCGCCGTGGATGTTCCCGGCTGCCACGGAGAGCCAGTCACATCCACTCTCGCGCGCGAAGCGGCGTGCCTCCTCCACATCGGTAAATCCTCTCCCGCTGGCGAACAGCTCCTCGTAGGGTGGCAACGGGCCCGCCTCATGCCCCATCACGGCGCCCAGCTCGGCCTCAACCGGCACGCCGCGACGGTGCGCCATCTCCACCACCTGGCGCGTCGCCTTGATGTTGTCCTCCAGCGGCAGGCGCGAGCCATCCACCATCACCGACTCATATCCCAGATCGAGCGCCTCACGGATGATCTCCAGGTAGTCCACCCGCTGCAGGTCCTCATCGATGACCGGCACGTGGTCCAGGTGGATGCGCATGTAATCGGGCTGTGCCCATTTCTGATACTCTTTCATGACGGCTGCGGCACTGCGCGCCTCGAACTTGATCCATTCCAGGCGCGCCGTCTCTATCAGGGCAAAACAATCCTGGTCCACAATGGCACGCACAACCGGCTCCATCATAGGCAGATAGGGGATGTTGAAACCGGGCACGACCAATCCTTTTTGACGGGCGGTGCGGATAACCTGATCGGTAGTAGGAGAAGCGGGCATCGGATATGACTCCTGAACGAGAAATTAGCTCGCCAATGCATCCTGGCGTCGCCTTAATTGTACCACAATCTGGCTCTCGTCCAACTGGACATCATCCCATGTGATGACACTGCCGGCCGCGACCGCGCGCTTCATAACAGCACCTGGCGCCAGGCCCACCGGCAGCGCATTCAGGCTGCGTGCCACCTCGGCGCGGTCGTTGCACCCATAGAAGGTGTAACCGCCGAAATCGTCCAGGCGCTCGCCGGGCTTCAGGTCACGTTTGGCGATGGTCATCACCTCGGCGACGGGGTGGTCGAGCGGCACCAGTGTCGCCTGACGATAGAGACAGGCCCGCGCCACCGAGATGGGCGCCTCTAAGAACCATAGGTGATAGGGACGGAAGAAGGTGAAGTACTTCCCCTTGCCCACTTTAAGATATTGCAGGTCGTCACGAATGCGCTGGTCGTGGACGCGCACAGTGACGAACACCCCGCCTGTCATCGCGCTGCCCTGCACGAAGTCCACCACACCCGGGAAGGGGGTGATCCCGCCATCCTCTTGCAGCGCGAAGATTTGCGACACGGTCTCCAAGTTCGCTTCCGGACCCACCATCCCGCGTCGCATGGGGACGCAACCGGTGGCATTAGCAGCGCAGGTCATTTCGAACATCGTCTTGGTGCCGTCCACGTACGATGCTACCTGGAAGGGGTCTTTGTTGGCACGACGCGCCGCCTCGGCCACTGTGTCCGGCGTGGCGGTGGGATCGAGCGGATTGTTCTTGCCCTTGCCGATCACGATGACCTCGTAGCCCAATGTGCTGACAAAGTCGACCAGCTCCATCAGACAACCAGGTTCATCGCCGGAGGAGACGGTGTAGAGCACGCCTGCCTCGCGTGCCATCTTGTGCAGGACGCGCCCCACGGTCACGTCCGCCTCGATGTTGACCATGACGACATCCTTACCATGCTGGATGCATGCATACGCCGTCTCTGCCCCGATGGCCGGAGAAGGGGTGGCGTCGGCCACGATGTCCACATCTTCCAGCTGAGCCGCCAGTCCGTAGGATGGGGTCACTACGCGGCGGCCGGCACGCAGTGCGTCCATCGCATGGCCGGGTTGGTCCGCCTCGACGATTTGATCTGGTGGCACCCCGATGTTGAGGAACGCCCGACGTGCTGCTGCTACGTCTGTGTCGGCCAGCACGTTCACCGTCATGCCGGCCACGTGGGAGACGGCGGTCACAAAGCCGCTGCCCAGCCAGCCGGCGCCGCTGACGCCGACACGGATGGGATGGCCATGCGTGCGTTGGTATTCTAACAGATCTTGTTGTATCATGGTTATACTCCTTTCGAGGAGAATTAGGCTTCATTCGATCGGTTGTTAGACGTGATCCATATGACAGGCGAGATAAGCACCATTACGCCCGAGCAGATGGAAGCCTATCGCCGTACTGCTCGCCGACGTGAGGCACAAGCCGTGCGCGCGGCTGCTGCGCGTCGCGAACGCGCGCTGAGTGTAGCGCGCACGGCTGCTCAATTGCTCAAGGAGCAATATGCCGCCACGCGCGTCGTTCTCTATGGTTCGGCGCTCGACCCCAGACGGTTCGGTCGGCATTCCGACATTGACCTGGCAGCCGAGGGGATTCCGCCGGCCGACTTCTGGCGCGCATGGGGCGCGATTGAGCGGCTGGCGTCCGAGTTCGAGATCAACCTGATCCCTTTGGAGACTGCTTCCCCCAGCCTGCTGGATCACAATCAACACTCAAGGCATAGAACTATGATCGCCCGTTATCAATCCCTCGCCGCGCGGCTGCGTGCTGATCCGAGCCGCGACCATCAGGGAGCAGATATGCCCCCGCACCCCAACCCTCTCCACCCGGGGAGGGAGAGGGAGTCCTGCCTGCTCACGTGCGCGCTTTGGTTGGAGTCATCCCTCTTGTCGATGTCCCGAAAACCCACCCCTTAAAAGAATCGAGTTCTCCTCACCGCTTCGCCGCCACTGCCTCGCGCGCCGCGGCTGCGATGTGCTCGGCGGTCAGGCCATACTTTCGCAGCAGATCCTCAGGGTCGCCCGACTCGGTGTAGGTGTCCGCCAGTCCCACAAAACGCATCGGCACCGGATGGGTGGAAGCGACGATACGCGCGATGTTGCTGCCCATGCCACCGGTGAGCAGGTGCTCCTCGGCGGTCACGATGGCACCGGTCTCACACGCGGCGGCGACGATCGTCTCCTTGTCCATCGGGCGCAGGGTGTGCATATCCACTACACGTGCCTGGATACCCTCCTCGGCCAGGATAGCGGCGGCGTCCAGCGCCATCGCTACCATAATGCCGCAGCCAATGATCGTCACATCGCTGCCCTGGCGCACCACGTTGGCTTTGCCGATGGAGAATGGGCAGTTGTCTTCGGGATAGATATGGGGCATCGCCACGCGGCTGGAGCGCAACCATACCGGCCCGACGTGATCCACCGCAGCTTGCACCGCTTTGTGCATTGAGGCAGGGTCGCTGGGCACCAGCATCACGAAAGTGGGCATGCCGCCCACGAGTGCCAAATCTTCGATGCCCATCTGGGTGGGGCCATCCTTCCCTAACGTGATACCGCCGTGGCTACCCAAGACCTTGGCGTTGATATTCGACAAGGCGATTGCTAGTCGCAGCTGATCATAGGCATTACATAGCAGGAAGGAGGAGAAGCTGGTGATGAAGGGGATGAATCCACAAGCAGCCAGGCCTGCCCCCACGCATACCAGGTTGCTCTCGGCAATGCCCAGATTGAAAAACCGTTCAGGAAAGGCGTGGCGCACCGTCTCCGCTTTGGTGGAATTACCCAGATCTCCATCGAGCACTACCACACGCGGATTGCGCCGACATACCTCTAACAGCGCGTCTCCAAAGACATCGCGCATCGGCTTGGCAGGTTTGAGTCCAGCTCTTTCTCCCAATCTCATCGCAACAACTCCTCTCGCGCGCGGGCCGCTTGCTCCGGGGTGAGCGCGCGGCCGTGGAATGTATAGTCCGCCTCAACGAACGAAACGCCCTTGCCCTTAACCGTGTGGGCGATGATCACCGAAGGTTGTCCCTCCACCTGTTGCACCGCTTGCAATACCTCGATCAACGCCGCGATATCGTGTCCGTCCACCTCTTCGACGTGCCAGCCGAAACCCCGCCATTTCTCGATGAAGGGTTCCAGTGCCATCTCACGGCTGATGGGGCCGGTTTCCTGGTACTTGTTATAGTCCACAATAGCGTGCAGGTTGTCCGCCTTGAAGTGGGCAGCGGCCATAGCTGCCTCCCAAACCTGGCCTGCCTGGCATTCGCCGTCGCCCAATAACACGTACACCCGATAGGTGAGGCCGTTGAGGCGTCCCCCTAGCACGTGACCCAGACCGAGTGAGAGCCCCTGACCCAGCGAGCCAGTGGTCGCCTCGACGCCGGGCAACAGGCCCTGGATCGGATGTCCCTGAACGGGGCTGTCCACCTGGCGCAGCGTCCAGAGCAGATCGCGGCTGAAATAGCCGGCCGCTGCCAGCACGGCGTACAAGGCCGGTGCGGCGTGCCCCTTACTCATGATGAAACGATCGCGTTCAGGCCACCAGGGGTCATCCGGATGGTAGCGCAGGATACCCCCGAAGTAGAGCGCAGTCAGAATCTCCACACATGACCAACTGCTAGATGGATGGCCAGAAGCCGCTTTGGTGGTCATGTCCAGGATGTCCAGGCGCAAGCTGCGCGCCCGTTCCTTGAGCGCGTCGATATCCACCAACTGAGTTGTCACCGTCATATGCAATGCTTTACCCCTTTCTCTCGTGATATACCAAGCCCGCGCCGCGTTTGCAGCGGAGATCGGTTATGTTACCTGACTGAGAAACTCCTCCACTTGTGCCGCAGTGGGCAAGGCAGGGATGACGCCCACCTTCGTGGCGGTCAAGGCGCCCACCGCATTGGCATAGCGCAAGATGGAACGCAAACGTTCCGGGGTCAGCTGTGCACGCCAATCCCCAGCGGCGATGAGCTGCCACAACAGGCCAGCGATGAAGGCATCCCCACACCCGGTCGCGTCCACCGCCTCCACCTGGAAGGGAGGCACGTGCTCACCGCCTTCAGGAGTTGCAAAATAGCTGCCCAATGGTCCCAAAGTGACCACGACCAGGCGGGGACCCAGCTCGAGCAAGCGTTGGCTGGCGGCGCTCTCCTGGCTGCCGGTCAAGAGCTCCAATTCGATCTCGTTCACCTTCACCAGGTCCACGTGGGGGATCATCGATTTGACTTGATCCAGCGCCTGTTGGGGGCTTTCCCAGAGAGAGGGGCGATAATTGACATCAAAGGAAATCAGTGCGCCACCCTGGCGTGCCAGCTTGAGTGCCTCCCAGGTGGCACTGCGAATGGGTTCTGCGCCCAGACTGAGTGAGCCGAAATGGAGCACGCGCGTTCCCTGCAGCAGCTCGCGATCCAGCTCATCCGGGCGCAGGCGCGTGTCGGCGCCGGGATTGCGATAGAAGACGAACTCTTGGGTGTTGGCATCTGGCTTGGCGATAAAGGCCAGTGTGGTGCGCGCTTCGCGGTCGAAGCGGATGCCGCGCGTGTCCACGCCGTTGGTGCGCATAACCTCAACCAGGTGGTGGCCAAATGCGTCATCCCCCACCTTGCCAATAAAGGCGCTGTGCGCTCCTAGACGGGCAGCGGCCACGGCGGCGTTTGCCGGCGCGCCCCCTGGCTTGGGCAAAAATGCCGAGACTTCCGCTAGTCGGCGGCCATACTCGGCAGGAAACATGTCCACCAACAGTTCACCCAGGCATACGATGTCCATTGCAACGCTTCTCCTTGCTTATAGATGGTATGACCCTTTCTGCTTTCGTTTATCCGGCAACCCAAGCGGTGCCAGATGGATCAACCTTGCAGTTCAGCATAGAGCACGTAGCGGTCGCCGCGGTGATAATAGCGCAGATACTCCACGGGCACGTCGCCTTGGGTGTAGGAAACGCGTTCCACGTACAAGAGAGGGGCGCGCGCCGGCAGTTTTAGCAGGTGCGCGATGATGATCGGCGCCGCGATGGCCCGAATGGTCTGCCGAGCGCGCACCAGGCGGATGCCATACTCGCGTTCCAGTGTCTCGCGCAGGGGCTGGGCGGCATAGTCATAGCGCAACACACCCGGGCAATAACGGTGTACCAGGTGGGATTCTTCGATGCTCATCGGCTCGTCGTCGGCCAGGCGCAGCCGTTTCAGCAGAGCCAGCTCCTCCCCAGGGGATATGTGCAAGTGTGCTGCAATGTCGGATGGTGCACGGATGAGCTCTGCTGAGAGCACCTGAGTGCCCGGTCGCAGGCCACGACGGCGCATGTCCTCGGTGAAGCTGATGATGCGCGTCAATCCCTGCTCCACAGTTGGGTATGCCACGAAGGAGCCGCGACCACGCTGGCGGAAGATGAGCCCCTCTTTGACCAGCAGGTCCAGCACCTGGCGCACGGTGGTGCGGCTCACGTGGTACTGCTGGACCAATTCCGACTCGGGCGGGATCATCTCGCCGGGTTGCCAGGCACCACTGATGATGTGCCTGCGCAGGATCTCATAGAGCTGATGGTACAGTGGCAGCTTGCTGTTGCGGTCGATGAGCAAACCAGACAGGCTGGCAGGAGCAGAAGGCATATCCATCATTCCGATTGACCAAATGTAACAACATTATAACATATATGCGCGCGGAAGTCAAGCTATAGCTTGCATTCCGAACGGCTCACATTGTCCAGTCGGGGGAAGCACTCGAGATACAGCCTCAGAGAAATGAAAAGGCCCAGGACATCAAAGGATGCTCGATAAAGAATACGGGGAAGCGCATCGGTCAGAGCGGATCATCCAACCCGATAACGCTTCCCCGCCCCCTAGTGGTTGAGGAAATGTCTCAAACTTTCACCACTTTGACCATCGTGTCGTAGAAGACGGCGCTGCCACCAACCGGATCCACCAACGGTGTGTTGCCCAAGTAAGGATCCACGCGCATCGCCGCATTCGCATGGAACCCTCGGGTGCGGCGCGAATCCCCTTTGATCAACACTCCATCTATTTGAAAGTCCACCCCGCCATAGGCAAAGTGGCCGAAGCCCAGCGCAAAAGAAATCACACCTGGTCGTATGCCCTCGGTTACTTTCACTCTGCCGATCATCGGCACGCGGACGCCATTGTGGAGATCCCAGACACCGTCCGGATTGCTGGCACAAATGATCTTCACCTGGTCGCCCGTCTTCAGACCACGGGCAGCGGCATCCGCGCTGTTCATCAACACGACGTTTTCGGGCATGATCGCAGTCAGCCAATAGTTGCCGGAGGTGCGGCTCTTGGTCATCACCTGTTCGCGATGGGTGATCAGCCGCAGATCATATTCGGCGCCGTCTTCGACAGGGCGTCCCAACACATCCACAGGCGCGGGGAAATAGCGGGCGTAGCCGACGAGATGCTCACCTGTCATGGCGCTTTTGGTGCTGTAGGTCTTCTCTTGGTAGATGTTGATCAACCGGCCATACTGGTTGGCTACTTGGTTGCCTTTGTAACCCTTGGCAAAGTTCTGGAACCGCCCACCCCGGTTAAGCACATAGACCACCTTCGGCCACAGCGCCTCCCCGACGATGCGCTTCCAGCGTTCGGGGTCAAACACCGACTTGGGCAGGTGACGTCGCGCCTGCTCGAACAGCCGTAGTTCCTCGGCGTCTGCATCCGGCACAGCGTCGGAACCATCCTCTTTCTCGCCGAAGGCCACGTTGGCCACCATGGGCAGATACAAATCATCCTGGTGGCTCAGATCGCCGGCTTCACCCAGCCCGCCAGGACCGAAGTTCTTGAGACCGAGGCGTTCAGCCAATCCCAACAGCACCGCCTCCATATTGAGTGGCATCGTCTGCCCAAAGACGGTCACCTCACCGGTGAGCGGCGCAATCGCCGGCTGACGGATACCCTGCACCTTGAAGGGCACCGATGGGTGCGAACCATTGAACTCCCAGCGCTCCAGATAGCTTGTGTCCGGAAAGATGTAATCCGCGTACATCGAGGTCTCCCCAATAGTGATGTCGAAAGCAATAAACAAGGGGAGCTTCTTCGGGTCGGATAGGATCTCGATCAGCTTATGCCCGGCCGGCAGGGCATAGACCGGCGAGCCCATATACATGAAGAGTGCCTTGACCGGGTAGGGATAGGTGTCCCCGATGGATGGGATCACTTCCTGATAGACATCGCTCGACAGCGGATACCAGTTGCGCTTGGCCGGGTAGCGTTGATCTTCGGGCAAGCGTGCATAGAGCACTGATTCCTGGTATTTAGCGTCGTGGCGGATGATCGAGGTGCCGAAGGGGGGCATGGCGCCGGGATTGAGCTTGGACAAGGGGAATGGCTGCCCAGGTTTGCTCCCCGCGGCGTCATACGTGCTCAGCTTGATCATCCCACCTGCAAAGTCGTAATTGCCGATCAACGCGTTCAGCGTGTACCAGGCCAACACGTTATAGAAGCCATTGGTATGCTGGCTCACGCCGCGATGGATATCGGCACAGGCGCGCTTGCCGTGGCTGGTGAACTCGCGCGCCACCTCCACCAGGTCGGTGACACGCAACCCACAGATCTCCGCCCATTCTTCCAACGTGTGTTCGTGAGCGGCGTCAGAGATGATCTGCAACACGGATTTGACGGTGAACGCGCCCAATTGCATGCCATTGACGAACAGGTCGCCGCTGACGGCGTCTTCAGGTTTATCGGCGTATGGGTCGAAAGCGACTGGCTCTCCGTTCACTAAAGTCACGAAATAATCGAACTCATACGTCTTCTCCGGGTCAGTGGAGAGAGGACGTGGCTCCTTCTCCTTCAGCCCGATCTCGCTCGCGCGCAAGAAGGTGGTCGGCGTGCCGTTCTCATCCAGCTTGACCAGCCAAGCTGCTTCGGTCCAGGTGGGGTTGCCGGCAGCCGCTGCAGCTGCCTTGTTCACAGCCGCCAGATAGGCTTTGTCATAGCGTTCGTTGTCCAGAACCCATTGGATGAGCGCCAACGCCATAGCACCCTCTGTGCCGGGGCGGATGGGCAACCACTTCCATGCCTTGGCCGCGACCTTGGACAGGCGTGGGTCGACCACCACATATTTGAGCCCTTTGTCGGTGGCACCGACCGTCAGCGCTGGCACGCGCAGCGGTGGGCCGTAGTTGCCCTCGAAAGGCGACGCGCCGACGAAGATGACGAACTCACTGTTGCGCACGTCACCTTGCCAGTAGAATTTGTCACCTCCCGTCCATTTGCCGTCGACCAGCTTCTCCGACATCGCCTTGCCAGCAAAATAGAGCGAGCCCTGGCAAACCGTCGTATGTCCGTGGGTGTTGGTGCTGCCGAAGCCATCACGCATGAAACGATTGATGAAGTCACTGCGACCACCTTTGAGACGGCCCCAGTTGAAGACCACCTGATTGTTCTTGGGACCCCAGTCGGGATGATCGGGGTCAATCAGAGTGTCAAGGTAGTCCTTGAACTTTACCTTGAAGTCTTCCACCAAGGCCAGCTTCTTGGCTGTATCCTTCTCGGCCAGGATCGCCTTGACAGCAGCAGCCATTTCTTTCGCCACAGCCGGATCCTTGAGGGCATAGGATTCCTTCAATCCTGGCACAGGCCCTTCACCAAAAAGGTCCCCGCCGTTGACGATTTCATCCAACGCGGTGTCGAAGTCGATCGTGATCCACTGGTTCTCGCCACGCTTGGTGCCAGGCTTGCGCTTGAGCACCTTGACGATGCGATATGGGTCGTAGACGGTTTGCAGTCCTGCCTGGCCCTTGGGACAGATGGCGCCTTCCACCGTTCCGGTTTGCGCAAAAGGTGTTTCATAGTCCAGGTGGGGTGCCATCGTCCACGGGCTGTAGGGATTGCCGTCGATCTTGGCTGCCACGCCGTCCAGCAGCTTCACCTTGATGCCACATACCGTGTTGCACTGAAGACACACGGTGTAAATCTGGTTCTCCAGAGAGTGCAGCGGGATCTCCGTGGCAGCCGCCTGAGAAGCCACAAGCTGATGGAAGTCGGGACGCCACCCCAGAAAGGCAGCCGTACCGCACATGAGTCCGCTCATCTTGATAAAATCACGCCGTGAGAACGCGCTCACCCTGCTTTCCTTATCGTTGTAGGATTGGGGAACACTTTTCTGGGTCGCCATATTATGCCACCTCCATCCTTGTGCGCAGCGGCAGTACGTCGTTGCCGATCAGAAAAGCCAATATTGCCATACCGGTAATCCCTGCTGTCACCGCCCACTCCATCGGGCTGGGGAAGTACTCGAACGTCAAATGCGGTCCGGTAAATGCGGTGGTCAACGCCTCCAGCTCCGGCACCGTGAGCGCTGGGAAGACGATGTTGGCACGCGCGGCAGCGAAGCCGACCAGCACCAACACCCCCATCCAGCCTGCCCATTGACCATTGCGGCTCGGACCGGGCAGCGCCAAGACCACCATGGGAACCAACGAGCCGAGCAGAAGCTGCAGAATCCAAAAGGCCCACCAATATTGCCCATATAGCACCGCTTCAACTGCTTTTACGTTCTGCGGCACATTGCCGTACATACTCTGTGAGAAGTCAGCCCATAAGAAGTAGAGCTTCACAATGGTCAACACCACCGTAGCCAGAGAAAGCAAACGCAGTTGCTCACTGCGCAGCGGATCCTGGCGCGAACCAAACAGCCCAATGGCCACCAGCATCGCCGCGGTGCCGGACGCTAAGGAGAAAACCGGGAACTGCACCGGGAACAGGCCCACATGCCAGAACATGCGGCTGGCCTGTACCCCCAACAGGGCACCCACCGCGCCGCTGATGAACAGGGAAAGCGGCAACCCCACGATCATCAAAGCACGCAACAATCGGCTGGCCGGCCGTGTAAGCGCGAGGATCAGGCAGACAAGGGCCAAAAAGCCAAACGCGGTATAACCCCATACCATCTGAGCCATCACCGAACTAGGCGAACCTTGCAGATAGACCTTCCAGATGCGATCCATATGCCCCAGGTCAAGCCAGATGGAGAGCAACGCAGCCGCCAAGCTGACCAGCGCTACCCAAAGTGCCAGACGCCCGATGCCGCGCAGCACCGGGATGCCAAACAGCAGATCGAGGGTGGCGATCATAAAGGCACCGGCGGCTATCCCGGCGAAGAACAAGTACATGGCCACCCACAGACCCCATACCACATAAGAGCCATAGGCAGCGTGCTGGTGTCCATAGACCAGACGATCATACAATCCCCACGCACCTGCCAACAGGGCCAACACACACGCAGCATACGCAATGCGTTTGAGTGCCATCGTTCCCTCCCCCTAGACCAGATAATAAACGCGGGGCTCAGTGCCCAGTTCTTCTTTGAGGCGTATCACGTTCGTACGCGCGATCATCTCGGTCACTAAGCTATCCGGGTCGCTGGCGTCTCCGAACATAGTGGCGCGTCCGATGCACGTGGTGGTACATGCCGGCAACATGCCGGCTGCGAGACGATGCAAGCAGAAATGACACTTGCGCACATTCCCGATCGGGGATTCTTCCACTCCGAGGCGCTCGTACGGCCGCCCATACTCAAAATTGGCCACCCTTTCATAATCATCCGCCCGGCTGCGCCCCAGGATCAATCCCTCTGCTTCTGCTGTTCCATCCGTATAGGTGCGGCCGAAGTCGAACGTGCGCGCCGCATATGGACAGGCAGTGATGCAATAGCGGCAACCGATGCATTGCGCATAGTCCACAACCACCACGCCATTTTCGTCGCGGTAGGTGGCGTGGACCGGACAGACCGGCGTGCACGGTGGGTTGTCGCATTGCATGCATGGACGCGGCAAGAAACGCCGGGTGGCATTCGGATAGCTACCGAATTCCTCCTCTAGTACAGGGCGATACACCACGCCAGGGGGCAGCTTGTTCTCCGCGACACACGCCACCGTGCAGGCGTGACAGCCGATGCATCGGCGCAAGTCGATGACCATCACCCAGCGACGCTGGTGCGGGGCTTTTCGAGCGCACGCCGCAAGTCCTCTTGCATTCGCAACAAAATGTCTTTCGTTTGGAGTGTATCGGGCATAGCTTCCTCCTTCTCTTCACCTCCAACTGTCTTCCAAACTCCCACATCTCATAACCAGGAATTCAATGTTCCCCCTTCTCGAGATACACATCAACCTGCTTGCGTACCCACAGAGTGCTCATCCCTGGGAAAAGAATACTTCAGAAACCAACAACGCAACCTAAACCACGGCAAACCGATCGAACGACTAGCCACATATGGAGGGAATCTCTTCGTGAATAAACATGCGCGGAACCATCCATAACCCTTGTTGACCGCGTCATCATGTTGCACATGTGCATGCAAAACCTACCATACCGATAATGCAGCTAACACCAAGGACGGCAAGTTTACAGATAAATTATACCTTGAACTCTCATCGATTGCAAGCCCTTCCGAACCAATTTTTTTCGCACAAGATGACGCAGTGGCTTCCAACCCCAACGATAGGGAACAGTCGGGATGGACCGCCGAAGAGGGAAACAGTCCCACGCAAGCCAATCCACGCTCGAGGCAAATTGCGCCGCGTCTCCAATCGGCGAGGCCATCACGTGTGCACGATGGCGTCGTAAGGACATTCCACCGCACACAACAAGCACCCACGGCAACGGTGAACATCCACTACGGGTGTTTCGTCTTCATCCATGCGCATGAGAGCACGGATACGACAGGCACGTTGTGCAAGGCAGTGTCGACAGAGATGGCAACGCTCCTCCGCCACCCGCGCAACCCGCTTTTCTTGCCAAGTCGGCTCCACCGCATCTGACATGTCTGTCATGCCTCATCCTGGACCGCTTCAACAGGAGAAGCGTCCTGTGGCAGAGTGCCATGCGCATCGGCGCCGGATGGGGTATCCGGTCGGCGATAGATGACAATCTCTCCGAACGGTGCCTCCTGCTGCACGTCCACGAAGTTTTGCTTGATCAGCTCGAGCACGGCCATAAACGTCACGATGATCTCAAGGCGTCGCGTGCACATACGCATCAAAGCGCCGAACGTCACTTGGGGAAGGCGCTCCAGCAGCTGACGGATCAACGCGATGCGCTCCCCAATGGTGACCATGACAGGAGACACTACCTGATCCACCGCCGGATCGGGAGAACGGATAGCCAAGGCGTTGCGCGCAGCAATAGTCAGATCTTCCAAGCTGATTTCGCCTGGAGGCAAATGGGGCTCTAGAACCCTGGGCATAGCCACGCGCACATAACTGCGCAGGTGGAGCGTTTCGCGCCTCACCAGTATTTGCGCAGCTTGTCTAAACTGTCGATAGGCGCGCAACTGACGCACCAGCTGGTCGCCAACATCTTCCTCTTCTTCGCGATGGGAGGCGTCCATAGGGGGCTTGGGCAGCAAAGCTTGCGATTTAATGAACACCAGCTTCGCGGCGATCACCAGAAAATCGCTGAGAAGGTCAGCATCGACCTCTTGCAGGGTGGCAATGTACTGCAGATATTGATCTGTCACCTGGGCGAGTGCCACTTTGGTGATATCAAGTTGTTCCTGCTCGATCAGGTGCAGCAGAAGGTCAAGCGGCCCCTGGAACGAGGGCAAGGTCACCTGATAGGTGTGGTCGGTGCTATAACCTGCGGATGCCTCTTTAGCGCGAGCGATTTGCCAGCTGTTCACAGGCTCATTATAGTATGGGGAAAGTGGCCGTCAATCCGATGTCCCTGCAAAGGCGAGATGTTGTGGAGCAGCACATCTTAGACCCTATTCCCTGGCAGATCGATATAGTGCAATTGGCGCAGAAGCTCCACCTTGTGGGGCGCTCAGAGGAGCTGAAAGACCTTAAGGAAATGGTTGCCCAAGCTCTGGCAATCGGCCGACCCAAAGCATTCTACGCTCTGGCACCCATTGAATCACGTGGTGAGCAAAGCGTGGTTATCAACGGGATCGAACTGCGCAGCCGGGTATTGCGTGTCAACCTGGAACAAGCGCATCGCGTTTTTTCTTTCGTGGCAACCTGTGGCACAGAGCTGGAATCTTGGAGTGAGACCGTCTCGGATCGCATTCTGCATCGCTTTTGGGCCGATCAAATCAAGGAGCTGGCCCTGCGCAGTGCCATCGCATTTATGCGTGATCATCTTGTGACTCACTATCGTCCGGGCCGCATCGCACAAATGAACCCGGGATCTTTGGCAGATTGGCCGTTGGGGCAGCAAAAACCGCTATTTCGCATATTGGGCACTGCCCCGCAGAGCATTGGGGTGCAGCTGACCGAACACATGCTCATGATACCCACCAAGTCTGTCTCAGGTCTCATATTCCCAACTGAGAGCGCTTTTGAAAGTTGTCAACTCTGCCCATTAGAGGGATGTCCCAGCCGAAGGGCCGAGTACCAGCCAACACTATATTCCCAACGCTACCAGCCATCGGGACACAGCGCGCCGCACGAAGAGATCCCAAGCCCCTGCCGATGACCTACCTAACGCTGAAAAATGACGCTCTTACCGATAATGCCAACATCTGAGCAATTTCCAGGTTCACAACACGCTCACCGTCCAGAGCACATATCCGCAGAGATCTCGCGGCAGCCAGCGACCGCGCCAGGTGCCACGCTGAGCAAGATGGAAATCGTGGCGTGGGCGGTGATCATCGCCCTGGCATTGGCAACACGGCTGGCTGATTTGGGCGCGCGTCCCCTGTCGGACACCGAAGCAGCTCAGGCACTGGTGAGCTGGCAGCTCTATCAGGGCTTGCAGACCACGGGGAGGGACTACAGCCCGCTTCTGACCACGACAGGCCTGGTCGCGTTTGCGCTATGGGGCGCCACCGAGTTCACCGCACGGCTCGCTTCGGCCATAGCAGGCGTGTTCCTGGTGTTGGTGCCCATGGGGTTGCGTCGTCCTCTGGGACGCATCGGTGCTCTATGCGCGGGGGTGCTCGTATGCTTCTCTCCTTCGGCGTTATATCTGTCCCGCACCACAAATGGGGACATCTTTATCGTAGCAGGAGCCGCGTTATGGTTTATCGGGATCACTCGTGTGGCGAACGGAGCGGATGGTCGGCATCACCTCGGGGCGATCGCCGTGGTGGTCGGCTCGGCGCTTATGGTGGTCTCTTCGCCGTTGGCGGGTTCTATGATCCTGTTGCTGCTGACGTTCAGCGGAGCCCTATGGGTGACTCACTGTCGGAAGCATGCCGTATGGCTGCGTGAGATAATTGCCGGCCTGACGGCTCGACGCGGGGCGCTGATAGCGGTTCTGATCGCCGTGCTGGTAGTTGCCAACGGGCTGTTTGTCAATCAGGATGGTCTGCCGATGATGGTGGATCAGATAGAAATGTGGCTGCGTGGTTTTGCCCCTGCGACGGGAAGCGCCCTCCCAGCATCCCATGAGATGAGCCCCGTTTATCCGGCATTGTGGTTGCTGGGTCTTTACGACCCACTCACCCTTCTGGCTGGCCTATTTGGCCTGGGGATGGTTTTGGCACGCCGTCGATCCCTTGATCTGTGGTTGGCATGGTGGTTTTGTGGCGGTGTATTGCTGGATGTATTACGTCCTGGTCGTTCTGCGGGGGAAGTGCTCCTGACCCTGTGGCCAGCGGCGTTGCTGGCTGGCCTGGCAATAGGGAAGCTCGTGGAGACGGTGTGGAAACAAGGTGACTGGAAACGCGAAGGGGTCGTAGTAGCAGCTTGCTTGACCGTTTTCGCCTTTGCCTACATTACGCTCATGATGTACGCGAGCAACTATGGGGTTATCTGGCAACCATTGGCTGCCATCGGGATGTTTGTCGTGTTGATCGTGGCCTTTTGGCAATGGCATGACGGTGCCTCTACCTTACGCGGCATAATGCTCGCGATGGCAGGCACCTTGTTCCTGTTTCATGTCGCCGGTGCGGTGCGTCTCAACTATACCCCGGTTGCAGACGCTTCTCAGCCCTTGGTGCGTGCGTCCGCAGGTGAGGGATTGCGCGATCTGGTCACCGTGCTGCAGTTCGCTTCAGTCAGGAAGGCAAATGACCCCTATCTAGTCGAGATTTTAGCCGGCCGCGGCGTTGGCCCGGCTGTAGAATGGCAATTGCGTGCATTCCCCAACGTGAGCTGGGTTCGTAAAGTGGAGCAGCTTCCGATGGAAGGAGCGTCTTCGAGCACGGCATCGCGTTTTCCCGAGGTCGTTCTCGCGCCAGAGGGCGCCTTGTTGACAGATGAGCCATATGCAGGTCAAGACTTCGTCGTGCGCAACTATGGCCAACCCACATCTATGCCGGCCACCGCATTCATTCGCTGGTACCTGCTGCGCGAGCCGCAGCCTCAGCAGCTCGAAAAGGTAGTGTTGTGGGTGAGACAGCCCTCCGTTGCAAACATATCAGAAAAGTAGCGATTCACACCGGACCGAACCGCTAAGATATAAGAGGTGGTTATGAGCTCCAAGGCGATATCAGATGCTCAGAATACAGCACCTTCAGGGAACATAGCATCCTCTTCCCTGTGGCATTGGGTCGTGGCGCATCGCGAGGCCATCGCATATGGGCTTTTGTTCGTCCTGGCTGTGTTCACGCGCTTTTACGATCTGGGATCACGCGCCATCAGCCACGACGAAAGCTTACACATGTTATACTCCTACAAGCTCTACAATGGCGAGGGGTATCGCCACGATCCCATGATGCACGGCCCCTTCTTATTTGAGTTCAATGCCTTGCTTTTCTTCTTGTTCGGGCACAACAACTTTGTAGGGCGTGTCGGTGTGGCATTGTTCGGCGTGGCCTTGGTGATGCTGCCCTACTGGTTTCGCCCTTGGCTGGGGCGCCTTGGTGCCATAGCCGCTTCCACCATGATCCTCATTTCTCCGGTGATCACCCAATACAGCCGTCACCTGCGTCACGACATCTTCAATGAAGTTTTCACATTGGTCATGTATGTCAGCCTGTTCCACTACCTGACCGCCTGGCAACGGGGCGACTTCCTGCGGATGAGGCGCTGGCTATATATCGGTGCCGCTGCAGTCGTGTTGTCATTGACCGTCATGGAGATCGCCTACATCCATGGTTTTATCGGGCTCACCTTCATTGCGGCGACCATATTGGTTGAAAACCTTTCACTGACCCAACGTCGTCGTCTCTTTTGGATCGGCACCGCCGCATTGGTAGTGATAGGGATAATCGCGTTGTGGCTCACCTTCGGCAATGCCGGCCCTGTCCCATTAGATCAACCGCCCAACATGGCGCGCCAGGTGATCAGCGGTCTCCAGCAGCTGGTGGGGGGCCTTGCTGGCGGCGCCAGCGCAGTGCCCCAAGAGAACATGCGAGCTGCCTGGAAGGTGATCCACCTGCTCGTATTGGCCGCTGGCCTCTTCTTCGCTGCCACCACGCTGGCGCTGAGCGTCACCGACAAAACGCTGCCGCTCGAGAAGCAACGCGTGCAGCTATTCCCTGTTCGCCTTATGAGCGAAGCGGTGCGTTCCCTGCCTCTGCGCGAGGTAGGTATCGCCGTATTGATCGGAGCTATCATCTTTGTAACGCTCTACACGACGTTCTTCACCAATCCCTATGGCCTGGTCTCCGGCACATGGGGGGCGATTTACTACTGGCTGAGCCAGCAAGACGTGCAGCGCGGCGGCCAGCCCTGGTATTACTACTTGATGTTGCTCCCGCTGTATGAGTTCCTGCCGTTTTTCATTGGGGCAGCGGGCGGCATATGGTACCTGATCCGCCGCTGGCGCGTCACTCGTCCCGCTGCACTGGAACGTGAGCCCATCATAGAGGGGAAGCCATCCGCCCCCTCGGTTGCCGCAGATGTGGAGGACGTCCTGCACGTCTATTTCCCCGCCTTCGCCTTGTATTGGGTGATTGATGCCATCTTTATCTATAGCTGGGCGGGCGAGAAGATGCCTTGGCTTACGACCCATATGAGTCTGCCGCTCATCTTTATGGCCGCCTGGACTTGTGAACGCGTGTTTGCAGGGCTGCAGGGGCGATGGCGAACCCTTTGGGAACATGGTGGCGTGCTTTTCGCTGTGCTCTTACCCTTGACGGCATTAGCTCTGGTCGCGCTATTGAGCGTGCAACCCTTCCGCAGCTACTCCCTCTTCGATCTGCGCGACACTGGCCAATGGCTGGGCAGCCTGGTGGTGGTCGGCCTGCTGATGTATGGATTGATCCACTACGGACGCCGGCTGGGGGGATTCCTGGCGGCGCGCGTCGCTTTTCTCGTTGTGCTGATCGTGCTGGCGGTCTTCACCGCCCGTTCGTCCTGGCTGGTGTCGTTCATCAACTATGACGATGTGAGCGAGTACCTCTTCTATGCCCACGGCGCGCCCGATGTCACTCTGGCGATGCGCCAAATCGAGGACATATCGCGGCGCACCGTTGGTGACAAGCTGATCAAGGTGGCTTACGACAACGAGTCCACCTGGCCATTGGAGTGGTACTTCCGCGAGTACCCCAATCGCACCTACTATGGAGACTCGCCCTCACGACAACAGCTGGAAGCACCGATCGTCATCGTGGGGCCCTCCAACGAGGGCAAGGTGACACCCTACCTCGGCGACAACTATGTGCGTTTTAACTACCGACTGGTGTGGTGGCCATTGGAGACTTACAAGGAACAGTCTCCGATCAAGATATGGCACACCTACTTTGTGCCGGCCACGTTGCCCGATGATCCGGCAGGACGCCAAGCCGCCTGGAACGAGGTGTTCGAGAACCGTAAAGCGCTCTGGGAAGTCTTTTTCTATCACCGCCACAAGACGCCTAAGAACCAATGGCCCTATGTGCACCGCTTCTACATGTATGTGCGCAAAGACGTGCTGAACCAGCTATGGGACTACCATACTGGCCCAGCGCTGGCTGAGATGCCCACCGAACCGTATGCCGTGAAACACCAGGAGATCCGCGCAAAACGTGCTATTGGTGGCCAGGGCAACGGCCCCGGCCGGTTTATGACGCCGCGCGCCATCGCCGTGGGAGCAGATGGCCTCTGGTATGTGGCGGACAGCGGCAACAACCGCATCCAGGTGCTGGATGCCCAGGGCAATGCGGTGCGCAGCTGGGGCAGTAGCGGCAGCGGCGCCGGTCAATTTCAGGAGCCATGGGGGATTGCGGTCAACACCGAGATGGGCCGCGTCTATGTCTCAGACACGTGGAACCATCGCATCCAGGTCTTCGACCTGAAAGGCACGTTCCTCTTTGCGTGGGGATACTTCGTCGACACCGGCGGGCAGATCGACCGCGACCCCGGTGGTTTCTGGGGGCCGCGTGACATCGCCATAGACGAAGAGGGCAATATCTACGTGGCCGATACCGGCAACAAGCGCATCCAGAAGTTCACCGCAGATGGAGAATTCATTGCCCAGTGGGGCGGCGCCGGCATTCTGCCCGGACGCTTCGACGAACCCACCAGCCTAGCCTTCGCTCCCGACGGTACCCTCTACGTGGCGGACACCTGGAACCGCCGCATCCAGGCTTTCTCCGCGGATATGACCCCGTTGCGCCAATGGGCCATCGAAAGTTGGGAGAGCACCTCGGTGGTCAACAAGCCCTATGTGCGGGTGGATCGTGCGGGGAATGTGTACGCCAGCGATCCGGAACGCTACCGCATCCTCGTCTTCGACGCACAGGGCACTTTCCTGCTGAGCTTCGGCCAATATGGCGCCGATATGGCTTCCTTCGCTCTGCCGCTGGGGATGGCGTTCGAGGCAGACGGCGACCTGCTGGTGGTGGACTCGGACAATCATCGGCTGCTGGAGTTTCCACCGCCTCTGGAAGCTGCCGGCAGTAAAGAAGAAGGGTGAGATGGTGCCCCCAATTCGCGTGCCCATTGCGTCGCATCCAAAAGGTGCATGCGACTCAGACGCACAGGCTAACGGGTGGGGTGAGGAATTGCCGCCTGAATGGCGACAGTTGGTCACGCAGATTGTGCAATGTCGCCGTTGCCTGCGCTTGGTGGATTGGCGCGAGCAGGTAGCGCGTGACAAGCGACCTGCCTATCGCCACTGGGACTATTGGGGCCGGCCGGTGCCGGGCTTCGGTGACCGCCAGGCGCGCCTGTTAATCGTGGGGCTGGCACCGGGCGCGCACGGCTCGAACCGCACTGGCCGCATGTTCACCGGCGATAGCTCCGGCGACACGCTCTATGCTGCCCTCTACCGCGCCGGCTTCGCCAACCAGCCCTATGCCACCCATTCGGACGACGGGCTAACGCTTTACGACGCGTTCATCACCGCGATCGTGCGCTGTGCCCCGCCCGCCAACCGCCCCACGAGGGACGAAATTGCTGCGTGCAGCCCATTCCTGGCACGGGAGTGGCAATTATTGCCCAGAACACGGGTTGTGCTTGCCCTGGGTCAACTCGCCTTTGCTACATCCCTGGAGTTGCTCAAGCGATCGGGCTATCATGTCCCTCGACTGCGTTTCGCCCACGCGCTACATTGCCATCTGGAGCACCACGACACAGATACACCGATCCACCTGATCGCCTCCTATCATCCCAGCCGCCAGAATACCCAGACCGGACGGCTCACGCCCCAGATGCTGGATGCGGTGCTCCACCAGGCGCGCGCCGTGCTGGAAGATGGCTAGGCGGTAGGGAGACGCGGGGATCGGATATGTGACGATGAAAGAGACGGAGTGCTACTCGACCTTGCGTGATCGGGCACTCGATTGGCTGCTGGAAGAGGAAAATCCCTCGGCGCGTTACCTGACGCTGACACAGTTATGGGAACTCCCACCGGATGCCCCGGAAGTGCAGGCTGCCCAACGCGCCATCCCTGACACACCGCCTGCCCGGCACATCCTGGAAGCGCAATATCCACCCTCTGCTGACATGCAAAAGGGCGGCTACTGGATCGCGCCCGGAGCATCAGCCAGTCCCCGCTATCGTGCCACGATGTGGCAAATCATATTTCTCGCCCAGCTGGGTACGCCACCCATTCCGCCGCTGCGACGTGCTTGTGACCACGTGCTGGAGAAGGGCCGGCGTACCCGCGATGGCCGCTTTATCGCCGGCCGGGCCCCTCGCGCGGCATTCCATTGCCTCAACGGTGCCCTTTTGTGGGCGTTGCAGCAGCTGGGTTACGCGGACGATCCCCGCGTGGTGCAGACGTGTGAAGCAACAGCGTCGGATATCCTCCAACATGGGTTTGGTTGCACCCATAACGCAGGGTTGCCGTGCGCCTGGGGCGCTGTGAAAGTGCTCAATGCCTTCCTGGGACTGGATGCAGAAAAGCGCACGGCGAAAGTTGCTGCGGCGATCGAGCGCGGAATCGATCTGCTCGTGTCCGTCCCATTGCGCAGAGCGGCATACCCGGCAGCGGATGGCGTTGTGAGCCCGTTATGGTTTACCTTAACGTTCCCGCTGACAGAACACGCTGACCTGCTTGAGGCGATGACCGTGCTGGCACTCGCAGGCTATGCGCGCCATCCCTATGTACGAGACTGTATTCCTTGGCTGCTGGACAAACAGATCGCGAAGGGTAGATGGGCACTGGAGCACACGCCCGGCAAGAGCTGGGCTCGCTTCGGCGCGATCGGCCATGCCAACAAGTGGGTCACGCTGCGTGCCCTGTATGCGCTCAAGTTGCTCCAGCCAAGCTGAGTTGAGCGAGGCTGGGCTGCAATGAATCCGAACATGCCATCGAGAGAAACCCTGGGCAGGGCAACCAGCCAGCATTTTGGCTTTCTCCCTACAGGGGATACACTATGCACCAAGCCCACGGAAAAGGATCAGAGCACCCATCTATGAGTACAGGGGTACACGCAGACGAGCAGATTGCCCCGGCGACGCAAAAGACTCCGGATCAAATTTCTCATGTCAACGTCGTAGCCTTGCTTGGAGGGGTTGGCGGCGCCAAGCTGGCATCCGGGCTGGCACAGCTATTGCCCCCTGAACGGTTGACGTGCGTGGTCAATACAGCCGACGACTTTGAACACCTGGGATTGCATATCTCACCCGATCTGGACACAGTGATGTATACCCTCGCTGGTTTGGTGAACCATGAGACCGGCTGGGGCATCAAAGACGACACCTGGAATGCACTGGCCATGCTGGCGCGCTACGAAGCCCCCACCTGGTTTCGCCTGGGTGACCGTGACATAGCCACTCATCTGCTGCGCACCCAATGGTTGCGCGAAGGGTTTCCGCTCACCTGGGTCACGCAGCAGCTATGCCTGTTACTGGGCGTGCGCCAGAACTTGTTGCCCATGAGCGATGCCCCGGTGCACACGCGCGTGCTCACGGACGAGGGCGAGCTGGCGTTTCAGGAGTATTTCGTGCGCTATGCATGGCAGCCGCGTGTACGCGCCATCCGCTTTGAGGGTATCGAACAGGCACAACCCACATCGGCCGTGGTCAGTGCGCTGCGCAGTGCCGATGTGATCCTATTTGGCCCTTCGAACCCCTTTGTCAGTCTGGATCCCATCCTGGCGCTGCCGGCGATGCGCCGCATCCTCGGGGCGGTGCGTGCACCGCGCGTCGCCATCTCCCCCATCGTGGCAGGACAGGCGCTCAAAGGGCCAGCCGCCAAGATGATGCGCGAATTAAATTTGGAAGTCTCGCCGGTGACGGTCGCAGCACACTATCGCGATCTGCTCACCGGTTTTGTGCTGGACCATCAAGATGCCGCCTGCGCGACCACCATCACCGCCCAGATGGGCATCCGTACCCTGGCGACGGACATCGTCATGCGCGATGAGGTGGATCGCGCGCGTCTGGCGCGTGAGACCCTGCGGTTCGCCTTGCAGGAAGGATGAACACACCGCACTGCTCGGATACCATCGCGTGCATTATCCCGTGCAAGCCCTATCACCAGGCCAAGACGCGCCTGGCGGACTGCCTCAGCGTGGAACAGCGCATACGGTTGAGCCGCTGGCTGCTCCGGCGCACCCTGCGCCTGGTGCGACGTCATCTCACCTGCATCGTGGTGATCAGCCGTGACCCCCACGTGCTGAAAGACGCGCAACGGTATGGGGGACTGCCCATCGAGGAAGAGAGCGATGATCTGAACGCGGCGCTTATCCAGGCAAGTCAGTTCGTCCTCACTCGTGGCATCGGGGGAATCCTGATCCTGCCGACCGATCTGCCCTTTCTCAGCGATGAGGATGTGCGCACGTTGTTGCATACGGCAGTGGGTGCGCCCGCGGTGGTGATTGCGCCATGTCAACACGGCATCGGCACGAATGCGTTGCTGATGCGGCCGCCGTTGCTCATCCCGTTTCGGTTTGGAGCGGCAAGTTTTGCCCGCCACGTCGCCAGTGCGCAGGCGATGGGCATCCAACCGGTCATCGTGCGCACCCCCACCCTGGCGTTCGACCTGGACACGCCGGAAGATTGGGATATGCTTCGCGTGCCACTGTCCATCATCAAGTCCATCATCAAGAAGGCCGGCGACTGAAGTCGCGCCTAGCGGGTGTGCCGCCGGCCCTCGAGAGGCGATTTCAATCGCCTCTTGCAACCACGTTCCACCGCGTCTCTCCAAAAATGAAGTGCCTCTCCTAGCCTCTTTGCACCTGCTGCGCACGTGTATTACAATGTGGGGCGTGACGATGGTGGAGATATAAGTATGGAAAGTTTACATGCGTGTGCCCTGCGGTTGAAGGATGCGTTGCCCTTTCTTTTGCTGGCTCTGATCGTGGCCGTTGTGGTCAGCCTGGATCAGCTCAGCAAATCATGGGTGGTAGCGTGGCTTCCCGAAGGACACTGGTGGAGCCCATGGTCGGGCGGAGCTGCGGAGATCTTTCGTATCACCCATACCACCAATAGCGGCGCGGCATTTGGGCTCTTTCCCAACCAGGGCAGCCTCTTCATTCTTATCGCGATAATCGTTGTCATTGCCATTGTGATCTATTACCGTCACCTGCCAGCCGAAGATTGGTTGATCCGGATCAGTTTAGGATTGCAACTGGGGGGTGCGATCGGCAATTTGATCGATCGTCTGCGCTTCGGCTATGTGGTCGATTTCATTGACATCAGCTTTTGGCCCATTTTCAACCTTGCTGATGCTTCTATTACGATCGGGGTGTTGTTGATTATTTATCAGCTATGGCGCATGGAGCGGGTGAAAGCGCGAAGAGGGCACGCACAGGTGGATGAGGAGGTGCGTTCGTGAACGATCAAGCCAGTTCGGATTCAGCGGTTCCCAGGCCACTTGATGCTGTGGTAGCATTGGCACGCCATGGCTGGACACGTTATGGAGCCCGTGCTGCTCTTCTCGGCCGCTGGCTGCGCGCACAACCGGTCTCTGGCATCTCCCGTTTGCGCCGTCTGCTCCTCGCCCATCATCTGGTGCAACGCCAACAGGTTTATCGCAATGCCGGTGGCCGTCAATCGAGTGCCGCTCGCTATGCTTTGGCCCGTGCCGCCGGATTGCACCGTTCGGATGAAAGAGCTCGTCACTGAGCGTAGCCATACCGTAACATTCTGCTGATGCGGTGGTGTCTCCTTTGTCGCAGGACCACCAAGTGATCCAGCTGAAGATCGAACAATCGGGAGAACGCCTCGACCGTTACCTAGCACGCGTACTATCCCAGCTGTCGCGCTCGCGCATTCAACAACTCATTCGTGCTGGCCTGGTCACTGTAGATGGTCGATCGACCAAGCCGGGCATGTTGGTGGAAACGGGTATGCAGGTCACGTTACGCATCCCGCCGGAGCCATCCGCGGTACCGCTCGTAGCTCAGCCCTTTTCCCTAGAGATCATCTACGAAGATGCGGAGCTGCTTGTGATCGCCAAGCCGGCCGGTTTGGTGGTGCACCCCGGCGCTGGGCACACACACGACACCTTGGTGAATGCCCTGTTGGCGCATTGCCCCACTTTGGCCACAGGCGGATCCGACCGCCCCGGAATCGTCCATCGCTTGGATCGCGACACCTCTGGTCTCCTCGTTGTTGCCAAGACCGAACGGGCGTTGGAGCATCTGCGCGCACAGTTTAAGCAACACCGCGTCCAGAAGACCTACATGGCCTTGGTGCACGGTCGTCCCCCGGCACCCCAGGGGGTTATCGAGGCACCTGTGGGGCGTGACCCCAATCGGCGACAGCGTATGGCGGTTATAGCGGGGGGACGTATGGCGCGTACCGCTTATCAGCAGCTGGCGACGTTGGGAGACTACACGTTGCTGCGCGTCAACCCGGAGACAGGGCGCACACACCAGATTCGCGTCCACTTAGCCTGGTTGGGCATACCGGTGGCCGGCGACCGGATATATGGCCGTCGGCACGAGCAGGTCGCTATGCCACGTCAGTTCCTGCATGCCTGGCAACTCGCTTTCGAACACCCTTCGGGGGAACTCCTGTCACTGAAGGCACCTTTGCCCGAAGATCTGCGCATGGTGCTGAACGCTTTAGCCCGGCATTATCGCGTCCACAGCAGGGAGATCGAACACCTTTTGCGAGAATGACTACACGGCAAACGCTCGGACTGCCAGCGCGTCCGTAAGATTCGTGCACGGGATGACATCTGTGAAAATGAGATCCCGATAGAGTAAGCCCGAGATGAAAAAAAGGAGACCAGGCAATGCGCGCACCCTACCTGATCGGAGTTGATTTAGGCACCACGGGCACCAAAGCAGCCATCTTCGATGTCTCTGGCAATTTGATTGCCAGCGCCTATGAGGAGTCAACGCTCTATTATCCGCGCCCAGGCTGGGTGGAGCAGGATCCGAATGACTTCTATGCTGCTTCGATGCGCACCATATGTGAGTGTCTCGAAAAAAGCCACGTCCACCCCCGCGATGTGGCGGCGATTGCCTTCGATGGACAAATGGCGGGTGTGGGCACCATAGATGCAAACTGGAACACCCCCACCCCCTACGATTCGTGGCTGGACACCCGCTGTAAGCCCTATATCGAGATGATGCAACCGTACGCCGACCTCATCATCGAGCGCACCGGGGGGCCGCCCAGCTATTGCCATGGACCGAAAATCCTGTGGTGGAAGCATGAGCAACCAGAGGTGTTCACCCGCGTGCACAAATTTGTGGTGCCGGTATGTTATACTGCCGGACGTATGGCCGGCCTCAAGGGCGACGACGCTTACATTGATTATACCCATCTGAACTTTGCTTCCTTCTGCGACACGGTCAAATGCACGTGGGATGCGGAGCTGCTCTCCCTCTTCGAGGTACCATTAGAAAAGCTGCCGCGCATTGTGCCCCCTTGGGAAATCATCGGGCGGGTGACCGAAGAGGCAGCGCGTGATTGTGGTTTGCTCGCCGGTACCCCTATTGCGGCCGGGTGTGGCGATCAGGCTGCTGGACTCCTGGGCGCGGCGATGGTTGAGCCTGGGATCGTCCTGGATGTGGCCGGAACCGCCTCTGTCCTCTCCATATGCACCGATCGGTATGTGCCTGATGTGCGGCATAGGACGCTCTTCACGGCACATCTGGTGCCCCCCGACCTGTGGTATGCCTTGGGTTATATCAATGGGGGTGGCCTGAACTTACGCTGGTTCCGTGACACACTCGCACAGGAAGAAAAGGGACAGGCGATACAACAAGGCAAAAGTGTCTACGCACTGCTCGACGAGATGGCATCCCACGTTCCCGCCGGTTGTGATTCGCTTATCTTCCTGCCCCACCTGGGCGGGAGTGTGTGCCCCAGTCGTCCCGACCTGCGCGGCCTGTGGCTGGGTTTCACCTGGAGCCACACCAAAGCGCACCTCTATCGCGCCACGCTCGAAGCGGTCGCGTTTGAGTATGCCACCTATATGGGGATCGAAAAGTCGTTACTGCCCGACCTGCAGTTCAAGGAGGTGCGTGTGATCGGTGGTGGCGCGGTCAGTCAGCTCTGGAATCAAATCAAAGCAGATGTATTGGGCGTTCCATATGTGCGACTGAACCGCCAGGAGTATGCCGTGCAGGGTGCCGCGATACTGGCTGGCTTTGCGGTGGGAGTGTTCGATGACTTGAAAGCGACCGCACGCCGCTTTGTGCAAGAGACAGCGCGCATCGAGCCGCGCGCAGAGTACCACGCGTTTTATCAACCCTTTGTTGCATTGTACGCATCGCTGATGAAAGATTGGGATCAGGTGTTCCATCAGCTGGCGGAACTTCCGACGCCGCCGGCTGCGTTGTAATCCCGCCGCAGATTTGGCTATGGGGGTTGCTCTGCGGAAAGCCAAGCCGCTTGCTCACGCGCGCGGCTCGGCTGGAGGCACCCATTGCCTGGTAACGATCTCTTGGCGCAAGTACTCCCAGGGCTTTTCAGTTCTCAGGGGAAGCTCTCTCCACTCGGATACAAAAGGAGGCTCAGACCCCGGTCCGGCTGTTCCGCTA
>JBMFPH010000002.1:0-53378 GCA_049969215.1 Anaerolineae bacterium | reverse complement strand
GATGCCATCGCGATCGCTGCCTTTGTGCACGGCAAAACCGAAGGGCAGCAGCTCAAAGTGGTCGCCGACTTGGTGCGCGATGCGGCTCGTTTTGAGCTGCCAGTCATATTGCACATTTACCCACGCAATCCCCAGACATTGGAGATCATCCACACGCCGGAGGATATCGCATGGGCCGTGCACTGTGGCCTGGAACTCGGTGTGGATGTGATCAAAGTACCTTATTGTGGTGATGTGCGCGCTCATGCCGAGATCGTTGCCGAGAGCTCGGTGCCCATTGTTGCGGCGGGCGGTCCACGCACCGACACACTTGAAGCAGCTTTGCAAATGATGGCAGAAGTGGTTGCCAGCGGGGCGCGTGGTGCCACCATCGGGCGCAACGTCTGGGGCTTCGACGGCCGGAATATCACAGCAGCAGTTCAAGCGTTCAAAGCTGTCATTCACGACGGCAAAAGTGCACGTGAGGTGCTCGGTGGCGTAGGGTTATGAGCGTGCGGTGGGATATTCTGGGGCTTGGGGTCGTCGCTGTGGACGACCTGCTGTATGTGGAGCGGTTTCCGCGCCCTAACACCAAGACACCCATTCAGGGCCAAGAACGCCAAGGAGGCGGTCTGACTGGTACCGCCTTGGTGGCCGCAGCACGCCTGGGCGCACGCACTGCCTACCTTGCTATCTTGGGAAATGATACCCTCTCGCGCTTTACTCTGGAGGCGCTGGAACATGAAGGAGTGGACTGTACCCCTGTGATGTACCACCCTGACGCACGTCCTGTGTACGCTGTGGTCGTCGTTGACCGGACTAGCGGCGAGCGCACTATTTTTTATACTACCGAGGGTTACATGCCTGTGCCACCGAAACGGATCGATAAGGATCTGGTCAAACAGTGCCGTGTGCTCTTTGTGGACTACACCGCCGGCGAAGGTGGGCTATATGCCACAATGCTAGCCCATCGCTATGGCATTCCCGTGGTAGCCGACATTGAACAGGAACGCGCACCAGCCATGGCCGAACTGATCCCGCAAGTGGATCACCTGATCGTGGATGTGGAAACAGCTGCACGGATGACCGGAGAAGCACAGCCACAACGTATGGTGCGTGCCTTGGCACGGCATGACCGTGCTTGCTGTGTGGTGACAGCTGGTGAGAAGGGATGCTGGTATGCCGAATGGGGGGGTGAGGTGCACCACTTTCCGGCCTATCGCGTCGAGGTGGTGGACACCACTGGCTGTGGAGATGTTTTCCATGGCGCTTACGCGGCCTGCATTGCACGCGGCGACCCGGTTACCCGGGCGATCCAGATTGCTTCAGCGACCGCCGCTCTGAAAGCAACACGACCTGGGGGGCGCAGTGGGATTCCCACTTGGCCCGTAGTGGAGGCATTCCTTAGCACCGCTACTCATGTGCCGCGAGAGTGACGTATGAACGACATAGGACATATCGCAAGAGTGCTTTATGCAGTCCAACATCGCGAGCCGGACCGGGTGCCTTACTATATCAGCTTTACGAGTGGAGCTGCGCGCAAACTGGAGGCATTTTACGGCACCACCAACCTGGATGAATTCATCGACAACGATATGGTGCGTTATTCGATCCGCCGTCCATCACTGTACACCGAGGTGCGTCCCGGTTTCTTTCGCGAGGATTTTGGGGTGGTATGGAACCGCACCATCGATCAGGACATCGGTATTCCAGAGATCTACCCGTTGAAAGATCGTTCCTTGCAAGGTTACACCTTCCCCGATCCCCGTGATCCTCGTCGCTTCGCCGAGCTGCCCGCTTTCATCGCCGCGCATCCCACGCGTTTTCGCTTTGTCAACATCGGTTTCTCTCTGTTTGAGCGCGCCTGGAGCTTGCGCGGTATGGCCGAGTTGCTGGTGGATATGATGGAAGCCCCAGAGTGGGTGGGGGAGCTCTTCGATGCCATCCTAGCGTATAACCTGGAGCTGCTCGATGAGATATTGCGCTACGATATCCATGGGGTACTCTTCGGTGATGATTGGGGTCAACAGCAAGGGTTGATCTTCAGCCCTGCCTTGTGGCGATGTTTTATCAAACCGCGCCTGGCCCAAATGATCGCAGCGGTTCGGCGAGCAGGTAAGGTTGCAATGTTGCATTCATGCGGCAAAGTGCAATCCCTGTTCCCGGAGCTGATCGAGCTCGGCTTACAGGTGTTCAACCCGTTCCAGCCGGATGTTATGGATGTGTATGAGATGAAGCGACAATATGGTGATCGCCTTGCTTTCTACGGAGGGATGAGCGTTCAGAGCGTATTACCGCGTGGAACTCCTCAGCAAATCCGCGACGAGACGCGACGCCTGATGGATGAGATCGGGCGAGGGGGTGGCTTCATCATCGCTCCGTCGCATCACATTCCGACCGACGTTCCAGTCGAGAATATGGTGGCTTTCATCGAAGCAGTACGTGCAGGTTGAAATGGCTCAGATACTACAGCTCATAGAGCCATCTGGACATGTTTTCTTGTCTGATGATCCGTTTCATTTCACTTGAAAGTGGGAAGGGAGTGACAGGACTGTGCTGGAGCAATTGCGTGAAGAGATCTGGCGTTTGCATTTAGAGCTGCCCAAGTATCGCCTGGTGACCTGGACGAGCGGTAATGTGAGCGGCCGTGACCCCGAGACCGGGTACGTTGTGATCAAACCCAGCGGTATACGCTACGAAGATTTGCGCCCCGAACATATGGTCATCGTGACGCTGGATGGAGAGGTGGTGGAGGGTGAGCTAAAATATTCCTCTGACACGGCATCTCACCTCTATATCTACCGCCATCGGCGGGATGTTTTTGGGATCGTGCATACTCACTCGCCTTACGCCACGGCGTTCGCAGCCGTTGGGCAGCCGATCCCGGTCTATCTGACTGCCATCGCCGATGAGTTCGGTGGCACCATCCCGTGTGGTGGTTTTGCACTCATCGGTGGCGAGGAGATTGGTCGCGTCGTGGTGGAGAATATAGGCTCGTCGCCTGCCATCCTGCTCAAGAATCACGGGGTCTTCACCGTCGGCCCGACTCCGGAGGCGGCAGTCAAGGCAGCGGTAATGGTGGAAGATATCGCGCACACGGTATGGATTGCCAAGCAGTTAGGCGAGCCGGATGTCATTCCCGACGACCTGGTGCAGAAACTGCGCAAGCGTTACGCCACCGAGTACGGACAGTGATCATTTGATCTTTTAGGGTTTGGTGGAGACTCAGTGGTGGAAAATGCCTCGCTGGGTATGAGCGTACAGGTTCGTCCATTCTAAACGATAATGAGCAAATGCTTCGTAGCGATTGCCGGTAACATCGGGGTGGGCAAAAGCAGTTTGACCGCTTTGTTGGCGCGGCGGTTGAACTGGCAACCTTTCTATGAGGCAGTGGCGGAGAATCCCTATCTGGCCGATTTCTACATTGATATGCGCCGCTGGAGCTTCCATTCACAGGTGTTCTTTTTGACACGGCGCGTGCGCTATCAGCAAGAGTTAGTGTGCACTCCCCATCCGGTCGTGCAAGACCGTACCATTTACGAAGATGCTGAGGTCTTCGCGCGCAATCTGTATGAGCGAGGCCATATGGATACGCGCGATTATGCTACCTATGTCGCTTTGTACGAAGTGCTTCGCCAACTGTTGCCGCCGCCACACCTGCTTGTCTATCTGAAAGCATCTGTGCCTGTATTGCTGCAACGCATCGCATTGCGCGGGCGCGGCTTCGAACGACACATCTCGCCCAGCTATCTGGAACAGCTCAACACATTGTACGAACACTGGATTGCAACCTTCACCTTGTGCCCTGTGCTCACCATTGATACCGACCCACTCGACTTTGTTCACTTCACCGCGGATACCGAGGAGGTTGTTACGCGCATCCGAGATCACTGTGCCGCATTCCTCACAGCCGGAGGCGATTTATGAGTGACCTTGACTATATCGAATCTGCACTTGGTCTGACCTTCTACGACCGCACATTGCTGATTCGTGCTCTGACCCATCGTTCCTACATTAATGAAAACCCAGACTTTGTGCTGGAGGACAACCAACGCCTAGAATTCCTCGGAGATGCCGTGCTGGACTATGTCACGGCGGAATATCTGTACCACCACTTCCCCGAAATGCGTGAGGGGGAATTGACCCGCCTGCGCGCAGCGCTGGTGCGCACAGAAACGCTGGCTCGACTGGCACAACAGATCGGCCTGTCCCGTTTCATCCGGCTGGGGCGTGGCGAGGAAGAATCGGGTGGACGTGAACGTCCGGCTGTCCTGTGCGACTGTTTCGAAGCATTGATCGGCGCCCTATGCCTGGATCAAGGGTTAGAAGCAGCACGCAATTATTTGGCGCGCCTGATTGCACCCGCTCTGGAGCAGGTTATAAACAGTGAAGCGGATAAAGATGCCAAGAGTTATCTCCAGGAGGTCAGCCAGCGCTATCTGCAAATTACCCCCACCTATCGCACTTTGGCGGAAGAAGGGCCCGATCACGCGCGGGTGTTTACCGTCGCTGCACTTATCGGAGAGCGCGCTTATGGTGTGGGCAAAGGTAGCAGCAAACAGCGGGCTGCTCAGGCCGCTGCACGTGCCGCATTGAAACAATTGGAACAGGAGCTAGCGCAACGCCTCGAATAAAGAGAACAGAGCTTTGCTCTTTTCAAATCCGGTGGAGCCATTCTGACTCGTGACGCAACAGAGCAGCTTTGCGCTGTGCTCCCCAGCGGTAACCGCCTAGCTCGCCGTCCCCACGCACCACACGGTGGCATGGTATGAGAAGCGCAACTGGATTGGTGGCACACGCGCGCGCCACTGCGCGAGCAGCGTTTAGCCTTCCAATGGTAGCTGCCACTTGGCCATATGTACGCGTTTGGCCGCAGGGAATGCGCTGCAGCGCTTGCCATACTTCCCCCTGAAACCGGGTAGCTCGCACATCCAAAGGCAATACAGGGGGTGCGCAGCGACCCTCAAGATAGGCCAGGATCGGCGCGAGGAGATCGTGCAGAGCGGCCTCGTCACGTTCTAGATCTGCCGTGGCGAATTCATAACACAGCTGCTGTTCCAGCTCAGTTGCCTCGTCACCCAGCTTTAGAGAGCAGATGCCATACTCTGTAGCAGCGAGCAATAACCATCCCAAAGGGCAAGGGACGCATGCATAGCGGATATGCATATCGCCTCAGCTGATCGTGATCAAGATCTGATTCTGTTCCACTCGGTCGCCCACTTTGACGCGCACACTGCGCACCACGCCGCCGCGCGGCGACTTGAATTCGTTCTGCATCTTCATTGACTCCAGCACGACGACCCGTTCGCCCGCAGCCACTTCTTGGCCGACAACCACAGGTACATCCACCACCACGCCGGGCATCGGTGCCTTAATGAGAACCTCTCCCACCGGTGCTACCGGCGCCCGCTGTAAGCCCGCCAGACGGCGCGTGCGTTCATCCTCGACCTTGACTTCGAAGATACCCTCCTGCATCACAAGCAAGTAACGCTCTTCTCGCTCGTCGATATAGACATCATAGGAACGACCATCCACCAGGAGGGAGAACAAGCTCGATTGACCAATGCTCTGCATATCGACGACATGGGGCACACCGTTGACTGTCACTTCGCCGGCGCGGTTGATCTCAATGACATATTCCTTGTCTTCGATGGTGGCAATGTATTTCACTCTGCGATCCTCTCACCCGCTCAACGCAGAGGCTGGCGCAGCGCAGAACGGCGTGCTGCGATCTTCCAAGGACTGAGCCGGTCTTGGTGCAGCAGCGTTGCTTGCTGGGTACGTTGATGAGCAAACAAGGTGGCTGCAATGGCAGCCACCTCCGGTATGTTAGGTTGTACCGTTTGTTCGATGGTGAAATGGTTCTCCAGGAAGCGTGTATCCAATTGACCTCCCTGATAGCGTGTGCTATTCATCACCTGGATGTGGAACGGGATGGTTGTCTTGACCCCCATAATCTGATACTCTACCAACGCACGGCGCATGCGCAAGATAGCCTCGGCACGCGTCTCGCCCCAGACGATCAGCTTGGCGATCAACGAGTCGTAATACGGGGTGATTTGCATCCCCTGATAGATGCCGCTCTCCAAACGCACCCCTGGTCCAGTCGGTTCCCAGAGCCCTACGATCTCACCTGTGGAGGGCATGAAGTTGTGATAGGGATCTTCGGCCAGGATACGACACTCGATCGACCATCCGTTGATGTCTATATCTTCCTGAGTATAGCGTAATTTGCGGCCAGCGGCGATGCGCAACATCTCTTTGACAATATCGACGCCGGTCACCATCTCGGTCACGGCGTGCTCAACCTGTAACCGTGTGTTCATTTCCAGGAAGTAGAAACGGTTGTCCTGGTCTAAGAGGAATTCGACTGTACCAGCATTGACATAACCCGCGTGTTTGGCCACCTGCACCGCTGTCTCTCCCATACGCCTGCGCAGATCATCATCGAGAGCAAGCGAGGGTGCCTCTTCGATCAGCTTTTGGTGGCGTCGCTGGATGGAACACTCACGCTCGCCGAGATGGATGACATTACCATGTTGGTCGGCCAGGATTTGGAATTCGATGTGCCGGATGGTATCCAGCATCTTCTCCAGATACACGCGATCATCCCCGAAAGCAGCACGCGCCTCGTTACGGGCGAGGCGAATCGCTTCCGGTAGTTCCTCCGGTGTGTCAACCCGACGCATGCCTTTGCCACCACCACCTGCTGCCGCCTTTACCAACAAGGGAAAGCCGATAGCGGCACATTTCGCCGCCAAGTCGTCATCATGGAAGGTTTCCTGTACCCCAGGGATGATAGGAATACCGGCTGCTTCCATAGCATTTCGCGCCACTGTTTTGTCGCCCATCATGCGCATTGCCGCTGGAGGTGGTCCAATCCAAATGAGCCCGGCATCAAGGACAGCTTGGGCAAACTCGGGATTTTCGGCCAGAAAACCGTAACCTGGATGGATGCCATCGACCTGTGCTTTCTTGGCAACATCGATGATGCGATCGATGCGCAGATAACTTTCGATAGCAGGCGCAGGGCCGACGCAGTACGCTTCTTGTGCCTGCCGCACATGAGGCGCGGTGCGATCCGCTTCCGAGTAGACCGCCACCGTGGACAGACCCATTTCCTGGCAAGCTCGCATAATACGCACCGCAATTTCGCCGCGATTGGCGACTAGCACCTTTTTGAGCATCGTACACCTTGCCCTTATAACGGGATATTGCCGTGCTTCTTCGGGGGATTCTGATCCCGTTTATTTTGGAGCATCTCTAGGGCATTAATCAGGCGTGGACGGGTGTGGCTGGGTTCGATCACGTCATCCAGGTATCCCCAGCTCGCTGCGACGTAGGGATTGGCGAAAGTAGTGCGGTACTCCTCGATGAGCTCAGCGCGCAGACGCTCCGGGTCATCCGCTTCAGCCAGCTCCTGACGGTATAGGATATTGATGGCGCCTTCCGCGCCCATTACGGCGATCTCAGCGCTTGGCCAGGCTAAGTTGACATCACCACGAATGTGCTTGCTGGAGATCACGATGTAGGCGCCCCCGTACGCTTTACGCGTGATCACTGTGATCTTGGGCACGGTGGCCTCGCAATAGGCATACAGCAATTTGGCGCCGTTGCGGATGATGCCTCCATGTTCTTGATCTAGGCCAGGCAGAAAGCCGGGCACATCCTCGAAGGTGATAATGGGGATGTTAAATGCATCACAGAAGCGTACGAAACGAGCCCCCTTAATCGAGGCATTGTTATCTAGAGCACCCGCCAACACACCAGGCTGAGATGCAACAATACCCACCGGCCTTCCGTTTAGACGCGCGAATCCCACGATCAGATTAGGGGCAAAATGCTCCATAACTTCCAAGAAATCACCATTATCCACCACAGTGTACACCACACGTTTCATGTCGTAAGGCTGGGTAGGATCATCCGGGACGATTGTGTTCAAGCTATCGTCGGTGCGCAGAGGATCATCGCGGCAAGGGATAACAGGTGGATCTTCCATATTGTTTTGGGGTAAGAAGCTCATCAGCCGCCGCAGGATGTAGATCGCGTCCTCCTCGTTTTCGGCGATGAAATGGGCCACACCGCTTTCCGTGTTGTGCATCCATGCGCCCCCCAGCTCCTCAAATGAAACCTCCTGCCCCGTGACTGCCTTTACCACGTCGGGGCCAGTGACAAACATGTAACTGGTACCCTTTACCATGACAATGAAATCCATCACAGCTGGGGAGTAGACGGCACCACCTGCACAAGGTCCCATGATACAAGAAATCTGAGGGATGACACCGCTGGCCATGACATTGCGCAAAAAGATATCACCGTATCCCCCCAGCGCCACCACTCCTTCCTGAATGCGGGCGCCGCCGGAGTCGTTCAGACCAATCACGGGCGCGCCGTTTTTCATCGCTAAGTCCAGCACTTTGCAAATCTTATCCGCATGGGCACGTCCTAAGCTGCCCCCCATAACGGTGAAGTCCTGGGCAAACACAAACGTCAATCGCCCGTCAATGGTGCCGTATCCTGTCACCACTCCGTCGCCCAAAGGTTTGTACCTCTCCATTCCAAAACCGGTGGCGCGGTGGGTCACGAAACAGTCAATCTCGCGGAAGGATCCCTCATCCAAAAGAAGTTCCAGCCGTTCGTAAGCGGTGAGCTTACCCGCCTTGTGCTGGCGTTCAATGCGCTCTGGCCCGCCTCCTTGCCTGCTCAGGACTTTCATCTCGCGTAAGCGTTTTATCGAAGGGGTCAGGCTCATTGTCCCTCCCAACCTTTCTTGGGGTTAAACTACTCTGGCGGAACAATAAAGGTGACCTTGACGGCGCCGCCCGGCAGATAGGTGTCTCGTCGCATCGGTCACCTTTGCATCTGCCAAATGTACAAAACACTTAACCAGTCGGTTCGTTGTGCCCTGTCTCTTCTCTCACCGCACGCATCATACCACACGCACTGGAGCGAATCAAGTGCCATATATCACAATGCCCTACCGTCCAAGAACTGGAGAGCGAGAACACTGAGAAACACCCGAGTTGCTGTCCTTATGGTCTGTTTTCCACAGAAGATGCAGCCAACTGGGTCGTGCGCGTGAGCGCACGGCTATGTCACCGCTCCCTCACGGTTGGGATCATATTGGTGGGCTTTGCGGTGCGTCATGTAGGGGTAGGGAAACAGGAGGTAAGAGTATCGCGAGAATGCTACCTCATACCCACGGAGAACCCACCCCCGGGAATCAGCCAGACGGGGGCCTGCTTCTCAGCAGACAAGCGTGACGGAAAGCGATCTTGGCTGGCAAGACCTTTGTGATATTTAGGGGAACCAAAGTGAGCTAGGCAACGTCATAAGAACACAGAATGTCAAGAGCTTTTTGACATGCCTCCAACTCCCGTACTTTACAATAAAGAAAGTGCGGGTATAATGAGTGTGCCAAAGGGTGTGCCGAGGAGGGAAAGCGGATGCAAGATTTGATCCAATACCTGAAGGAAAACAAGCTCATTGTGATCGCTGTGGTTACCGTCTGGGCACTGGTGGTAATCGCAGCTGTCTTGGTGGCCGTCTTGGTCGTGAGTCGGATTGGGTTAGCAAGGCCGCCCGAGGTGTTGACTGGGGTGCCCACCATCACGGTCGAGCCAACGGCTGGCCCGCCGGGCACCTCCGTCACTGTGCGAGGTGCGAACTGGCCTTCAGAAACCATGGTGCTCATCTATCTGTTGGCACCCGGCGAGACCGCGCTGCCTAGCTATGCGATGGCGGGTAATCTGACCGACACCCAAGGTCACTTTGACACTCAGTTCACCATTCCCAGTGATGCGAAGTGGCGCACTCCGGGCGTTGCGACGGTAGTCGCCCAGGTGGTGGGCGGTGGATTAACCGCCCAGACTCCATTTAATTTAGAGCCGGCTGTGGAGACACCGACACCGACGGTGGCTGCCACACCGACTCTGACGCCCACCGTAGCAGTGACCATCACCACTCCTGCGCCAGCGACTCCGGTACAGCCAGGCAACCCAAGGATCACCGCCAATACAGACCTCAATGTGCGCAGCGGTCCAGGCACACACTATCCCTCCTTAGGTCTATTAGCAGCAGGACAGACAGCTCCGGTGACCGGGCGCAATGCCGAAGGGAGCTGGTGGCAGATTGCCTTCCCTGGTGTTCCCGGTGAGCGCGGTTGGGTGGCAGGGCAATATGTGACAGCTGAGGATGTGAGCTATGTGCCGGTGGTAGCAACACCACCACCCCCACAGCAACCAACTCCACCTTTGCCTCTACCTACCGTAGTGCCTCCGCCTCCCACACCTTCTGTTATAACCGACTGGGGCGGAGAGTATTTCAACAATCCTGCCTTGAGTGGTTCACCTGTTCTGGTGCGCAACGATCCAGCCATTAACTTTGACTGGGGAGCTGGCTCTCCTGCTTCCAACGTGCCACTGGATCGCTTCTCAGTACGTTGGACGCGCACCATTGGGTTCCCTGCTGGTACATACCGTTTCTATGTGCGTGTGGATGACGGTGTTCGACTGTGGATAGATGGCAATCTGGTGATCGATCAGTGGCACGAAAGCGCACCAGCCCTTTATGCTGCCGATGTCACTTTGAGTGAGGGGCCCCACCACCTGCGTGTTGAATACTTCGAATGGACCGGCAATGCGTTGATCCAACTGATGTGGGAACGGATCGAGTCGTATCCAGATTGGAAGGCGGAGTATTACAACAACCCCAACCTGGGGGGCAATCCCGTGCTGGTACGCAATGAGGTGGATATCAATTACAACTGGGGTCAGGGCTCGCCTGGGCCGGGAGTGCCGGCCGACAACTTCTCAGCACGTTGGACGCGCCAGATCGGCTTTGAGAGTGGCACCTATCGGTTCGGTGTGCGCGTGGACGATGGCGCGCGCCTGTGGGTTGACGACCAGTTGCTGATAGACGATTGGCGCGACGGCGGCGCTCGTCTATTACGTGCTGAGCGTTCCCTTGGTGCAGGCATTCACCGTCTGCGGCTGGAATACTACGAGCGCACCGGCGATGCTCTGGTGACACTGCGTTGGGAGCGCATTGACACAGGCCAAGGACAACCATCCAACAGACCACCGAAGGCGAACCCAGGTGGACCTTATGTCGTGGATGAGGGATCTGAACTGATCTTGGATGGCACCGCCTCACGCGACGAAGACGGGCGCATTGTCCTCTATCAGTGGGGCACCACCACCGATGGACGTACCATCAACGTGATTGGCAGTGGACCCCTTGTGAGCACTTCTTTCCCGGATGGTCCTGCTTCCTTACTTGTTGGGCTACGCGTGGCAGACGACCGTGGTGCTACAGATCTGGCCATCACCCGTGTGGATGTGCGTAATGTGCCACCTATTGCGTTCGCTGGCGGTCCTTACTCCGGTCGTGTAGGACAGCCGGTGACCCTCTCGGCATCGGCGTATGACCCCAGCCCGGTTGATCAGACTACCTTGAGCTACCGCTGGGATTTCGGCGACGGCCTACAGGGCAGTGGTGCCGTGGTAAGCCACGTCTATAACGGTCCGGGCACTTATGTTGCCACGGTGACTGTCACGGACAAAGATGGTGGACACGGGTTTGCCCAGACGACCGTCCACATCGGCGCTATGGGACAGTCACCGCGGGCGATCATCAGCGGACCCACCAGTGCCCAAGTGAGACAGCTGCTCACCTTTAGTGCAGCGAACTCGTATGATCCAGATGGGCAAATTGTCCGGTATCATTGGGACTTTGGTGATGGAAACACAGCAGAAGGCATCGTAGTCAATCATGTATACAGTAACCCGGCTATTTACCAGGTGACGCTGTTGGTGGTTGACAGCGAGGGTATGGTGGCGACTGCCGCACTGCGCGTGGATATCGTGTCGCCTACGCCGACGCCCACGCCCACACCGACACCTACAGCGACATCGACACCTGGCCCGACCTTCACCCCGACATGGACGTCCACAGCCACTTGGACGCCGGTGCCGACGGATACACCGACGGCAACCTGGACGCCTGAGCCTACACCTACAGGGACACTGACACCTAGCGCCACGCCTACGCCGACTTGGACGCCAGAGCCGACGGATACACCGACGGCAACGTGGACACCCGAGCCCACGGCGACGCCTGGTCAACCGCCACTGGTGCAAATTACCGGGCCGGCGAGCGGGCTGGTGGGTGAAGTGCTCACCTTCGATGGGAGTGGCTCGTATGATCCGGATGGCACGGTCACGGCCTATGCTTGGGACTTCGGCGATGGTACGAGTGCGAGTGGCCCGGTGGTGCAGCACGCCTATGGTCAGTCCGGCACGTACACAGTGTTGCTGACGGTGACGGATGGTGGTGGTTTGACTGGGCAGGGGATGTGGCAGGTGGTGATTGAGCAACCCACGCCCACCCCGGTGCCGAACCAGCCGCCGGTGGCTGTTATCGCGGCGCCACCTCAAGCGCAGGTGGGCATGCTGTTGGCCCTCGATGGCAGCGGTTCAGTTGACCCGGATGGAAGCATCGTTCACTACGCTTGGAACTTCGGCGACGGCAGCGCTTGGAACGGCGTAACAGTCAATAAGGTATACACACAAACGGGGGTCTACACGATCACGCTGACAGTGACCGACAATGCGGGTGCAACCGGCCAAGCTCTGCATCCCATCACGATTGAGCCGCCACCACCCGATAATGTGCCTCCGACGGCGGTCATCAGCGGTGCCGGCCTGGCGGGTGGGCCACCGCAACAACCGCTCGCTTTTAGCGGCGCCACGTCGAATGACAGCGATGGCACCATTGTGCAATATGTCTGGGACTTTGGGGATGGCACGGTGGCCTATGACCCGGAGGTGACCAAGATCTACGAGCTACCGGGCACCTACACGGTGGTGTTGACCGTTACGGATGACAAGGGCCTAAGTGGTCAGGCTTGGCGTGTGGTGACGATCTCGGCACCCCCGGAGGAGAGCAAAGCGAGCAAAGGGAAATCCAAATGATGCCGCCACTGCTCCCGATGTAGAAGGGCAAAAAATCTGGCTGGAGGATAAATCAGAAAGGTGCCATTTGGCGCCTTTCTGATTTATCAAGAACATCTATAGTTTACTCAGCCAGTATGTGCCTGAGCGATATGCATCACCAGAACTCAGGCGGAATAGGAAACACTGGCTCCAGACCGTTACTTATCCGTTCTAGCTGTTGGTATTCATCTGCAGAGAGTGGGGTCAGGTGCTCGGCAATGTCGCACATCCACCACAGGAATTCGGCATGGCTGGGGCTCACGGCAGCAGTGACAGGCTGCGACATGGTGAAACGCAGCGCGAGGGTAGCTTCCTCATAACTTTCGACCGGCGAATACCAACACTTTGGCCATTTGCGCGACTCATCCTTACCCCACAGCCGCTTGGCAAGCGACTTGATCGCCAGAATGCCCATCCCGCGCTTGTGAGCTTCCTCGATCACACGTGGTCCGAAGGAGCTCCTGTACCATACTACATAGTTGATCGGGAATAGGATCGTGTCGAAATCAAAACGTTCCATCAGTGCCAAGGCTGCTTCCTCCGAGTGGGCGGAGAAGCCCAGGTAGCGCGTCAATCCTTGCTCGCGCGCCTTGACAAAGGCCTCCATCGCACCGCCTGGCGCGAAGATCTCTTCGACTTCCTCAAGGGTTCTCACCTCATGCAGCTGATACAGGTCGAAGTAATCGGTGCGAAGGCGTTTGAGTGAGGCGTGTAGGAATTGGGTGGCCTCTTTGGCGTTGCGCTTCTTGGTCTTGCATGCGAGGAAGACCGATTTGCGATAGGGCTCCAGCGCAGGGCCCAAACGTTCCTCGGCATTGCCATAGCTGGGTGAAACGTCAAAGTAATTGATGCCACGATCGATTGCCTGTGCCACCAGGCGGCATGCCGCCTCAGGTTCCTCGTTCATCACGACAATACCCCCAAAGCCTACCACGCTCAGCGTTTCTCCGGTACGGCCTAACAGTCTCTTTTCCATAGCCTATGCTCCTCAGTGTAGAAAATATCACTACTCCTCCCGGATCAGCGCTGTCTCAATGACCTGATCCAACGAGAAGTTATGTGCCTGCAAGTAGTATTTGACCACTTCCTCGAGAGCGCCCAAAGGCAGCGGACCGACCAGCTCACTGCCGGCGACACTCACACCAAAACGCGCCGCCTCCATACGAACGGTTTCCAACACACGCGAGATGGGCGTCTGGGTATAATTGGTCAGGTTCATCGAAACCTGCACCATACCCTGATCCTCCAGTGTTAACGCGATGGCGCGCACATAGCGGTAGCCGCCGTTGATGTGACGTATGGCCCGGGCAATATGCTGGGCAACTTTCAAGTCTGTGGTGCGCAGATTGACGTTGAAAGCAATCAATGGGAAGCGTGCTCCAGTGACCAGCGCTCCCGATTGAGGGTTGAACACGGCGGGGCCCTCATCAGGTTGCCATAGCGGGTCAAGCAGCTTCTGGGGTAACCCTTCATACTCCCCCCTGCGAATATCAGACAAATTGCGCCGTTCGGGGCGTGTTGCTGCTTCCTCGTAATAGTACACCGGTATACCTAGTGCGCCGACGAAGCGACCAAAGCGACGGGCAATCTCGACAGCAGCTTGCATCTCTATGCCTCGCACTGGCACAAAGGGCACCACATCAACCGCGCCCAGGCGAGGATGAGCTCCACGATGTTGTCGCATGTCGATGCGTTCCAGGGCAACGCAGGTGATCGACTGAGCAGCTTGCAGTACCGCTTCGGGCTGTCCTAGGAATGTGAACACAGAGCGGTTGTGATGCACATCGGCGGAGTAATCCAGCAGCTTAACCCCTGGGGTAGCACGGATTGTCTCTGCCACCGTTTCAATAACAGTCGTATCTCGCCCTTCGCTGATATTCGGTACACACATCAAGACAGCCACCCGAATACCTCGCAACCGTGAATGAAGTGTGCATCCTAATTTCTCATTGAGGTAAGGCGCCGAGCGTTTGAGCGCCTAGGCGCAATTGCTCCGCACGACGTGCGAGCTCTGCACGCATACCGGCATCTTTGATCGAGCGCAGGTTGGTTTCCACATTCGACAGACATCCTTGCTGCCCTGCTTGTGCCAACAGCTCAGCACACTCCAAGTCCGAGGTTACGTTTGGGTTACAGTGATCCCTCAGCGCGCGGCACAATTGCAAAACGCGCTGACAATGTTCGGCATTGGTCAGGGGGACGCGTGTGGCGTGCACCAGAGCGGCTTGGATCGCTATGAAACGATCGCAGCGCTGCGCTTCGCTTGACTTAGGTAAGCGATAGGCCGCGCGCACTGCATCGAACGCTTGGGCATCGGCATCAGCGCCGGCCAGCAGTTGTTGTGAGAGCTCCTCCGCCTCGGCAGCCACCGTGGTATAGAATGTGTCGGACTGAGGCAGTCCTCTGTCAACCGAGAGGCGCGCTGCCATCGCGAGCAATGCTGCTGCCATTGCCCCGGCAATAGCGCAAGCTGCTCCTCCACCGGTAGCGTTGTCGGCAGGATCCAAAACACGGCGGAATGCTTCGCTACCCAGGTGACTGATCATTTGCTATTTAGAGCAGATCTCTGCGATTGACCACGCGTAGTCCGGTCGTTCGCCTATGTGCATTGTGCTCTGTTTGCTATGTGGCGGCTATGCGAGCGTGATCAGGAGTTTATACCTGACAATATGGGGTGTCAAGAATGGTCGTCTTGTCGGGATGGAGGGTCAAAAACCCTCTCTTTCCCGGCCCATTCTCTCACAAGAGACTGAAATGAAGGTTCTGGCAACTCCCGCCTAAGAGATGAAAAAGGTGCCTCAGAGGAGACTGAGGCACCTACGGATCGGGTGGTGGTGCGTCGATAATGCGGAGTACACCACTTTAAGATGTGGGTCTTATTTCGGAGCTTTAGCGCACCGTCTTGACCTTGATGCTGCGCGGCTTGACCTCCTCGGCCTTGGGCAACGTCAGCGACAGCTCGCCGTTGCGGAAGGTTGCCTCCACCTTGTCGGTCTGGATCATGGTAGGCAGCGAGATGCTGCGCACCACTGGCCCATGGTACAATTCATGACGATACCAGGTCCAGTTCTTGGCATCCTCCAAAGCGGCATCGCTGCGCAGCTCTGCCCGAATGGTCAGGTTGTCCCCCTGAATGTTAACTTCCACGTCCTCCGGGTTCACACCGGGCAGACGGGTCTTGACCACGAGCGCCTCGGAGGTCTCATAGAGATCGATGGGCAGAGTTGCAGCGTGGCCTGTTTCGTCGGCCTCACGCGCGTACCGGAAGAAGGTATCCTCGAACAAGCGATCCATCGCCTGGCGCAGAGATACAAAGTCGCGGAACGGATCCCACCGAATGACGCTTGCCATAGTATCACCTCCTGTTATAGGATAACTCTAGACATTTAGCTAATCTGCTCATCCCTGTTTTCCAAAGCCTGTCTTCATTGTATCTACTGTATATTAGAAAATCGCAAACGGCTTGTTAGAGTTGTGTTAGTATTGAGGGAGTCTGGAGCAAGAGGGTATAATGCTCGGATCTAAAGCTGGATGGGGTCAATCCTCGTTGTGAGTTGTGATCCACTCACTCACATAATGGGCAAAGGCCTCGAAGTCGCTCAAGTTCTCTTGCAGATAACGATAGAGGCGCCTTAGATCGACGTCTATATAGAGATGTACCAGGATGTTGCGGAATTTGGCCATGCCCACCAGTTTCTGGGCAAAGTCTGCCGGCAAGACGCCGATTTCAGCCAGCGCGGGAAAGAAGTCCTTGTACTCCTTGGGCAATGTGGTTGTCTGGTCGGCCAGGATCATACTGGCAACATCGAGAGTGGCTTGAATGGCTACTTGCAGGTCTCGTTCCGCTGCGCTGACAAGGATGTGTTCACGGGCAAATTCATCGTAAGTCAGTGTGCCCAGTTTCTTCAAAGATTTCACGCAGTTGGCGATAACGCTCAAGCGCGCCTTGATAGGGGTCGTGTCCACGCAGCAATTCTCCTTTCCGCGCTTTCTCCAGGATGGCGTCTCCGTGACGCTTCAGCATTGGCTTCAAGTCCAAGTACTCGTTGATGGTACGCACGCGAAATTCAATTCTCGCTTGTGCATCGCGGCAGAAGATCAAAATGCCATCACGCAACACGGCATAGCGTAATGCTGGGGACGCCTGATTGAGGATCAGCACATCCACCTCGTTGGTGTGCAACAGCCCCATTAATCCCCCAATCAGTTCCAGGCGCATGTCAAAACAGTGATCCTCGTTGGGACGACCTGCCAGCAACACCGCGAAGTCCACATCACTGAGCGGTCCAGCTTGGCCCCGCGCATGAGACCCAAACAGATAAGCCAGAACGACATCGTCCAGAGAGGCGAAATAGCGCTTCAGCGCTTCTAAGTGTTGGCTCAAGTCCATCTCTTCCGTCACCTATCCGCCATCGCATGAGTATAAGAATTATAGCACGAAAGTCCACTGCTCCCGCGCCGCGACCGTGCGGGAGCAGTGCCACAGCCGCTTACGGATGTGCGCGGCTCGGATGGATACACCCTGCCTTGCCATCATCTCGAAAAACCCGCCCGAAAAGCCCCTTCGCTTGAGCTACGCTGCAATAGTACGCGATCCGCCTGGAGAGCGGCAGAGCATTTCAAGCCGGTCATCGTACTGCGGCGCCATCACGTGCCAATCGAAACGAGCGACATACGACTGTAAGGGCATCACGGCAGGCCACGAAGTGCACGTGATAAGGCAAGATAACCGCTCCACCAGATCGGCGAGATCGCGGTAGAGGCACATGGGGTGATAGGCGTGTGGGATCAGTTCCGGATAGCTCAACCGATCAGGCAACAAGGGGAAGCAGCCGCAATAGATGGCCTCCACCACGCTGCTGCCGAAGAAATCGTGATGAGACGTGACCGGCAAGATGTCCGCATGCCATAGCCAGCGCGCATACTCCTCGAAAGCGGCAACATAGCCCATGTGGAGCACTCGTTCACCCAGGCGTGCCTGTGCTTCGAGGAACTCGACCGGCTGTTCCCGAGGGCATTCGCCCAAAATCACCACCCGAAAATCCAGTCCCCGTTCGATGAGCACGTAAAGTGCCGTAAAGAACTCGCCCGGGTTCTTATCGTATTCCCAACGATGATTCCACAGAATGACCGGCGGATGGCTTGGCCTCTCGCGCGCAGATGGTCGGAAGGCATCCAGGCGCGTCAGGTTCAGCCCCAGCGGTAACACAGCGCTCTTTGCCCGCAACGCGGCGATGGTGTCCAACTCGTTATAATCGGGAAAGTGTTTCAACAGGCGTGGCAGCTCCGTGAAGAACGATTCGCGGTGATAGGCCGAGTTGAAGAAGATGGCATCTGCCGCCAGAGCGCTGATGTAGTTGATGAAACCATAGTGCACATCGTGTCCCTTAGCCCTGTCCCGGTCGTGCGCTGCCCAGGGGTAGCTCATCTGATTCTCGTGGAAATACACGGCGGCGGGAACTTGCCACGTGCACGAACGGGTGAGTGCCAGAAAGGTGGTCAAATCCAACATGTCGGTCACCAGGATGCAATCCGGCACCTGCGCCAATGCGAGGAACTGACGCGCCAAGGTGACCGCTCCACCGTGCATGCGCCACTTCCAGAAGCACCCTGGCAGTGTCAGAGCGGTCACCTCGTGCCGACTATATGCGACATACCCTTTCACCCAGGCGGCATGGGAACCGCCCAGGTAAGGTTCCAGGAGCAGTACGTGCACGTCTCAGCTGAAGGGCAAAATATGGCGTGCAAAATGTTCTTCTAGCACCTGGTAGTACATCTCCTCATGCTCTTGCAGCGCGGCGAGCAATCGGTCACGGAAGCGATACGCCTCACCCTGGCCGCCATCCCGTGCCGTCAGCACCGAACCGAAAGTGACGTGCAGCACCTGGCGACCGTCGAAAGTGTCCAAGAAGCTCGAGAGCGCCTGGTCGTCCATGGAACGGATCGCTGCGGAGACCCGGCTGAGATCCGCCGATACATGGTAGGATTGACGGTCGGTGGCATAGCGTTCCAGCGCGAAGGCGAGAATCTCGCGGAACAGGGAGGGATGCACGCGCGCCACGACGCGTAATGCCTCCAGGTAGCTGGTGCCGGCCGTCTTGAGATGGACCAGGTCACCCGCCACGCGCGCGGCGATTGGGTACAGCGCAAACTTGTCCGATCCCGAGTGGAAGCTGATCTTATAGGGGCCCAGCGCGCGGGCGATGGCAACGTGGACGCGTAATTGCTGCTCAAACGCGGCAACATCGCCGATGTAGTCCACGCCCTTCTCGAAGCGCCCCACGAAGCGCGGCGCCAGACTCACCATTTGCACGCCTAACCGCTTGAGCTCATTGGCAACGAAGTAGTGTTCCGCTGGCGAGGTGGGTGTTGTCGTCTCATCCACGGAGACTTCCAACTCATACGTCCGACCGGTGCCACCCAGCCGACCGACGAGATAGCGGTAGAGCTGCGTTGTATGTATCACCGCACGCGCATACTTAGCCACCGCGTGGAGCAGGGTAAGCTCGTCAAACGTGATGGCGAAATCGCCCGCGTCCATCGTGCGGCCCAGATAATGACACCGCAAGTCGGGCCAGGAAATGTCCATCTCGTGCCACGGCAGCTGTTCCACCTTAGTGCGCAACGTGTCGGCATCCTGCGTGGCCGCCTGGTCATCGACGTACTCTCCGGGATCGAAGGTGTAGAGGACAAAGCCGGCAGAGACACACTGTTCGATGTCCTCGATGGTCTTCAGGTGATCAGCATCGGCACTGTATCCATCGCGCCAGCCTTCCTGGAAGACCCCCCACGTTGCATCATCCAGCACCTGCTGCGGTGTGCGCCCGGTGCGCGTCATTTCACGGATGGATTGCTGAGCGAAGATGGGATACATGGTGCCGCGGCGCACCGCGCGCACATGCCCTGGTGTGGCAATCCCCAGGCGGTCGCCACACCCGACCGACTTGCGCAATCCCACCGCCTGAGGCGCGAGAAAAGGCAGCTGTGCGCGTAACGCCTGGGCATTGGCTGCATTCGCCGGACACACCTGCAAGGATGCCGCCATTCCGTCAACTGAGACAGTCGACTCTGCCCCGATGAACCCCGGCAAAGGGCCACCCACGCGGATGATGCCCAAGTAACGCGCACCGCCGCGCTTGCCCAGGAAGTAGATCATCCCCTCCCGGATGACCAGGGAACGCACATAGACAGCCATATCGGCAAGGCGTCCTAGTTCGGCGGAAAGCGCTGCCGCCTGATCAGGCGGCAGCGGATCCACCGGCGTTGGAGTGTTGAGCTGTTCTTTCAGATGCACCATGCCAGCTACCCTCGGTATGCCTGAGGGACATACGCTGGCAGCTTCTGGTCTGCCATAATGCGCTCCAGGCGAGCGAAGCGCTGCAGGCCGTTCACCAGCGGGATGGTGGGCCAATTGTCGCCGATCAGTGGGCGCGCATACGCGACAAACTCATCCGTGACATCAATGCGGTTCTCGGCGATCCATTGGCGCGGGAACTTGCGCTCGGAGTTGGCGACCAGCTCCAGCGGCACTTTGTCATAACGTACTCGATAAATCGGGCCAGGTTCACGCAACAGGGTGCTCATGTAGCCCGAGCCATCCTCAACGGCGATCTGCACCGCCTTTTGCCCCAGCTTGTATGCTTCTTCCATATCCACGGTCGAGGCGTAGATCATGTTGTGGCGCTGATCCGTGCCCGGGATATTACCCCGTGCCGCGCCCCGCGCTGCCAAGCCAACCTTGTTGAGATAGTTGACGACCACCTGTTCCACCGTCGTCTCGCTCGAGGAGAACTGGATATGCCCGAAGGCATCCTTGCGTTCCCCGACGGAGCCGACATCAAAGCCCTCGCTCACCACCACAATGCAACGCTTGCTGCGTTTGAGCTCGTCATTCACTAGGTCGGCCATCTGTTCCAGCGTCAGCCCACTTTCAGGCAGGTAGATCTGCAATGGCATCTGCCGATGTGGGTCTGCCAGACGCGCGGCAGCCGGGATAAAGCCGATCCTACGCCCCATCGCCTGGATCACCAACACCGGATCCGCCGGATAGGAACCCGCGTTTTCCTCATTCGCTCCCTGGACGGTCAACGCCCAGTAGCGTGCCACGCTGCCATAACCCGGCGTGTGATCGATCAGCTTGAACTCGCTGTCTCCCACATCATTGTCGATGGTCTTCGGCCCACCCACTGCCACCAGGTCGAGACCGCGCTCGTGCGCCAGCTTGGCCACCTTGTATGCGGTGTCCATCGAGTCATTGCCGCCGATGTAGAAGAAATAGCCCACGTTATGCGCCTTGAAAACCTCGACGACGCGCTCGAAGTCCTCTTGTTGTGTTGGCTTGAGCTTGTAACGGCACGTGCCAATGCTCCCCGCTGCCGGAGTAACGCTCAAAAGGGCAATCTCCTCGTCCGATTGGGCGGATAGATTGAGCAGCTCTTCCTTGAGCACCCCCTCGATGCCGTGCAGACCGGCATAAACCGTTCCAAAATGGTTTGGCATCGCCTTGCACATCTCGACGATGCCGCGCAAGGTGCTATTGATGACCGGAGTTGGCCCTCCAGATTGAGCTACCACAACGTTTTTCATCTTGGCCATCGCGTTTCTCTCCGCATCTTATTTAGACGTTGTAAGTGCCTGCTGTGACAGTACCGCCGTGACCTGTCCAGTCGGTGTGGAAGAACTCACCACGTGGCCGGTCAACCCGTTCGTACGTGTGCGCGCCAAAGTAGTCACGCTGCGCTTGCAGCAGATTGGCTGGCAACCACGCACGACGATACCCATCGTAGAAAGCTAAGGCACTGGACATTGCCGGCACTGGGATGCCCATCTCCGCCGCGCGCGCCACGACGCGTCGCCAGGATGGCTGCGCCGATTCGACCGCTTCCTTGAAATATTCATCGAGCAACAGGTTGCTGAGCTCCGGGTTGCGGTCGAACGCCTCCTTGATCTCGCCAAGGAAGACCGAGCGGATGATGCAGCCGCCGCGCCACATCAGGGCGATGCCACCATAATTCAGGTTCCAGTTATATTCCGCCGCTGCGGCGCGCATCAGCATGTAGCCCTGGGTGTAAGAGATGATCTTCGAGGCATACAATGCCTCACGAATATCCGTCACGAATGCTTCCCGGTTGTCATCGTAGCGACCGAACGGGCCGCGCAACACCTGGGAAGCGCGCACGCGTTCCTCCTTCAGAGCGGAGAGACAACGCGCGAACACCGCTTCTGCGATGAGGGTCAGCGGCACCCCGGTGTCCAACGCGGAGATCACCGTCCACTTGCCGGTACCCTTCTGCCCGGCAGCGTCGAGGATTTTGTCCACCAAGGGCTGTCCGTCCACATCCTTAAAGGCGAGGATATCGCGGGTGATCTGGATCAGGTAGGAATCGAGCTTACCGCGGTTCCATTCGGCGAACACCTGGTGCATCTCATCGGCGCTCATCCCGAGGCCTTCTTTCATCAGATGGTATGCCTCGCCGATCAGCTGCATATCGCCATATTCGATGCCGTTATGCACCATCTTCACGAAATGCCCGGCGCCGTTCTCGCCCACCCAGTCACAACAGGGCGTGCCGTCTTCAACCTTGGCCGCTATTGCCTGGAAGATAGGCTTCACATGTGGCCAGGCAGCGGGCGAACCACCAGGCATGATGGACGGGCCATGGCGTGCTCCCTCTTCGCCGCCGGAGATGCCGGTGCCAATGTAGAGCAGCCCTTTGGATTCCACGTAAGCGGTGCGCCGGATCGTGTCCTGGAAGTTCGAGTTGCCGCCGTCAATAATGATATCGCCCGGCTCGAGAAGCGGGATCAGCTGCTCGATGAAGTCATCCACCGCCTGTCCCGCCTTGACGAGCAACATCACGCGCCGCGGCTTTTTCAGCACACGCACCAGCTCTTCAATGGAATGGGTGCCAATCACCTTGCGTCCTTTGGCGCTACCGTTGATGAACTCGTCCACCTTGGAAACGGTGCGGTTATAGACCGCCACCGTAAAGCCGTGATCGTCCATGTTCAAGACCAGGTTCTGCCCCATCACGGCCAGACCGATCAATCCGATATCTGCCTGCGCTGTCATACTTCGTCTTTCCTCCTTCTTATTATCTCTTATTTCTAAAACACACTACATCACGCATCGGGTTTGCGGTTTGGCCTCACCCGATACAAGAGTTCGCCTGCTTTGGGAATGACCACAACCCCTTCCGTCTCGCGCCCTTGCCACTCCTCCAGACGAATGGCATCCGGGTTGAGATAGCCGAGGTTGACGCGCTGGCATCGTTCGGGCGGGATGCGGGTTGCCAAAGTGACGGCAATGCGAGCCCGTTCGATGCCGTTCTCATATGTGCCAATCCCGCGCAGATGCGTCGAGTGCGCCAGCACGCCCCATGGATAGTGCTTAAAGCGATCCCACTGCTTCAAGAAATAGTCGCGCACGTGATAGCCGATTTCGTCGATGATGCGCCCATGTGTGTAGGAGATCTCATCGATGTGCGGTGCGTAGATGATCACCTCGCCCCCATCAGCCACGGCGGGTTCCATCTTGTACATCCCTTTAGCGGCTGTCCAGAGGTCATCATACATGGTGGGCATAACGCTTAGTACACGTTGATACGGGCGGTCAATCCAGCGGATGTGCACTCGGCTGGAGAGTTCCGCGGCCGGGACAAATGCCTCTTCTGGCGTGCCGATGAACAACCCTGACAGCGTGCCATCATAGGAACTGCCTGCCTGCACCACCATACTGAAGCACAGCTTAGGACGCGTGATCATCGCCGCGGCCTGATCCACCACCGCACGCACCGGCGTATAGAGGGTGCCGATTACCTCATAGCTGGTGATAACTGCTCCCAGCCAGTGGGTGAAATTGATCACCTCCGGGCCACTGATGCCGGGGAAGAAGTACTTGTTACCGCCGGAAAAACCGATCACCTCGTGCGGGAAGACAGGCCCACACACGAAGATATAGTCGTACCCCAACACCAGCTGGTTGACCCTGACCGGAACGTCCAGGGAGAACAAACCGTCGGTGAGCTCGGCGATGCGCTCGGCGGGGATCACACCCAGGGTAGTGAAGGTCTCCGGTCGATCCCAGCGATGATTGAAGATGCGCGAATCGCCGAAGACGCCATCCACGACAGGTTGTCCCACCAGTCGACTGAGCGCGGCATCGCTCATCGGTTGATGTGTGCCCAATGCGACCAGGTAGTCCAACGCCTTGACCCGTTTGGCGAGCAGCTCGTGCAGCAGGCGCACCATCAAGGGGATGGGCGCAGTACGCGTGCCGTCCGGCACCACCACAATGACCCGCTGTCCATCCAACGGTATGTCGTCGAGTGCTTGCGCCATCAACTGGCGCACTTGCTCTTCGGTGAGAAATCCTTGCTCGTTGCCCAGTCCAACTACCATCCGCCTACCTCTTCCACGGTGGCACCTCGGGCAGCCTTGCCTCGAACTCGGCGATGAGCGCTTGCTCATATGCGCCGGCGTAGGTGCCGGTGACAAAGCGTCGATATGCCTCCTTGAAGAAACGTTCCCAGGACTCGTTCTCCGCTCCAGGGTTGATCGGATAGAACAGCGCATTGTTCGCCTTGGCCGCCTTCATGTCTCCCGGAGCGTCGCCGATCACTAAAATGTTCTCCGATGGATACTTACCGCTGGCGGCTATGGCCAGGTGCTGTGTTTTGCTGCCCATCTCTTGCCCGGCAATCACGCGAATATAACGATCCAGGTTGTGCTCCTGCCACTCACGCACCAACGCCTCGGTGGGCGTAGCGCTCATTACAATCATATCTGCATCTTCGTACATCATCTCCAGGCTTTCGCGGACGTAGGGGAAGGGAGGCACACCGTGCACCATATCGGCGACCGCGGCGTTGACCGCCTCGCTCCAGGCCAGCCCTTGTTCCAGCTCGGGGTGATAATGCGCCGCGAGGTACTTTTTCAGCCCGTCGTTGCTGAGCGGCAGGCCAGAGTCGATAAACGCGCGCAGTGCCTTTGCTTCTGTGATAGGGATCTTGCGCGCAATCACCTCTGACCGTTCGCGCAGCAGGTCGAAGACCATCACCAATGCTGGCCAGCGATTGATGCCACGCCATTTGGAGTATAGATTAACAAACTCCACTGCCTCGCGCGCATATTTGGACACACCTTGCAAATTCCAATACTTGATCGTATTGGGACAGAAACACTCTTTGTGTTTGATCTCCATCGTATCGAAGGCGCACCCGTCCGAATCGATGCCGATGAAGAACTTGTGACGTGCCTTAAGCTCTGCCAGAGGACGTGCTGCATCAGGATACTCTGCCATCGTGTATGAACCTCCGTGTTAAAGTGATCTGCAAAATTCATTTTCGGTCTCGCTGCGTGAACTTTGCTGCTTGCTGCCTCTTTACACCCCGCTGAAGGCAGAGAACCCGCCATCCACCGGCACCACGATACCGGTCACATGGGCTGAGGCAGGCGAGAGCAACCATAATACGGTGCCTAGCAGGTCTTCGGGTGTTCCGAAACGGCCTTGTGGCGTGTGTTCGATGATTGCTTTGCCGCGTGGGGTGAGCTCTCCCGTCTCCTGATCGATCAAGAGGTAGCGGTTTTGTTCGGTGAGCATAAAACCAGGTGCAATGGCATTCACCCGGATGTTGGGGCTGTACTCCTTGGCCATGTGCACCGCCAGCCATTGGGTGAAGTTGGTGACAGCTGCTTTAGCTGCCGAGTAAGCCACCACGCGGGTCAGCGGACGAAAGGCGTTCATCGAGGAGACGTTCAAGATAACTCCATAGCCCTTCTCCGCCATGCGCCGCCCGAAGACCTGGCTGGTGACAATGGTGCCGATGGCGTTCAGGTCGAACACAAAGCGTAAATCGTCCACGCCGATGTCAAAGAAACTTTTGTCCGGTCCCGTGGTGGCGCGCGGATTGTTGCCCCCTGCCGCGTTGATGAGCATGTCAGGGCTCTCGCCGAACTCCGAGCGGATGACCTCATCCGCCTTGATGAGGGTATCCCGTTTCAGCACATCGCCATACACGACCAGAGCGCGCCCGCTGCAGAGGTTCAGACGTTCCATCAGACGATCAGCCAATGCGGGGTCGCGATCGAGAATGACCACATTGGCGCCCAAGCTGGCCATAGCACATGCCATCTCACCTCCTAGGATGCCAGCGCCTCCCGTGATCAGCACGATGTGACCCGTGAAATCATACATTCGCGTGATATCTGACATATCCATACATTCCACCCCTCGTTATGCTGAGAGCGGCCTTATGCCGACTCGCGGATGACCAATTCGACTCCGATCTCAACCACAGGAGGACATTGGGTGACATCTTCTATCATGGACAACAAGCACTGTGTCGCTCGATATCCCACTTCGTATTTGTTCACCCGGATGGTGGTCAATGCCGGATGGGTCAGCGCGGCGATCCAGATGTCATCAAAGCCGATGACGGCGCGTTGTTCTGGCACGCGATATCCCAATGCCACACATGTTTGCACCGCACCCAAGGCCATCACATCGTTGTAAGCCAATAAGGCGGTGATCTCTAGATGACGACGCAACAGCTGCTCAGCGATGACCCGTCCACCATCTAAGGTGGGTGGGCCCGGCACGATGTAACTCTCTTGAAAAGGCAAGCGATGTTCGGCAAGGGCGCTGCGGAAGCCCTCCACCCGTTGGACGCTGCTGGGCGAGGCAGGCGGCCCAGCCAGCATGCCGATGTGACGATGTCCCCGGCGTACAAAGTGCTCGACCGCCAGTCGAGCGCCGGCCAGGTTATCCACCAGCACCATCCCCACTCCGGGATGCGTGATGGGACGGTTGAGCACGACAAGCGGGCGATAAAATTCCACAAAGGCGAGCAGATCAGCGTCGGCGATGCGCGAACCGAACAGCAGGATGCCATCTACCGGTTGCGATGCCAGCGAATAGAGAATCTGATGCTCCCGCTCGGCGCTCTCATCCGTGTTATATAGGAATACGTGATAATCTCTGGCACGCGCTGCATCCTGCACACCCCGTGCCACTTCAGGAAAGAAAGGGTTAGTGATGTCCGGCACGACCAAGCCGAGCGTGCGGGTGCGTTGCGTGGCCAGACCGCGTGCCACCCAGCTGGGACGATAACCCAGCCGCTGGATGGCATCCCTCACGCGCTCCAACGTGAGTGGGCTGATCTCACCCTTGTTGTTAATCGCACGTGAGACCGTCTGACGTGAGACCCCCGCCGCTCGTGCGACATCCTCAATGGTGACTCGATGTCTCACCGTGATCGCCCCCGATCCTCAAAAGCACTCCTGTGACCGCTCTCGTGAGCGCTCACAAACATCTTAACACGCATGCGACTGGGTTGTCAATTCTTTCCCTGGCTCAGGGGTACCTAGCTTACGTCCAAGCGCGGCCGGTTTGTCACGTGCGCGCGTGAAACAATTATGGGTAGATATGTGCTGTGCGGTGGCATATCATACGGGAGTATGAATTGGCTGTCCGCATCGGTTTGGTAGCGATCCAGGGTGGGCGAGTATGTCATAACCCGAATGACGTGGTCGCGCGGAGAGAACTGTAGAACACGCAACCAACCGTTGCCGCCGTTCGGTTCATCCTGATAGTCGGCCAGCAGGGTGTAGATCACACGCCCTTGATACATGTCCATTCGCCACGCTTCCGTGTGTACGTGGCCACACAGTAACAGGAACAGATTGGGGTTATCGCGCAATGCGCGGTAAATCGCCTGGCCCAGAAAAGTGAAAGAAGCATCCACATCCAGAATCTCGTGTGAGACCACAATCGCACGCCGATCGGGATAAGCTTTCAGCAGCGCGTCCGCCCATGCGAGGATGTCGCCGCCCGGACGATACTGCAAGTTGATCACAATGAAATCCATACCGCCCGCGCTGAACAACCCATAGTTGTTATTGTTGTCCTCTCCATAGTGACCACCATAATAACTGCGACCCGCGAAGCGCTGCACCCCGAAATAGAGGTTGTAATTCTCGGTGGGAAAGTCGTGGTTGCCGGGCAGGATGCCATAAGGAATGCCATCCGGAAGATTCGTCGTGAGAGGGTCTTCCAATATAGCCATGGCAGCGGACGCATTCTCCCACTGGCGCGTAGAAGAGGCCGTATTGACGATATCCCCTGCGTGAACAACGTACGCGATCTGATACGCTTCCCGATGGCGCACAATCCATCGCGTTTGTGCCTCAAAGATGTGTGGATAGCTTTGAGCGTAATTCTGGGTGTCCGACAGGACAACGATCGCAAAATCGGGATGGCTCGTTTCATCTGCCTGTGTAAGCGACGCGATGTACCATTGCAACGCATGCTGTGGCTGCCACAGCAGAACCGGCACGAGTAGCCCCATCAGCACCAAGTAAAAAGCACGTCGAAAGCCAAGTGGGCACATTCAGTCTCCTCCAGCCTGTGCATGAGGCGGGTGATCTCCATGAGCGCAGCGTGAACACCACGTAGACGACCCGCATCCTGCAACCATCCCAGTTGTCGGATCGGTGGTGCAGTCGTATACTATGGCTGCATTCTACCCTGTGCTGGCGATCTATGCCATATGCCCGCGGGACACCTGACTACGCCGAGGCATCGACCGTCAGCCACAACACGATGAGGAACTATGGCTCTCTTTCTGGGGATTGACACTGGTGGCACGTACACGGACGCGGTTCTCTTCGATGAGTCTCACGGGGTCATCGCTTCGGCCAAGGCGCTGACCACCAAGTATGACCTCACCGTCGGCATCCGCGAAGCGGTGGAGCGGGTGTTGATCGATGCCCATCTCATCCCTGCGGTCCGCTTGGTATCTCTTTCAACCACTTTGGCGACCAACGCTGTTGTTGAGGGCCAAGGAGCGCCTATCTGTCTCCTGCTGATCGGTTATCCGCATGACGCACTGGAGTATGAGGGACTCGGACAGGTGATGAAAGGCGATCCGGTGGTCTTCATCGAGGGCGGCCACACGGTGATGGGCGAGGAACAAGCGCCCCTTGATCTGGCCGCAGCGCGCCAAGCCATCGAAGAGAATGCGGCGCGTGTGGCTGCGTTTGCCGTATCGGGCTATTTTGCCGTGCGCAATCCGGAGCATGAGATCAAGGTGCGCCAGCTGATCCGTGAGCTAACCGACCTGCCGGTGACATGTGGCCACGAGCTGAGCGCAAACCTGAACGCACCGCGCCGTGCGCTGACAGCAGCACTAAATGCGCGTTTGATCCCCTTCTTGCACCAGCTCATCGTGGCAGTGCGCGCTCTGCTGAGCGAGAAGAGAATCAGAGCGCCATTGATGGTGGTAAAAGGTGATGGCTCGCTGGTTGAGGCGCAGGTCGCTCTGGAGCGTCCGGTGGAGACCATTCTCTCCGGTCCTGCCGCCAGCGTGATCGGCGCACGCTACCTCTCCGGAGAGCGGGATATGGTCGTGGTCGATATGGGTGGCACGACCACGGACATCGCGGTCGTACGCGACGGACGCCCCACGCTCAACCGTGAGGGTGCCATCGTGGGGAATTGGCGCACGATGGTGGAGGCAGTTGCTATCCACACTTTTGGCTTGGGTGGCGACAGCGAGGTACAACCATCCAACACAGAATGGGAGGGAATCACTATCGGCCCGCGCCGTCTCGTTCCTCTTAGTTTGCTGGCGCATCAATATCCTGCAGTGTTAGAAGTGCTCCATCAGCAACACCACAAGCGCAAGCCGGGCCCACATGATGGCCAATTTGTGGTGCGTCAGCGCCCACTTAATGGGGCCGGCAATGCACTCTCGCCGCTAGAGCAGCAGATATGGGAGGCGACGGCATCCGGTCCGGTGCCGCTGGAGCAACTTGTGGCAGGCGCACGCAGCGGTTATCTCATCCGTCAGGCGGTGAATCACCTGATCGAACAGGGGTGGTTGATTGCGAGTGGGTTCACCCCGACGGATGCTGCGCACATCATGGGGCACCAACGCGATTGGTCGCGCGAGGCGGCTTACCTGGGCGCCGTGCTTTGGCTGCGCACGCATCGTGGCGTGCCGACGGTGCAAGACGACGACGTGGAAGCTTTATGTGCCAGCGTATTGCGCCAGCTCATCCTGCAAGCCGGCCGGGCGGTGGTGAACGTGGTAGCGGAGGAAGAATATGGGGTGAATCTGGAGCCATGTCTGCCGGCGCGGCAGTTATTCATCGATCAAGCGCTGGCAGCGCGCAACGGGCACAATGGCGCTCTAGGGGTTTCCCTGATGCTCAACCGCATCTTGGTAGCTATCGGAGCTCCAGTGAGTACCTACTATCCGCCCGTGGCAGAGCGGTTGCACACCCACCTGTGCATTCCCCCGCATGCCCCGATTGCCAATGCGGTGGGTGCCGTCGTGGGTGGCATCACCCAGGTGGTGCGCGTACAGATCAGACCACTGGGCGATGAAGCCTTCCGCGTCCACCTGCCGGATGGCATCCGAGACTTCGCCACCCTGGAAGAAGCGGCCGCTTGTGCTACAGAAGCAGCCACGTCCCTGGCGGAGAAACGCGCATACGCAGCAGGCGCTATCCATGCCTACGTGCAAACCCAGCGGCATGACGAAATCGTAAACGTCAGAGGAATGGAGATCTTTCTGGGAAGCGAGGTGGTGGCTACGGCGTCTGGCCGACCACGGCTGGCAGAGCCGTAAAAGGAACGTCCTTGAACTGTCCGGAGGAGGGGATTGTCATCCGCTCAATTGGGCGTCGCATCGGACGATGGTATAATGGCGTGTCGATTCCAGCGGAGGGCAGAAAGCTGAAGCGCACGGGAGATCGCTATGGCGCGTAAGCAACAGACGAGGAGCACAGCGGCAGCGAAACGGAAACGCTCGATTGCGCGCATCGTCTTCTATATTCTGAGCCTTTTGATCGTATTGAGCATGGCTATCGGCTTCGTGATCGATGCCCTTGTCGTCCCGTCTTATTACGAGACGGTCACCCCCGTGCCGATTGTGTCGCCCCAGCCCTAGTGATCCGCGTTCTCTCCGTGTAGTGACAAGACGGAAGAGAGGGGGCCGACCGAGCGCGGGAGAATATCCCGTTGCATTCATCGCTTGTTCTGGGTACCGGGGGCAAACATTGTCCACACCTCTTTCTCTGAATGATCCGTTTACGCTGTTCATCGTCGCTCTGGCCAGCGTCCTGATTGTCGGCTATTTGATCGGGCGCGCCGTGAACCGAGGGCGGGCGCGTGCCATCAGCACCTGGCTCGAGCCGGGCATGCGCACGCTGGGAGGGATGCCGATGGTGCAAGCGGTCAATCGCACTGCCTTTCGCGTCAAGATCACCCAAGCGCGTGCACCTTTCGCCGTGGTCACGGCTTCGGTCGTGTTGCTCTCGCGAGAAGTGTTGCCCATTTGGCTGTGGGAATGGATTCACCGACACTCCGACATCATGTTTTTCCACCTGACACTCCAGCGCAACCCGCGCATAGAGGTGGAGATCGTCAACCCTACGTGCGAGCTGGGTCGCCGTGGAAAAGCCCAGGCGGAGCATCTGCAGTGGCCCTTGGCGACGACACGGGGTGCTTATCACCTTTATTGTCCGGAGAGCAACTCATCTGACCACCTCGTGGACAAGATCCTCACCCACGTTGCCGACGCACGATATATGCCGCATCGCGTGGCCATACGCGCTGACGCCCCGCACGTGCTGGTCAGCTTCGCTTTCTCCGAAATTCAGCATTTCTCCTCAGCTGAGTTGATGCGCTGGATGACCCAGCTGGCGCGCTTGATCCCTTTGGGCGAGGAAGGGAGGCACGCGTGAGTGATCTGGCAACGGAAGGGGATCTGGCACTGCTGATTAGCTCCCGCGGTAAGCGCTTTATTGTGCCACTGCGGGCTGGCGATGCCCTACACACTCATGAGGGTATCATCCGTCATGACGAGATCATCGGGCAGCCATGGGGGCGCGTCATCAAGACCCAGTTGGGGAGGCCATTTCTGGTGTTGCAGCCCTCCACGCACGACCTCATCCTGCACGTGCGCCGTCAGAGTCAAATTGTCTATCCCAAGGAGGCTGGCTACATTCTGCTCAAGATGAATATCCACTCCGGCGTGCGGGTTATCGAGGCGGGCAGCGGCAGTGGAGGGTTGACCATTGCGCTGGCACGAGCCGTCGCACCGCTTGGGCGAGTCTACTCATACGAAAATCGCCCGGATATGCAGCGCCTTGCCATCCGCAACATTACCCAGCTGGGATTACAGGAGTGGGTGGAGTTCAAGTTTAAGGATATTGCCGAGGGTTTTGAGGAAACTGCAGTGGATGCCCTCTTCTTGGACGTGCGCACACCCTGGGACTACCTATCACAAGCTGGGCAAGCGCTGAAACCAGGGGGCTTTTTCGGCGCATTGATGCCCACCACCAATCAGGTGAGCCAGTTGATCGCCGGCCTGGAAGCTCACCACTTTTCCCACATTGAAGTGGAAGAAATCCTCTTGCGCGCGTACAAACCGGTTGCGGAACGATTGCGCCCGGCCGACATTATGGTGGGACACACAGGCTACCTGGTTTTCGCCCGTTGGATTGCTGGTATGATGGGTCGAGGCGATGAGGGTTCCGCCAAAGAAGGGAATGATAAAGTTTGAGAACGGTTTGAAAAACGGATCCCTACTCGGGGAAACCAAGACAGGCAGTCTGCTCACATAACCGGCTGATCCCACTAGATATGTGGACCCGACCCACCTTTTGCCACTAAAAACTGTGGGTGTCGTCCAGTTCGCGGTTCTCAAACTCTAGGAACAGGAGGGAAGGGAAGGCGGATAGGCCTTGTTGCTACAGCTCGCGCACTGCACTATAATCACCCTCAATAGTGAGGGACATGTGCAGGTTGCCTACTTTATCGGCCTATTTTCCTACTAAAATCTGAATGGCCGAAGAGATCTTTCAACAACCTCTATGAGGATCTCAAGTAAGGGCGTCCGGTTGGAGGGAGGAGACCATGGAGTCGCTGCTAGTGCTACTCGTCGAGGGAGACGAAGCAGCCGAACAAGGATTCATCGGCCAGACCTTGAGCAAACGCAAATACACCGTCATCCATGCGAGCGACGCCTATACAGCAATGGCCAAAGCATATGCCGAGTGGCCGGACCTAGTGGTGGTAAATGCTGCAGGAAACTTCCTACATGCGCAGAGGGTTTGCGAAGCGCTCGATCGTTCCAATCTTGAGATTCCGCGCTTGATCATTTCCGATGATGACACGCAGTGGGAGCAGCTGCGTGGTGACGCATATCTCATAATGCCCTTCTCTCCTCGCCAGCTCGCTTATCGCATGAAAAAGGCGTTGAAGGTACAACCCGATCGTTTCCTGCGCGTCGGTGATATCTGTGTGGACACGCTGAAACGTGCTGTCAAGTATCGCGGGCAGGTCAGTCATCTCACCCCGAGAGAACTGGCATTACTCACCTATCTCATGAGAAATGCTGGTCGGGATGTCAGTCGCATTGAGCTCATGCGGGAGGTTTGGGGCACTGAGTACGCAGGAGACACTCGCACCATCGAAGTTCATATTCGTTGGTTGCGCTGCAAGTTAGAAGAAGACCCCAAACACCCTCAACATATCCGCACAGTGCGCCGCATGGGCTACCGGTTGGAGATCTCAAGATAAAGCGAGATCACAATGCAGGGGTATAGTGTAGCTTTGCATTTTGCACGATGTACCTGCTCTGTGCATGCCCCTACCAGGACACCTACGGTGGGGTAGCTTCCTGCAACAATGTAAAACTCGATGAAGGAGATAGGGGTAGGAACCTGTCCCGTTCACCGCAGTTCTAGCAAGAGGGTGCTCATCGCAATCGTGACACAGGGATGCCACACAAGACCTTGAAGGGTCTATCGCCTGTGTTTTCGTAGGTATGCTCAATCCCGCCGGGCACGAAGGCGACGTCCCCCTCACGTAACGAGTACCACCGCGTGCCAATCAGCACACGCCCTTGTCCTTCCACGACGAAGTTTTCGTGCTCAAAGGGATGGGTGTGGCGTGGGGTATGTCCCCCCGGCGCGACTTCGATCAAGCGCAAGGCGTACACTGGCGCACCATCGTGTTCCTCATCGATCAGCCAGCGGATCGTGACACCGGGCGCTTCATCACCATAGGTTTGTGCCGGCACTTGCGTGTAATGGACAACCTTGGGGGTTGGCTCTCGCATCATGTCCTCCAATGGTTATAGTGTATGCGCTCGGGATGGTAACGCTCCGGCTGAGCGGGCTTTTCAGCCGGATAGCCGACGACTACCAAAGCCATAGGGATCACGTGGGAAGGCAGGTCCCCGATCAGGCGGCGCATGCCCTCTACGCGATCCGAATTGGGATAGATGCCTAGCCAGACTGCCCCCAGCCCCAGGCCATGAGCGGCCAACAAGATGTTCTGAGTGGCGGCCGAGCAATTTTCCACCCAGTAAGCGGTGCGCGGCTCTAATTGTTCGTCACCACACACCAGAATGGCCAGCGGAGCTTCTCGAATCATCGCCGCGTAGGGATGAAATGTGGGCACAGCGTCCAGTAGCTGGCGATCGGTGATGACGATGAAGTGCCACGACTGGGTGTTGCGCGCCGAAGGCGCATACATCGCCGCTTTTAGCAGCTGCTCGACCATTTCCAGGGGCACTGGTCGATTCTCAAAACGGCGGATACTACGTCGAGTGAAAATTGCCTCTAGGACATCCATGGTGCAATTATAACCTCCAGGGATTAGACGCCACTTTGGGTAGAGCAGAGGTGATCTAGTGCATTGCCTCTTCTTTCGGTCGCGCCGCGGCATAGTGTGTTTGCAGACTGCACACGCGCAATGGTTTCTCGCGTAGCGCACGGATACCCTGCACCGTGGCGGCTGCCGCACTCAAGGTGGTGACAATGGGAATACCCATCATGTGGGCGGCACCGCGAATGAGACTACCGTCATAGTGCGCCTGGCCACCGCGTGGGGTGTTGATGATCAGGTCGATCTGTCCCGCTCGAATGGCATCCAGGATATGCGGTGAGCCCTGGCTCACTTTGTTGATCACGGTTACCGGCAATCCGACAGCCTGTAACCACTGCGCCGTACCAGACGTGGCCAGAATCTTGAACCCCAGCTGATGCAGATCGCGGGCAATCTTGAGCACAGCGCCTTTGTCGAACTGATTGACCGAGATCAGCACGGTGCCTTCGGTGGGCAAGGGAACGCCGGCTGCCATCTGCGCTTTGGCAAATGCATGACCGAAGCGCGAGGCATGCCCCATTACCTCGCCGGTTGAACGCATCTCCGGGCCCAGCCGGGCGTCCACGCCGGGGAATTTCTGGAAGGGCAATACAGCTTCTTTAACGAAGAAGCCGTCCACGCGTGGCTCATTGAGGAAGCCGATCTCAGCGAGTGTCTTGCCTGCTGCAATCTGCGTGGCGTAGCGGGCCAGAGGATGTCCGGTCGCCTTGCTTACAAAGGGCACCGTGCGGCTCGCGCGCGGATTGACCTCCAACACGTAGACAATTTCATCCTTGATAGCGTACTGAACATTGAACAAGCCTTTCACTTGTAATGCCTTGCCGATGCGGTGTGTATACTCGCGGATGATCTCGATGTGATACATGCTGATCTTGTAGGGTGGCAATACACACGCTGAATCGCCGCTGTGGATGCCAGCCTCCTCGATGTGCTGCATAATTCCCCCGATGGTGACACGCTGGCCATCGCATAAGGCATCCACGTCCACCTCAAACGCATCATCCAGAAACCGATCAATCAAAACGGGGTGTTCATCCCAGATGATGTGCTTGTCCAGCCAGCTGAGCAAAGTCTCATCGTCGAAGACCAATGCCATGCCCCGTCCACCCAGGACGTAGCTGGGGCGCACCAGAACAGGGTAGCCGATGTGATGGGCCACTTGCAAAGCTTCCTCACGGCTCGACGCAGTGCCACCTTCGGGCTGAGGGATGTCCAGGGAACGGATGAGCGCATTAAAACGCTCGCGGTCTTCAGCTAGGTCGATGGTATCCACCGAGGTGCCCCAAATGGGCGCGCCGGCGTCCTGCAATGCACGGGCGATATTAAGCGGAGTCTGTCCTCCAAATTGCACCAGCACCCCTTTGGGCTTCTCCTCGTCGATAATGTTCAGCACATCCTCAGCGGTGAGCGGCTCAAAGTACAGGCGATCCGCGGTATCGTAGTCCGTGGAGACGGTCTCCGGATTGCAGTTGACCATAATTGTCTCGTAACCCATTTCGCGCAGGGCGAAGCAGGCGTGCACACAACAATAGTCAAACTCAATGCCCTGCCCGATACGATTAGGACCACCTCCTAGAATGATCACCTTGGGGCGATCGGTTGGCTGAGCCTCGTCGTCGATTTCATATGTCGAATAGAGATAGGGAGTGTACGCTTCGAATTCAGCGGCGCAGGTATCCACGCGATAATAAACCGGGATCACACCGAGTGTCTTACGACGGGCGCGCACTGCGGCCTCACTTACTCCTAACAAGGTAGCCAAGTGGGCATCACTGAAGCCATGACGTTTGAGGCAACGCCACTCCTCTGTCGTGAGCGCCTCTAGTCTTGGCTTTCGCTCCTCCAATTCTCGTTGCAGTTGGATGATCTCAGAAGCCTGCCGCACGAACCAGAGATCAAAATGAGTAGTAGCGGCCACTTCCTCTGGAGAAGCTCCTTTGAGCAGGGCGGTTGCCATATGAAACAGACGCTGTGCAGTGGGCACACGCAACGATTCGAGAGGTATATCCGGATGGTGAACTGAGCCAAATCCGACAATGCCGATATCCAGCGAACGGATTGCCTTCTGCAGTGCCTCGGGGAAGGTGCGCCCGATAGCCATCACCTCACCCACAGCCTTCATTTGGGGGCCGAGCACATCATCTACCCCGGAAAATTTGCGGAAGTCCCAGCGCGGAATCTTGACCACCACATAGTCCAGCGAGGGCTCAAAGCTGGCCGGGGTGACCCGCGTGATATCATTGGCGATCTCGTCCAGGGTAAAGCCGACTGCCAACAATGCAGCGATCTTGGCGATAGGAAAACCAGTCGCCTTGCTTGCCAGCGCCGATGAACGCGACACGCGCGGATTCATTTCGATGACATATACCTGTCCATCGTCAGGGTTAATAGCGAATTGGACATTGGCACCACCTGTGGCCAGCCCCACACGGTCCAATACGGCTCGTGCCATATCGCGCAGGCGCTGCATCTCTTTGTCGGTGAGCGTTTGTGCTGGTGCCACCGTGATGCTGTCTCCCGTGTGCACCCCCATGGGGTCGACGTTCTCGATCGAACAGACTACCACAAAGTTGCCGCGCGCGTCGCGCATTACCTCCAGCTCAAATTCCTTCCAGCCAAGCAAGCTCATATCGATGAGCACCTGACCGACGGGGCTCTGCTTGAGACCGCGTTCGGCAACCTCGCGCAGCTCGGCAGAATTATAGGCAACACCCCCTCCGGAGCCTCCCAGGGTAAACGACGGACGTATCAATACGGGGTAGCCCAGCTGCTCCGCCACGCGGAGCGCATCATCAACCGTACTCACCACCTCGCTCTGCGGCGAAAGCAGTCCAATCTCATCCATAGCCTGCTTGAACAAGCGACGGTCTTCGGCCAACTCAATGCTTGTCGAGGACGCTCCGATCAGCTCGACGCCATAACTTTCCAAGACTCCACGTTTTTGCAGCGCTACCGCCAGGTTCAACCCGGTCTGACCACCGACTGTGGGCAGGATGGCATCCGGCCGTTCGATCGCGATAATCTGTTCACATAGCTCGGGGGTGAGCGGTTCGACATAGGTCGCGTCGGCAAACTCGGGGTCGGTCATGATGGTGGCCGGGTTAGAGTTGACCAACACGACGCGATACCCATGTGCACGCAGTACCTTACACGCCTGCGTGCCACTATAATCGAACTCACATCCCTGGCCGATGACGATGGGGCCGGAACCGAGCACCATAATGGTGTGAAGATCGGTTCGTTTGGGCATTGCGAGCTCTCAGCAGATCTCTCCTTTCCACGATTCTCCCGTCTTGTTCACCGCTGGCTTTCTCTCTATGTCACTTCCACGATTTCAGCCTGGCCAGTCTCGGTATCATACCACGCGAAAGTGCTCTTGCCAAAGCGTCCCATCACTTCACCCGGGTTCAGCAAGAGTGTCTGGCCAATTTGCTCCATATGTGCGGTGTGATCATGACCGTAGAACACGGCAGCATAGCGGCCCGATTCGGCCAGGTGGCGTGCGATATGAGGATAATGATTGGCAGCCAGCTGGCGACCTCCCAGCTCCAGCTCGGCCAGTTCACCGTGGAGCATCACGTTGCCGGCCGCGGTAGCATTGCGTGTAAGCAGCCACTTATCTCCGTCGTTGTTGCCCCAGACGACATGCACCGGCCCCTTGAAGCCCTGCGCCAGCTGGGTTAACGTAAAAGGGGCACAAAAATCGCCGCAGAAGATTAATGCATCTGCATCCTGCACGCGGTTAAGCACGCTTTCCAGCTTCCAGATGTTATCATGGATGTCGGACAGTATCGCAATGCGCATGATGGGCCTCCTTAAGTGATCAGCCTGTCCATTTATTATAGCATCATGGCACATAGCGCAAGATCGTCTCCACCGTCTGGTAACGATCTCTTGGCGCAAGTACTCCCGGCCCTTGACAGAAACAATCCTATCGGTTACCCTTAGTATATATGGGGGAGACCGACGGCTGCTACCTCGTTACCGTCGGAAAGAGAGGAGAAGATGTTTGAACCGCTCAGCCCGGGTGCCATCCTGTGGTCACGGTATCGCATCGTGCAGCTGGTGGGTCGGGGAGGCATGGGGGCAATCTACCAAGCAGAAGATCTGCGACTAGAGGGCCGTTTGTGTGCTATCAAGGAGGTCATCCCTGAACCTGGCGCCAACCTAGAGCGACGCGAACAGCTGCAAGCTCAATTCTACCGCGAAGCAACCATTCTGGCACGTCTTGACCACCCTAACCTGCCCAAAGTATCCGATTATTTCACAGAAGGGGAACGTGACTACCTGGTGATGGACTTTGTTCCAGGGCGCGACCTGCGCGAGCTGATCGAAGAGGCACGTGCCAAGGGGGAGTTCTTGCCCGAAGAGCAAGTGTTGGCATGGGCTGAACAGCTCTTCGATGCTCTTGAATTCCTACATAACCAGGAGCCACCTTTGTTGCACCGCGACATCAAGCCTGCCAATATCAAGCTCACGCCGGCCGGAACGATCAAGCTGGTGGACTTCGGTTTGGTCAAGCTGATGACACCTAACGATGAGAGCACCATCACCGTGCTACAGGGTCGCGGTAGTGTGCAGTATACCCCGCTTGAACAATACGGTGGCGAAAGTGGACATACCGATGTTCGCTCGGACATCTATGCCACTGGTGCCACTCTATACCACCTGCTGACTGGGCAGCCACCTGTGGATGCCAAACAGCGCTTTCTCAGACCGGATGTGCTCCCTGCACCCCGCGCGCTCAATCCTAGCATTTCACCCCACGTTGAGCGCGCCATCCTCCATGCTATGGCGATGCATCCCGACGATCGTCCACCTGGCATTGCCGCGCTGCGTGCCGAGCTGCTGGAGCGTGTCGAGGAGATACCAAGTGTTCTGTGGACGCCTCGCAACATCCCCGGAGAAGAAAGGGGGTTTCCACCGCGTTCTTCACGGAACGGTGCGATAGTAACCGGTAGCACGGCGTTGCGTGATGCCTTACGGCAGAATCGCCTGCTCCTTTTGCTGCTTGGTTTGCTGTTAACGTTGGCCATTGCGGTGACTGCGTTGCCGGCTGAACGCCCTGTGATCCCCGGTACGGACGTGAAGAATGTGGCGCCTACACCGGCCAGCTTAAGTCATCAGCCCGGTAATTTGCTCTCAAGGGTTCGCCCGTTTTTCCCCCGTGGATAATGGAAAAGTTTGGGGTGAGGCCCGTTTTGAACTGTACCGAGATTTCTGAACCTCGGTAAATCTGCCTTATCGTTGAGACGCACTTGTGGACGCATCACGCGCGATGGTCGCCTCACACGTGGTAACCTCTTGGCCCTTGTCCACCTTGAGTGACAGCTCGTACACCATTGCCACCTCGTCACAACCGGCGAACTTGGTGCAGTGGATGCAATCTTTCCAAATCTTGCGCGGCAGCGAGGCACGCGGCACCTCAACGAAACCCAGCTTGGCGAAGAATGCTGGCTTGCGCGTCAACGCGATCACGCGAGGAATTCCTAAAGCAGCAGCTTCGGCCAACAGGGCGCAGACAAGCTGGCGGCCGATGCCTACCCCCTGTAGCTCGGGCAACACAATGAGCGAGCGAATCTCGGCCATGTCGGCCCACAGGATGACTAACGACCCACAGCCTACTACTTCGCTGTAACACTTCGCCACCACCCATTCACGCAATGACTGATAGATCTCCGCGGGTGACCGTGGCAATACCTCTCCCCGGCGTACATAGCGTTCTACCAGTGCAGCGATAGCAGGCACGTCCTGCACGCTCGCCCGGACAATCTCAACCGCATTCTCGTTCATGCTGCGTTCTCCTGGGCCACGTTTTCAAGTGTTGCGGCCAGCTTGTCCACCATTTCGTCAATCTCAGTGCGCGCGATAATCAGTGGTGGCAAAAGACGCACCACATGCGTTCCCGCAGCGCACACGAGCAGACCATGGCGATAGGCAGCGTTGACCACCGTGGATGCCTCCACGCTACATTCAATACCCCATATCAGTCCGCGACCGCGCACGTCACGCACCAGACAATGGGGGCGGATGAGATGATTCAAGCGTGTAGCCAGGTATTCGCCTTTGGCACGCACCTCGGCGAGGAATTGCGGGGAGCTGATGCGCCGCAATACCACCTGCGCGACCTGACAAACCAACGGCCCGGCAGCGAACGTGCTGCCATGGTCACCCGGCACCATCACATCCGCGACGGCCTGAGTCATAAGCACAGCCCCCATGGGCAGCCCACCGGCCAACGGCTTGGCCAACGTCATCACATCCGGCGTCACGCCCGAAGGTTCGTGTGCCCATAGCGTGCCGCTGCGCCCCAATCCACATTGGATCTCATCGAAGATGAGCAGTGCTCCTCTTTCTGCGCACAGTGCACGTAATCCCTGCAAGAACTCTGCCGTTGCCAGGTGGACGCCGCCCTCTCCCTGAATCGGCTCTATCAGCACTCCACACACCTGATCGGTGATCGCTTCCTTTGCGGCATGCAGATCGTTGAACGGCACAAACCGGACGCCGGGCACCAACGGCTCGAAGGGTGCCCGGTATTTTTCAGTCGCTGTGGTGGACAACGCTCCCATCGTGCGCCCGTGAAAGGAGTTGGTGAATGCGACGAAGTGCGTCTTGTGTGCGCCATAGCGCTCGCGTGCATACTTGCGTGCGAACTTGAGAGCCGCTTCGATTGCCTCAGTGCCCGAGTTGCAGAAGAACACGCGGTCAGCAAAGGAGCATTTCACCAATGCCTGCGCCAGGCGCGCCTGCGGCTCAGTGTGATACAGGTTCGAGACGTGGATCAAGCCTTCTGCCGCGGTGCGCAGGGTGGCCACAATCTCCGGGTCGCCATAGCCCAGCGCGTTGACCGCGATGCCTGCAACCGCATCCAGATAGGCCCGTCCCCTCTCGTCGAATAAGTGCACCCCCTCACCGCGCACCAGCACGAAATCGGGGCGTCGATAGGTTTGCAGCACATATTGACGCTCCAGGGCGATCGCTTCGTGTACGGATAGTTGCGTTGTCTCGTTCATGGTGATCCTGCCTCGCTGCTCTGGGTGACCAGGGTGCCACCTTGGTGTTTTAGCCCCTCTAGATTGGTAATACGTACGGCCTTTACCCCATGTGCCATTGCTTCTAACGCGGCACGTACCTTGGGGATCATCCCACCTGAGATGGTGCCATCCGCGATCCATGCTTGTGCCTGGGCGGGCTCCAGGTGTTTGACCAGCTGCCCCTCCACCAGCACGCCGGGCACGTTGGAGACGAAGACCAGTGCATCTGCCTGGAGTGCCAGTGCAACTGCCTCGGCGACGTGGTCTGCATTCACGTTGAATATGCTGCCATCCGGCCCGTAACAGACGGGTGAGAGCACTGGGGTAATGCCATTTTCCAGCAGATTCAGGAAAACCTCACCGCGCACGGCGACGACGCGTCCTACCCAACCCAGATCACCGGCGGGATGATGCAGCTTTTCTGCTTTCACCGCAGCGCGGTCGATGCCGGACATGCCGAAGGCATCGATGCCCGCTGCCCCTAGCGCGGCCACCAGACGCTTGTTGATACGTCCGGAGAGCACCATTTGCACTACTTCCAGTGACGCATCGTCGGTGACACGCAATCCCTCGATATAGCGTGGTTCTATGCCGATCTTTTCCTGAAGCTCACGGATCTCCTTGCCGCCTCCGTGCACGATCACAGGTGGAGAGGGTAGCTCTTTTACCGCCTCTACCAACTGGCCGACAAAGGCGGGGTCATCCAGCTCGTTGCCTCCGATCTTAAGCACTTGGATCATCACGCCACCAGTCCGGTTGTCTCTTCCAGATCGAACATCAGGTTGAAGTTCTGCACCGCCTGCCCTGCCGCTCCCTTGACGAGATTGTCGATCGCAGAGCAAATAATGAGCTGCCCCGGCATCGGCTGGGTGAGCGAGAGGACGCAGCGATTGGTGTGCACCGCATGGGCGAGCGTAGCCAGCTGTCCCGGCGGCAGCACCCAGATGAAGGGTTCCTCAGCGTATGCCTCGCAGAAGCGGTTATGTACCGCCTCCGCAGAGGTCGTTTCAGGTATGCTCACATAGATGGTGGAGAGGATACCCCGGTTTACCGGCAACAAGTGAGGTGTGAAAATGAGCTGGCCAGATGGGCCGCCCAGGCGCGTGATCTCCTGTTCCATTTCAGGGAGATGGCGATGCTTGCGCCCGACATTGTATGGCGACAGGTTCTCATTCGCCTCGACGAAATGGGTTTTGAGTGTCGGGCTGCGACCGGCACCGCTCACTCCCGACTTGCTGTCCACGATGATGGGGCGATCCGGCAGGAGCAGCTGCTCCTTGAGCAAGGGATAAAGCGCCAGCAGCACGCTGGTGGGATAACAGCCAGGGTTCGCCACGATGGACGCATGTCTAATCTGCTCGCGGTATAGTTCGGGCAGGCCATAGACTGCTAGTGGCAGCAGTTCGGGCGCGCTGTGAGGGATGCCGTACCACTGTGTATATGTTTGCACGTCAGCAAGTCGGAAATCGGCGGAAAAATCAATGGCGCGCACGTGATAGTGGTGTGCCAGAGCGATCGTCTCCATTGCCTTGCCCGCCGGAAGGCAGCAGAATACGGCATCAACCCTACTGCAATCCGCCTCCGCTTCGGCGATCAACGGAATATCCCAAGGCACCGGAAAGACATCGCGCAGCAGGCTGCCGGCATGGCTCTGCGCCGTGGCAAACACCAGCTGCACATGGGGATGCCGATGCAGGATGCGGAGCAGTTCCAGGCCAGTGTAGCCGCTCGCGCCATAGATCCCCACACGGATCATATCCTTCCTCCACTCAAAGCTCATTCAATCTGATACAAAAAACCAGCCTTCCTCATCTGGAAGGCTGGTCTTGTGCACAATCAATCGTGGCATCCGTTGCCCAGCATAAGCCGGCCTGTCCAGACTCAGCAGTCTGGCTGGCTCCTGATCGCCCTGGGCAAACGCACGCACATTTCATGCATTTGGAAAACACCTGATGCTGCTTGTATACGTATACGGCGCTACGTATAACATATTTCAGGACGTTTGTCAAACGGTGCGAAGAAGCTCATGCCCTGGAAGGACGGAAGGAAATAAACCGGATCACAGGGAGACCTTTTCGACGTTTCCGCAGATGTGTATCACTGTGCTCGTCCTTGCCTAATCGGAAGTCGAGCATCACCACGCAAGAAGAGCGGAATTCGCTCCAGAGGGACATTTGCAGTGAGCCATTGACCTCCATCCAGCTTTTTCTCTGTCCACACATCAACCCAAGTTGTTCCTGCCGGCAGATAAACTGAGCGGCTGCGTGCACCCTGATGTACTACTGGGGCGACGAGCAGATCCGGACCGAACATAAAAGCATCTGCCACTTTCCAGCACTCGGGATCCTCAGGGAACTCGAGGAGCAGCGGACGCATCAACGGCATACCCTTCGTCTGGGCGAGACGCATATGGGCCATAATATAGGGGCGTAACCGCTCACGGAGAAACAGGAGCTCTTTGATGATCGCGTAAGCTTCCTCGCCGAAGGACCACACTTCATTTGGACCGCCTTGCATTACAGGATACCAAGTGGTCGGTTCACGGTAACCGTGCAAACGGAACAAAGGACAAAAGACACCATATTGGAACCAGCGCACGATCAATTCCCGAAAATAAGGTGTGGATGGATCACCGCCGAAAAAGCCACCGATGTCGGTCGTCCACCAAGGGATTCCACTCAGCCCCATATTCAACCCTGCAGGTATTTGGGCTTGCAATGCCTCGAAAGTCGAATAGATATCCCCCGACCAAACCGCAGCACCATAGCGCTGGCTGCCTGCCCAGGCACAACGACAAAGGTTAAGAATCTCCTGCTGCCCCTCGGCACGCATCCCCTCATAGAAACCTCGTGCATACAACAATGGATAAAGATTGGTCACTTCTAACCCGTTGCCCAAATGGTAGCGCAAATTATGCGGATGCATCGGCCACATATCCGGCTCGGCCTCGTCGAGCCAAAATATATGGATGCCATGGCGATAATAGTTCTCTCGCACTCGTTCCCAAACAAATTGCCGCGCTTCGGGGTGCGTGGCGTCGAAGAATTGCAGGAAGATGGGCCCCTCGGGTTTGTTATCCACGAATTGCATTTGTACTGGAATACCGCTCTCCTGGCGCACCAGAAGCCCCCGACGACGCATTTCTTCCCAATTCTCACTTAGTGGGTTGACGGTCGGCCAGATGGAAACCATCACCTTAATGCCCATCTCCTCCAGCTCGCGTACCATCCCGGCTGGATCAGGCCACTTCTCAGGATCAAACTTCCACTCGCCCTGGACGGTCCAGTGGAAGAAGTCTATGACGATGACCGAGATAGGCAAACCACGTCGTTTATGCTCACGCGCTACAGCTAGGAGCTCATCTTGGCTGGCATATCGCAGTTTGCACTGCCAGAAACCGGCCGCCCATTCTGGAAAAGAGGGCGTGTGACCTGTGGCATCTACGTAGTGCTCCAGGATCTCCGCTGGTGTATTGCCCACCGTGATCCAATAATCTATCTGACGAGCTGCCTCGGCGACCCACATAGTTCGGTCATAACCCAGCTGCACACGACCAACCGATGGGTTGTTCCACAGGAAGCCATACCCGCGACTGGATATGATCCACGGTATAGTTGCTTGAGTGTTACGATGAGCGAGCTCGATAACACATCCTTTGTGGTCAAGGCGACCGTGTTGCTGCTGACCGAGACCATAGAAGTGCTCATCATTGTAGGCGAGGAAGCGCACCTCAATGCGGAAGGCACCCCCGGGCAACGCCTGGTAATAACGTGGTGGTGGCCATCCAAAAGGCAACAGGTGCTCTTCCTCCTGCAGCAACTCAGCACCAGTAAGTGCGTTGACGAAGCGGATCTTACCGGTGGGAGACACTTCGGCTCGAATGGCACCGTTACGGATGGTGGCTAGCTGTTCTGTGATATGTATTTCCGCTTGCGTGGGCGTTGGCTCTAATAGCGCATGAGGTAAATCGTCACGAATGGCAGGCATTATAGTAGCACGCACCCGCAAGCTATCTTGCCCCCATGGCTCGATGCGTAATATCTCGTGATTGAGCTCCCAGATAAGCGCATTATCTTCTCGACGAAAGCCTTGCATCTTAAATTTCCTCCCTGTCAGCGATCATAGGCAAAGGATTGGATAAAATGGTAGGGATATGCGTCTTCAAGTGCACTAACCTGATCGAGCTGTTTTAGTTCCTCTTCCGTCAGCTTCCAGCCAACACATCCGAGGTTGTCCTCTAGCTGTTCCAACGTACGCGCACCCAGAATGGGTGCTGTGATGTCCGGTTGGGCTAATAACCATGCCAACGCGACCTGAGAGGGACTTTTGCCACGCTGCTTCGCAATTTGTCGTACAACCTCCAGCGTGCGCCAGGCACGTTCAGTCCCCTGCCGTTCCATCGCCTCAGGCCAATGGGGCTGCGCACTGGCAATCCGAGCATCTTGAGGTATTGGTTTGTCACGCTCGTACTTTCCAGAAAGAAAACCGCCACCCAGCGGGCTCCACGGTATCACGCCCAAACCCTCTTCTCGGCAGATCGGCAATAGTTCTCGTTCCGCCTGGCGGTCCACCAGATTATAGCGCGGCTGGAGGCAAACAAAGCGTGCCCAGCTATGTTTGTCGCTTAGCCAAAGCGCTTTCATCAGCTGCCATCCGGTGAAATTCGAAACGCCTGTATAGCGCACCTTGCCGGCATGCACGAGATCGTCGAAGGCGGCGAGCGTCTCTTCCAGGGGGGTGTATGGATCCCAGCAATGTGCCTGATAGAGATCGATGTAGTCGGTCTGCAGGCGACGCAAGCTTGCCTCGCAACCCTCTATGATGTGCTTACGAGAAAGCCCCACATCGTTAGGACCGGGCCCCATACGAAAGCGCACCTTAGTGGCGATGATGAAGTCGTGGCGACGCCCCTTTAGTGCTTTGCCCACGATTTCTTCTGCGCGGCCCGCAGTATACACATCAGCTGTGTCAATGAAGTTCCCCCCTGCCTCGACGAAACGGTCGATCATGCGCAACGAAATCTCTTCGTTGGTCTCTCGCGCGAACGTCATAGTACCGAGACAGAGCTCGGACACTCGAAGCCCTGTATTACCAAGATTTCGGATTTCCATATTGATACCTCCGAGCACTGAGATGAACTTGCCTGTTGCACTGCTTAGGTCAAAAGTGTGGATACGCTTCAATACATCATGTGCTGTCGGTATACATCTAGTGCGAGTCTATAGCTGTCATAATGCACCAGAGGCGTCACCGAATGATCGGTAGCAAAAATATACCGTGCTCCTCGAGCTTTCATTCCTTCGATCAAGTCTGATACACCGCGTACAATTGTTTGCCGGTCATTTGTCTCCAGCATGCGCACGTCCAGCCCTCCGATGAGAACCAAGCGGTCGTGATATTGTTCGGCGAAGCGGAAGGGATTACAACCTGCCTTGATCTCCATGGGGTGCAGGCCATCGAAACCGGCTTCAATGATGAGTGGCAATGCTTGAGTGACATTCCCGCATGAATGCAAGATCACTGGAAGACCGCGGGAATGAAAGAAATCCGTGAGCTCAGCATAGTAAGGCAGAAAGAGTTCGTGTAATGTGCGCGGCGAGGCAAACAAGCCGTTGCGATAGGCGATGTCATCGTATAACCAAATGCCATCCGGCAAGCCCAACTCCTCAAACAATACTTCAAAATGAGCTTTGAAAAAGTCAGTGTAAACGCGGTTAAAGTCGTGTATCCAGCCTGGATCAGTGAGCAGGCTCTCATACATACATAGGTCACCTAGGCTACCACGCATCACCTCCCAGAGGCCAATGTGGGCGAAATGAGCCCACTTACCGGTAGTGCGTGCATATTGCAGCTCAGCGCGATCCTCGCTCAGAGTGCTGTTCTTAAAGGCACCGCCTTTGAGACGCTCGCGATCGACCATAAGCAGATGCGGACGATAGTCTCTCTCCCAGATTTCGCGGCTGGTCATTCGAAAGTCGATATGTTCCGGGGTGCCCGATTTGTGCTTCCAGTATCTGAACACTGCCCCAGCACCATTGCGCTTGATAACCCACTCGTCCGTTTCTTCCAGTACTTCTTCATAGCCGCGGATGGGTTCCAGATCGAAGCCTCCTCCACAAGGGTGCATATCGAATTCGAAGTGATGATAGGGGCTTACCGGGGCAGGGGCAGCTCTCTCACACAATTCTGACGGCACGACATGAGAGATTTTTACAGCGTAGCTCTCCTCATTCGTAGCTTCTGCCGGTCCATCAGATGTGACGAATGGATATCCTTGGCCAAGCCAAACCTGCAACGTATCGACCCAAAAATGCTCAAACACCCCCACACGGTCGAACGAGTTTCCACTGAATAATCGCGTGATCAATTCGCGGGAAGTCATATCAATCCATTCTCACGAGGATGGTTTGTGATTTGCTGGACGCAGAGTGTCATTTGCTACCGATATCTAGGTTGATTGAAACGATGTCCCAAGAGAGACAGGATAATCACCAGGCCATAGAAGAACTGGGTCCAGAAACCGGTCAACCCAGCGGCAATAATCCCCGTGGTGACAAATCCCACAGTAAACGTGCCGATGACTGCTCCGGTGACCGTGCCCACGCCACCCCACGTGGGGGTGCCTCCCACAAACACGGCTGCCAATGTGCTGAGCAGAAACCCGTCGCCAGTGTTGGGCCAGAAGATCAGGTTCAACGCATTCGAGAGAATTCCCACTAAGCCTGCCGCCAGTCCAACGTAGATGTAAGTCAGTGTTCGAACTCCCTCGACAGAGATACCCATCTCGCGGGCACTTTCCTGATTATCTCCGACACAGCACACCTGAGCGCCAAATTTGTGGTAGTTGAAGAGCAGTATGCCAATTACTGCAAAGGCAATTGCCCAGAACATTTGGGCCGGGATTGGTCCCAGCTCACCTGCAAAGATGAAGCGAAAAGGGGCATCACTAAGTTGGGCGGTGAGCGGGATGCCCTCGCCTCGTGTCCCCAGGTTAATGAGCCCGCGTAGGAAGAAATTCATCCCCAAGGTCGACACCAATGAGGAGAGCTTGGCACGGGTTACTAATAGCCCATTAAGCAGACCTGCCAGCGCGCCGACGAGCAGAGCTGCCAGAGCTGCCAAAGCATGGTTCCCCCCTGCCTGAATCACCAGAGCACATGCCCATGCAGCTAGACCAACAACAGAGGGAAAGGCCAGATCAATTTCTCCTGCCGCGATCACGAACACAAGAGGCACAGCCAAGACGATCGAAAGAGGCAAGGAGGTGAAAACGGCGGTATAGAGTTGGGCATTTAGAAACACTTTAGGGTTTGCAATGGTGAAAGCGATCAGCAGCACAGCCAGAACCGCAAGCGCACTGATGGGCCGACGGTTGCGATCGACAAACTTGCTCAACATAGTCTTTTCTCTCCGCGGTCAGAGTAGTGATGGATGTACCCTTGTCTCAATCAACACATCTTACCTGATAGGCCTACCGGAACGCGCGATGTCCTGCAAATCTTTGACCAGGCAATCAGCTGAGGGTATCTCGCGCTTCTCTGCTGACATAACAACCCTGCCGCGATCCAGTATTACGAACCGGTCGGCGACATCGTACGTATGGTAGATATTGTGGCTGATGAATATTGCGGAGCATCCTTGTTGCTTTATTTGACGCACAAATCCAAACACTTTCTCGGACTCAGTTAAGGAGAGAGCCGTAGTAGGTTCGTCCAGGATGATCAAAGTAGCGTCAAAATAGAGCGCCCGGGCAATCGCTACCCCTTGCTTCTCACCGCCTGAGAGGGTAGCCACTATTAAGTCGGGGGAGAACACCTTGGAAGTGAACCCAATATCGCGCATCAAGCGATTCGCTTCGTTATAGGCATCTCGGCCCCGGATGAAACCCAGGAACCCAGTCAGTTCACGACCCATAAAGATATTGCGCGCAATGGTCTGTTGTTCGGCGAGAGCCTTGTCCTGATATACGGTCTCGATGCCAGCACGGCGCGCTGCTGATACCGACCAGTGCTCGACCTTTTTGCCGTGGACATAAATCTCACCACTATCTGGAGCGAGCACACCGGAGATGATCTTAATCAAGGTCGACTTACCGGCACCATTGTCGCCGATCAACCCGACGATCTCTGCCTTTCCGACATAAAAGTTAACATCGGTGAGTGCGCGCGTTTTACCGAATGACTTCGAAATGTTGCGCAGCTCTACAATATAATCTCCCATAGAATCCCTCTCAAAGCACAAGCTCTTTCTCTTCCACTGAGGTGGTTGGGGGGTGAACATCTCCCCCCAACCTTTTCTGCCCACTGTGGTGAGTGTCGCGCTATCATTCTGGTCTAGCGATAGCCCTTGTTAGCCCAATCGGCCACGGTCTGGTAGTTCTCGGCGGTCACGAAGCCTGCACCGGTATCGAGGTTCATGGGAGCCAAGCCCAGCTTCCAACTCAGGCACAGGCTGAGGATGGGGATATAGCCCTGCAGGAACGGTTGTTGATCGGAGGTGAGCTGGACGTAGCCTTTGGCGAAGGCATCAATGACGGCCGGACTTGTGTCAAAGCCAATGTTGATAATCTCGCCTGGCTGCTTCTTCAGGGCTTCCATAAACACAGGTACTGCTCCCAGCAGCTGGCCACCTGGCCATACGATAACTTTCACTTCGGGGTGTGCTAGCACAGCAGCCGAGAGCGTCGGTATCGCCTGGGTTGGAGCGGTTGCCCATTCAGGAGGCGATACAATGCGCTCCACGGTCAGGCCAGCATCTTCAAAGGCTTTGGCAGTGCCCTCTTCGCGGAAATAACGACCAGGCTGCCCCCACGCGCCAAAAACAATAGCATAGTCGCCTGCCTTGAGGTTAAACATCTTGACAGCTTCGGCTCCCAAGGCGTACCCTTGTGGGGTGAGATTAGCTCCCACATAGCCACCACCATACTTGGCGCGCACTTGAGGCACATCCACATTCGAATACATCATGAGGATGCCGGCTTTGGCAGCTTGCTCGGCCAACGGCATGATCGCATCATCACCGGGGTGTCCCATCATAGAAATACCGTCCGGCTTGGCCACGATCGCCTCTCGCAGCTGGTTGACCATCTTTTGCACATCCCAGCCAGAGAAGACATATTCTACTTTGGGGCCCAAATCCGCCTCAGCAGCTAGTGCTCCTTTATACACGATCGAGGCAAAAGCGTCCCCTGCCTCGCCGCCGGCAAAGAAACGGATTGTCATGCCCTGGCACCACTTTCCGGGTGGAAACTCGGATGGTTCCTGCGCCATTGCCGGTGCGGTCCAAACCAGCATCATTGCCAAGATCACCACTGTCAACATGATTCGCTTGGACATTTTCCCTTCCTCCTTTGGTCAGAATGGCATCTTTTCCTTATTGGTCCGCTCTTGCTGATACCCTGGTTAGCCAGTCATTCTATGAACGTTGGTGATCACCTCCTCTCATAGAAACTTGTCCGAATACCTATCCGCTGGGTATTACCCAGCACTGCCGAGGAATAGAGGTACTTTGTCGCACGATCAGTCGGGGTGGCAGGATGAGCTGGGTCGGTTGTTTCTCATCTCCTTCCAGGCAACGGATTAGTAAATTGGTTCCAATGCGTCCCATCTCGGTAGCCGGGAGATCGACAGCGGTTATCGGCGGCGTCATCATCTCGGCAAATCGGGATGACACAATGCAAACAATGGAGAAATCCTCCGGAACCCGTAATCTGCGTTCACGAATGGCTTGCATTATTCCCGCGTACTGTACGTCAGAGGTGTAAACCACTGCCGTCAATAAGGGATGTTTTTCCAGTAATTCCCGGGTGGCATGGTAGGTCGTGCGGGCATCTGGCTCGCAGACATGCACAATAAGTGGCAATCCCATTTTTTCACAGGCGGCGTGTGCACCCTTTAGCGAGCGCACAGCTGGTCCATACCCGAGCTCAACAGGCACCGGTGAATAGACAAGATAGGCAATATTACGATGTCCCAGCTCATAGAGATACTGGGTGCATAGTTGGATTGCCCGCTCAAAGTCGAAATCCACGAAGCTTATTCCGTCGTTGTGCTCAGTGTGGCCAATCATGCAAAAGGGATAACCGAGCTTCTTCAATGTTTCAACACGAGGATCGTGGAGCTTGACCTCCATCAGGAGCAGGCCTTCGATTAACCCTTCTTTTCTCAGGCGCAGGATCTCGCCATCCTCGTGAGGTGATGTCCACAGGAGCAAGGCATAGCCTTGTTGGCTGGCAATCTCGGCGGCGGCATTGACGAATTCCAGCTGAACCTGTGAGAGACCGCGAGCTACAGATGGAAACAGGAGGGCAATAATACGGGTGCGCTTGCTAGCCAAACCGCGAGCGAGGATATTGGGATGGTAACCAAGCTCGGCGATAGCTTCCATGATACGCTGGCGTGTCCTCTCAGAGACAGGACGAGCACCACTCAGTGCGTACGAAACGGTACTTACAGCTACTCCGGCACGCTTGGCTACATCCGCCATCGTTGGCATCAGAACAGACCTCGCGGTTCAAGTACACAGCAGCTATTCGAAGCGGTTAGTCGAAGCGCTTCGAACTACAATATAACATAGGCTACGGTGTTTGTCAAGGTCCATTTGCCTGATTTTTTGGATTGTTCTTTGCTCTGTGGTTCTCGAGTGGAGAATCTCAGCATCTGAGAGGAAAATGACCAATCCACTTCCTCGATTGATGCCCCAGGCTCATCCCCCCGCCGTCAACGCCATCGCCTGGATGTATTGCTGCATGAAGTCGGCATCCTGATCCAGGTTGATTTGCTCGGCACGTGCCGCCAAGCGCTCAGACCAGGCAAAGCCTTCGTCGGAGAGGAACATGGCAGCTCCCAACCCGGCACCATTCGGGATGGTCTCCACTACCTCACGGCGTACCGGCGGCAACATTCCCACCCCTAACACCGCTTCGATATCCAGCTGGGCGCCAAAGGAGCCAGTGAGGATAACGCGTTGCAGATCGGATGGATGCAGCCGCAACTGCTTTAACAGGATCTCCATTGCGGCGCGCATCGCGCCCTTGGCTTTCTGCAGCTCACGTACATCCTTCTGGGTGAAGCTCAAACGCCCATCGGGCGTGAGCATCAGGCGACGACCATTACCATCCTGAATGATCCGATCGGCCAGCACGGGTGGATCGGTTACAAAGCGTCCATCCTCACGCAGAATCCCGGCCTGGCGCAGCGTCCACACCATGCTCAGCAATCCAGAGCCGGTCAGTCCTACAGGTTCTGCATCCCCGATGGTGTCATAAACCAACCCGCCGTCCACCAAGCGTACCCCGATAATCGCGCCCTCCACAGCACGGGTGCCACACGATATGTTCACCCCCTCGAAGGCAGGCCCGGCGGCAGTCGAGGCGGTGAGGATGCGCTGGCCATCGGTGACCATCACTTCGCCGTTCGTGCCCAAGTCGATTGCGGCGATAGGGCCGGGAGGGTTGTCGAACCCAAAATAGGCCAGACAGGCTAGTGTGTCCGTACCCACGAAGCCACCGATCAGCGGGGGCAGGGATACACGCACGTGTTCCGGAAAGATGCCACCCATCAGCGACCGCGCATCCCGGATAGGCGACTTGTCATAGGGTTGGAAGGGTATCATGGCCAATGTGTGCACGGGGAGCTTGGCAAGCAAGTGGTGCATGGCCACGTTGCCCACAATCACCACACGCTC
>JBMFPH010000001.1:0-54991 GCA_049969215.1 Anaerolineae bacterium | reverse complement strand
CTCTGCAGCATCGGCACCAACTCGGAAGCCACCTTGCCGATCAGAACATCAGGGATTGCCAAGATGACCACCCCCGCTTCACGCATAGCCTCTTCTGCTGTGGAAGGTGTCAAGCCACGCTCACGCAATCGGGCCAAACCTGCCTCTCCCGCTTCGACGTACAACATGCGATACTCTGGCACATCCCTCAGTGCACTTGCAATGCGTGTGCCGATCTTTCCTGCCGCTCCAAAAAGTGCGATTGTTTCCATGGGAAATGCTCTGAATTACCCCTTTCTGTATCAGCTATGTTCTCTAAGAGATTGTCGCCTCGTCGGCGACTGTCCCCCCGTTGTCCCCTATTGCACTCTCATTGCACAACGATTCATAACCACTTTGCTGCCTAGCATGGGCTGTATGCAATGCAATCGCCTTGCGCATTGTGTCCTCGGCTTCAATTAGATGTTCCCCCATTGCATGGCGAGCGCTCTCAATATCCCCGCGTCTGATCTGCTCATAAATAGCACGATGGTACATAACGGCACGTTCGGGTGTACCTGGCACGTCAAAACTAAACTGGCGCCAGGTCAGAAGGATGTCCGCCACAGAGTCCAACAACAAAGACAAAAGCTCGTTGTGGGTGGCGCGTGCTACAGCAGCATGGAAAGCGACATCCAGCTCGGCAAAACGATAGCGATCATAGGAGAGCGTGCTTGCATCGCGTAGAATATGTGCCATCTCTGCCAAATCTTCAGAGGTGCGACGCTGTGCTGCAAAGCCGGCGTTCGCTACCTCGAGGACACGGCGAATCTCCATCACTTTCTCACAGTCGAATTCGGGACGTCCAGCTCGCAAGAACATTATCAGTGACTGTGCGACCGCATCTGCACTGGGGCTGCGCACCAAAGTGCCACTGCCAGGTCGTACTTCCAGCAGCCCCTTGGCAACCAGAGAACGCACTGCTTCGCGCACCACAGTCCGACTTACGCCGAACTGGCGTGCCAACTCGCGCTCCGGGGGCAAGCGGTCACCGGGGTGCAGCTCCCCTTTGATGATCAGTTGCTCGATCTGCCCGGTGACGCGGTGAACCAGAGTGGCTGAGCGTTGAATCGCCTTGAATAATTGGATCGGGTTCGATACTTCCCGCTCTATCATTAGTCAATCTCCCTTAGCATGACCTTGGTACGTGGTATGATGATGCGACCACAAAATCTTAGACTTTCTGAGCAACAATGTCAAATGGCGCTTATGAGCCGTGTGCATTTCAGTTTGGGGATAGGTTCTGGGTTTTGCCATTGTCCGCACTCAACAGCCTGAAAGTGAAATCTCATAGATGGTGATGAGCTTCACTTCCGACCCTTTACTCTTCGTCATAGCTAAGCATTTGAACTACCCGGAGCAGAGATTGAGCGTCACCCACGTTGCCCGGAAAGACGACGTACGCCAAGCCAGGGAAACGACTTTCTGGGCCAAGCCGCCACACCGGTACGCCCGGCAAAATCTGGCCCATCACCATTGCACGCTTAACATCTAGACCGTATGTGGCCACATCACTTGAAGTTATACCGCCTTTCGCCACTAGGTAGCGCGGTCGCGCGGAAATGGCACGTACAATGGATACCAATCCCTCTGACACTCGCCTTCCGATGTTCAGGCTGTGTTCAGCGTTCGCACCGGTGACCAGCTGGCGGCTGGTGTACAACATGACATTGCAGCCGGAACGCAACAGCTGATCTGCCTGTCGTGCCAGACGCTTTGTCTCTTGCTGCCAATGCTCATCATCGAGCAACGCCTCAACCGCAACCTCCAGGCTGCAGATATCAGACCTGCTAATAAGGGTTCGAATCTGAGCGGTGGTGCGTGGTACATAGGAACCGACCACGATCAACCCGCCACTTCCAAAGGACAGATCGAAATCTGAACGTTGAAGCAGGGGATGCGGTGCCAATCCGGCGCGCACTTGAACAAAAGAAGCTGCTGTGCGATACAAAAATCGCTTTCCCAGAGCTTCAGCGCGCAACAGACCGAGGACGAACACTTGCAAGTCGCGCATACTGGCAGCGTTCACAATGCAGATGTTGCCATTCCGGAGGGCTGTCAGCTGCTCAGTGACCCTATCAGGCCCCCCGAGGCGCAAATCATCTATACTGATAGAAGCTACATCGCTCGCGCGGACGTCACCTCTCGTCTTTTCCTCTACCCATTCGCGCAGGTTGGAGGCGTGGTACCCAAAAACCACGTCACGGGCAAACTCGGTTTCACCTGCTGGCACGAGTTGCTCCCCCTCGGCAACGTAATGGACATCGTGAACGGTATAACGCCCTCCCTCCAGAAAGAAGGGGATGATCAACCAAGCGTCGAATTGCTGCTGCAACGCTTGCGCCAATGCCTTGACCTCTCCCGGAAAATGTCCGCGCAAAGTAGAGTCGCTCCGACTTACCACCACGAACTCACGTCCTGAGCGATACCTTGCTTCCAATAAGTTACGTCCGACTGTGGTATTCAAAGCCACCGCCTCCGCGAGGGACAGACTGCGTGAGTTGGTAAGAATATAGAAAGCCGGCAAATCACTCTCGAGCTCAGCACATAGTGCCTCTACTGACCACCCTGTGAGCACCGGGACATCATGCACTGTCTGGGTGCCAGTGGGATCGTCATCCAGCACCACTATCTTGCGCCGACTCTCGTGGACTAATTCGCGAATGTCAGCCAACAGGTCGGCTGGCCACTCTGGAGGCAAGCTTTCAAACATCTCCTTTAGGTTCATAGATGCTCCACTCGCAGCTGCCTCTTAATCTCTCTGCTCCACCAGCTCACGCACCCGGGCGACCCCATCGGCCAAAGCGTCGGTGTAAATGGCCACATCGGCACCGAATGAAATCACATTGAAACCCAGTTCCAACCACCTTCGTGCCTGTACTAATGTACGTGGCTGAATAGCGGCAGCCAGTTTATGGCGCCTAGCCACGGCCACTACCTGCCGTAGTGCCTCGAGCAATCTTGGATGATCCAGCTGCCCAGCAATTCCCAAGGAGTGACTCAGATCAAAGTGCCCTACCCAAAGAATGTCCACTCCAGGGGTGGCGGCAATCTCTTCGAGATGGTCAAGGCCTTCCTGGCTCTCGATTTGGCATATGACAACCGTCTCTTGGTTGGCTTCCGTGAGGAACTCAACGGCGTTGACAGACCGGTAGTCCGTGTTAGCCGTGCCAAGTGCCACACCGCGCTCACCCAAGGGGGCATACTTGGCCGCGTTGATGATAGCCCGTGCCTCGACACCATTTCTGACATTGGGCGCCATGATGCCTTGGGCTCCAGCATCCAGGCAACGCGCGATGAAGTGATACTCGATCTGAGGCGCGCGCACAAAGGTGGTAATAGAAGTGCCCTTGAACAACGCCAGCAGGGTAGCCACCTCTCGGAAACCGAAACCTGAATGTTCCATATCCACGACCACAAAGTCGACACCGACACAATCAAGGATTCGAGCCATCCCAGGGGATGCAAACTCGATCAACATATGTCCTACTGGAACCTTGCCCTGAGCTATGATTTGCCTAAAGCGATTAGGTTTCACGAATGAACGCACCCCCTCACTGACCTTGTGTGATTGCTTTGACCTCACGCATCACATTGTCTGGGTCAAAAATCTTTTTCCAGTCGGGCTGCAAGATAACCTGTCTGGCACGCGCAGCAGCTCTTTTGGCGCCGTCGGACACCTGTGCGTCGTAGAAACCGAACAGGATGCCGGCGAAGATACCCAAATGGCCAAGCAAAAAGTCTCGCGCGGCATCTTCCGGTACACCACGTTTGACCACTTCGTCAAGACCTTCTCGCAACGCCATCATCAGGGTGAGAGCCATTGTCTCGGCCATCGCGGGTTCGAGCAGTGCCATCTGTTCCACAGTGACACGATGAGCCCGTCGCACCGGCGCAAACATGGCACGCGCCAGCTTCTCCCCGCGCACATAGTCAGCTTCTGATCCCTGCATCAATGCGCAGACAATTGCCTGTTGGGCCGCGACACCGCCAAAAAAGTCCTGGCGTGCCACTGGATCGGTCTCTTCTTTAATGATAGAAGGATGACAAGGATGGGTGACGAAATATGCAATATCGTCGCGCAAAAGGATCTCGCCGCTGTAAGGTGCAGCAGGGTCAAGGCATAGGAGCATGGCTCCACTTCTCATCTGAGGGACAATCGTGCGGGTCATGCTGCTTATCAGAACATCTGGTATCGCCATCACCACAATGTCAGCGTGTGGCACGGCATCCCAGAGTGGGATTGGAGCAAAACCACGCGCGCGCAAGCGCTCTTCACCTGCTCCGGTCGCCTCGACACATAGCACTTCATACGCTGTCGTCTTTGCAAGATTGCTGCTGATGCGGGTGCCCATTTTGCCGGCAGCACCCAGCAGAGCCACCACCTCACCCATAATCCCTCCTTACCGCATGTTAACCGTTCTTTCCACGGCAGATGCCCAACGCTGGCCAAGCAACTGTAGTTTAGCCTGAAAGCCAGGTTGATGGATAACCTCACGATTGACCGTGTGCTCGGGCACTCTGCCCTGCAACACCGTCAGGACATTATGACAGGCCCCCAGGCCGTTTCCGCGATAGAGTGCATCCGACCATGCGATACGATGTGGGGTCAGCATGACGTTTTGCAAAGAGGCAAGAGGGTGATTAGGGGGCAAAGGTTCTTGCTCAAAGACGTCCAACCCGGCACCAGCAATGCGCCCCTCTCGCAGGACGGCCACCAGATCCTCTTCTTTGACAATGCCACCACGCGCTACATTCACAAAGAAGGCGGTCGGCTTCATCAAGGACAGCAATTTGCGATCGATCATACCTCTTGTTTCATCATTGAGGGGACAGGTGACAGCCAGGAAATCAGACTCGCGGAACAGGGTACGCAGATCGACCAGCTCCACGCCCAGCTGCTCCGCGTGCGCAGGTTTTACGTAGGGATCGCAGGCAAGCATGCGCGCCGGGCCAAACGCCTGGATCAGGCGGAACATCCGAGACGCGATGTTGCCCAACCCTACCGAGCCGAAAACTTTTTCCGACAAACAGACACCAGTGTTTTCTATTGTCAGGTCGCGCAGCCCACTGCGCGTGATCCGATCTCTGGCCGACAGATTCTTGGCGAGTGCCAGGAAGAAAGCCAAGATGCCCTCGGCGACTGGCTGGCGCACCGCCTCAGGTGTGATGGCAAGCAAGACATCAGCCGCAGTGCACGCTGGCACATCGACCACGTCATAACCGGCCCCCCAACGCGCGATGATCGCAAGGCGGTTATTCCCGCTCAGCGATGCAGCGGTGTATCGTGCTTTCAATGTTATCACCGCATCGAAATCCATGATGTCAGCTGCTGCTACCACTTTGCTCTTGACCGGGAAGAAACAACGTTCCACAAAGGGAAACGGCCCGAATACTTGCTCCAGGAAAGGTTCAAGCAGACCAGGAGCTTCGTTGTTGAAATCAGCGGAAACCCCAATACGAAATAGAATGTCTTTCATAGGCGCCTGCCAACTGCAATCTGGCCTTGTTGCCCGACGAATAGGTATGCTGGCATACCACCTGACCATGCAAACTCTAACGCTTTGTCCGGAGCTGGGTCAACCCGTAGGTACAAGCTAAGACTCAAGGCGCAATCTCAAAGCGCACTAACACGATGGACAGGCGCGCTCTTCTATGCTCCGCCTTGACTCTTGTTACTTCCAGTCCCACATCTCAGGAGCAACCTGATGCAACGGGATGGCCCCGTCTTCTCCGATCAGAACTGTACCACCCACAAAGACACCTCCGACACCCGGTTTACGCAGCCCAGGATGAATGCAAAGCACCATTCCAGGCTCAATCGGCACATTCGATTCGGGTGTAATGGCAGGGATCTCAGGGTGATCTAATCCGTCGCCGTGCCCCAGGTCATAGGCATGCCATTCGAGCCAGCCACTGTCCTCAAGAATGGCCAGCTCCGCTCTGGCAACATCGCCGACAGTATGACCTGGGCAAGCGGCCTGCACGCCGGCCAGATAACCAGCATAGGCTACCGAATACATCTCTCGCTGTTCCGCGCTCGGCGTACCAGTGTGAAAAACACCCGGCACCTGAGTAAAGTATCCTCCCACCTGGACAGCGAATTCTGCCACGAGCATTTCATTCTCTCCCAGCAGGCGTCCTTCGGGTGGTCTGATCAGTTCCCACGCCGCTGAAGCGATAACAGAGAGGATTTCCTCCGCGCCCAGGGCACGCGCAGTTGCCTCCGCTGCCGCAATAAGCTCATACTCCGAACGGCCTGCCTGTGCTACACTGCGGGCAGTCGCTAGTGTGGCATCAGCTACGCGCGCCGATTCACGCACTAATTCAGCTTCGGCGACGCTTTTGCACATGCGGGCTTTCTCGAGGATGTAGGATGCAGGCACCAATCTATAGTCAGGCAGTGCCCGACTCAGCATTTCATACATACTGTGCGGCAGCTCATCCACCACCGAATCGCCACCCACCAACCCGATGAAGCTGCCACGTACAATTGCGCTGTCAAGGATGGCTTGGCAGTCGCTCACCAGACCTTCCAGATCGCCACTGGCACGGACATCCTGCAGCCAGGACACTTTGCGCGCCCGCCCTAGATCAAAGGGAAAACGTATGAGCAAGGTGGGATCACGGTCGGGGAGGACCACAACCATTGCGACATTGGCCACATAGTTGGGTTTGTAACCCGAGAGGTAACGTACCTGGCCGCGCTTCCAAGAGTATACCAGGAGGGCGTCCAGGCCCCTATGCGCCATTGCCTGACGTATCATCTCAAGGCGAGCTTGATACTCCTGAACGCTGATCACGTTCTCCGCGTGGTGGGGTGTATTCATCAAGGTTTCAGTGCATCTCCCAACTCATGGCACAAAGTCGGGCAGTCCCAACTGATAGAAGCGATTGGGGTTGTTGTAGAGCCATCCCGCTGCGATCTGGATTGCCTTCTCTTCCTCCAGCCATCCGATCTCTATCAAGTCCGCCAGCGCGGCTGCTATGACTTCCCGCGCGAGCATCAGATGCGCAATGGAATGCTCGGGCGACAAAAAATAATCGCCACCGAAACCGAAAATCTTCGTGTGTGGCACAGTCATGACGGCCCGTTTAAGCAACTCTCGACTGTATAGAGGGTCTACCATATGCACCCAACACATGTCCAAATGCGCATTGGGATAGTTCTTGGCCAGAAACAACACATCCGCCATATAAGGCCAGTTACCATGGAAGAGGTCAAAGCGCACTTCCCTGTGGAGCTCCAACACCGAAGTAAAGTGCTTTGCGTTTGCCTTGTCCACCCGATTGCGCGAGTTTGCCAGATGGCCAGTATGAATCTGGACCGGCAAGTGCAATTCGCGCGCCCAGCGCATCATTTGGTGAAACAGATAGTCATCCAGTGGCTTTGCCTCCGGCCAAGCCAGCTGCTGGCGCGGATCTGTCAGCAAGCGGTTAAACAAGCGCTCTGCCTCGTCTCGGGTTGGTAGATCATAGGAAATGATACGCCGGTAAGCGGATTGGTCCTTGAAAGCAATGACACCCTTCTGGACAGCGCGTCTGATGAGCGTGTATAGGGCCTCTTCGTATTCCTCTAGTGAGGTGACGTTCTGCTCTGCCAACGAGCCAACAAAGTCGACGAATTCGCGCAAGCGAATCTCATGATAGTAGGGTAACGAGAATACAGGGCGCCAGCTGCGGGGCAATTGGAACTTATCTTGCAGAAACTGTTGCAGCACTGGGCTGCCGAAGTAACGAACTGGACGTTCCCACGGAGGTGGAAAGAGCGCATCGGCGACGACCGCTTTGATGCCGGCTTCCTCAAAAAGCCTTAGATAATATGCCTCATCCTGCTCGGCCAGGCGCTCCGCCACGTGCTCCAAAGCAGCCCTCGTTATCTCTTCGACACCATAGCAGTGTTTCAGCATCAGGCACGTTACACGTGCGTAAGCTGTGTGGCGACAGGCCTCCCAGAGACGCGCGAACAAAGGCCATTTTTCGTCTGTGCTAACAGCAGGGTTCTCTAAGATTCCAATCTCACGGTCGGTCGCTCCAGCCGACCACAGATCGCTGATCAAGTACATAGTTGTCAAAGCGGCGATCGGTTCGCGCGGCCTATCCTTTAGATCGCGCTCCGGACCTCGCAGGTGCTCATGGCAATCAACGACCGGCATCCGCATAATGCGGTCAAGCAGGCGAGTAAAGACAGGACTGTGGGAATGCAATGTGATCATCTCCTTCAGCAAAATTCGACCTACCTAGGGAGCTTCGGGCTTGGTTGATACCTGAGCCACCTCTATGTGAGCACCCTACGTGTAGAGCGGCAGACCGTCTGTCCCGACGTCAAATACCTCAATGGTGCCGAATTCGTCTTCGGTTACATAGAGCTTGTGGCTGCCTGGAGGCCCAAACACACAGTTGGTGGGCATTTTGCCCTCCGTCTTGATCCGTTGCGTGACCTGACCGTCCGGTCCAAGAACCGTGACATCTCCCTGGCCGAAGACAGTCACATACAGGTGTCCATTCGCGCCGAATTTCTGTCCATCCGGGAATTTCATTGGAGCTGGACTATCGGGGTCAGCCACATTGCCAAAATACTGGCGTCCGCTGATAATGCGGCCATCTTTCCACTCGTAGCGCCATACGATTGCTGGGATCATCTCATTGACATAGAGATTCCCATCTGGCCCAAAGGCGATCCCATTGGGGAATTTCATCCCCGAGTCAATCTTAACCACCTGGCGAGTCTTAGGGTTAATCCTATAGACCCGTCCATCCATCGGGCAAGTGGCCCAGTCAGGTCGTACTTTTCCACCTGGCGCAAAGTCTTTGGCCAAGATGCCCGAATCGGTCATGTAAATCTCACCGTCTGGGCCAATGGCGAGATCGTTGGGAAAGAGGAACGGTTCACCATCGCACTCGGTCACGAATATCTCAACCTGGCCATCCATCGTGACACGCAATAACGCGGGCAGGTCTCCCGACTCAGCCACCCAGATATTGCCGTGCCGATCTAAGGCCAGTCCGTTAGGGCGTCCGGTCCTGGCAATGGTCCGTTTTTCTTTACCGTCGGGACTGATGTGGGTCACACATCCACGGTCTGCCCCCATCTCGACCACCAAGAAGCTGCCATCCGGCAAGAGCACCGGTCCTTCGGGTACACTAAGTCCTGTGCAGAAGATCATCGCTTAAGACCTCCACAGCAAAGTTTTCTTTGTCTTCGAAGTATCATAAACAATCCAGCACCTTGACTAAAAAGATAGCCCAAACTGATGATGTAGATACCCCTTCGCTGCCTCATAAGCTCCCTTCAATTGCCACTGCACGCACTGGCGAGCCGTCACCGTCCTTCAGTTTAAGCGGCAGAGCGATAAATGTCACTTGGTCTGTTGAGAGGGCATCCAGATTGGCCAGCCCTTCTACGATAACGATCTCAGCACGCAGCAGAGCTTGGTGCACGGAGATAAGCTCTTCTCGATCATCCATCGAAGCGACAGCGGGTGTCTCAACACCCAGTAAGGCGATGCCACGCTGCGCAAACCACTGTGCCAGGGACAAGCTCACGCGCGGGAAGTGTGTGCGGTAGTCTGACATATCAGTGTGGGTACTCCAACCAGTTTTCAACAACAAACGCGCCCCACAGGTCACCCGTTCAGAATACGGGGCAAGGTGTTCCACAGTGATGATCTCGCGCGGTTGAAGGAAGCTCAGGTCGATCACCCACGCTGGGCCAATGCACTTCTCCAAAGCTATCTTTTCCAGGGTCAAGCCGTCTTCGAGAAAGTGGCCTGGTGCGTCCAGATGCGTACCAGCGTGAGAGTGGAGATGAAGTAACCGTGTATACCATCCCTTGGAGGCAAAAGTGGATTGGTCTTCATACTCCACCCCTTGCATACCAGGGCGCAAGGTCAGACTCAGGTCAACAATGCGAGGCATGGTTTAGACATCTCCTTCTCTACTTGACCGCGCCTAGCGTCAGGCCGCGCACCAAATAACGCTGCACCATGAAGCTCAGGATAAACAGAGGCACCATAGACACAATAGAGGTGGCGCCAATTTCACCCCATTGCACCATCATCTTGCCAAAGAAATTCACAATGTAAACCGACAACGTAACCGCTTGAGACTTGGTAATGGCAACCGCGAAGAAGAACTCGGCCCAAGAAAAGATGAAGCAAAAGACCCCCGTGGCAACCAACCCTGGGGAGACCAATGGCAACGCGATGCGCCAGAAGGCGCCCAATGGTGAACAACCATCCACCAAGGCTGACTCCTCAATTTCACGCGGTATTTCCAAAAAGAAACCGCGCATCATCCACACCGCATAAGGCAGATTAAAGGTCAGATAGATGAGAATCAATGCCTGGTGGGTATCCATCCACCTGAGCGTTTTGAAGAACAGCAGAAACGGAAAGATTACGGCCACTGGAGGCATGAAGCGCTGTGAGAGGATGAAAAATGGAAGGTTGTCTCCCCCGACTCGATAACGTGCCAGGGCATAGGCTGCTAACGAACCTATCAGCAGCGCCAAAAGTGTGGTCGCGGTGGAGATGATCAGGGTGTTGATCAGTGCCTTGAGCCCGCCAGTTCCAATCACATGCTCAAAATATACCAGACTGGGTGTTTGAGGGATCCAAACCGGTGGACTCTTCAAGAACTCATTTGGCGTCTTAAAAGCGGTTAATATGATCCAAACGATCGGGAACAGGAAGAATATCAAAGCGACTGCCGCAACCAAATATCGCGAGGAACTGACAAACAACTTACGCGTGCGTAAGCTCATAGCTCTCCTCTTAAAACAGGCACTAAGGGTTTCATCTTCTCAAACCTTGGACACCGATCAAGAGCGACTGCACAATGCATCAACTTCCCACGGCGGATTTGAAAGCTTTAAGCAAATAAGTCAGGAATACCGCCAAGAATACAAGCAGTACAAATGCAGCCGCTGCCCCATAGCCCAATCGGAAGAATTGGTAGCCCATCTGATAGATGTAAAATGAAAGGGTTTCGGTGGAATTGCCCGGCCCACCCCCTGTTAGGGTGAAGATAATGTCGAAGAACTTCAGGGCATCCAGACCACGGATGAGCAATGCCACCACAATAATGGGACGCATCAACGGCAGTGTCATATACCATAGCTTGGCCCATCCGGAAGCACCATCAATGTCTGCTGCTTCGAATATCTCTGGATCCAACACGGCCAAGCCAGACAGAAAGACCAGAAACATAAAAGGCGTCCACTGCCAGATCTCTGTCACCAGGATGGCCAACAGTGCTGTTTCAGTCTTGGCCAGCCAAGTATAAGTAAATGGCTGCCCAATGATCCAACCGATGATTTGATTGATCGGCCCATATTGGGCATCCCACAACAGACGCCACGTGTAGCCGACCACCACCGGCATCACCATTACTGGCAGGAGCAGCGCTGCGACAATGATTCGTTTGCCTTTCATCTGGCCCGATAACGTTTGGGCCAAGCCGAAGCCCAAAAGAAACTCGATGCTTACCCCAACGACCACGACTAGCAACGTGGTGAGCAAGGAACGCCAGAATCGGGCCGTGCTGAACAGCTCAATGTAATTGCCTAGCCCGATAAAAGGCCGCTCCTGCAAGCCAATTTCCCACTTGGTCAAGCTAAGACCAAGGGAATAGACGGTAGGGAATACTGTCACCAGCAGGATGACCATTATGCACGGTGCTACGAACATCCATGGGATGAGATCACGTCGTTTACGACGAGGCATTTCTGATTTCAGCGATAAAGCCTCTGTCGTGGTCACCATCGTGCTCCAATCTCCTTTGAGTAAATCTGACCTATGAGAGGGGGCGCCCCAGTCCGTTCATGGGGCGCCCCAATACGATCACCCCTATTCAGCGGGAACTTCCACTTTGGGACCGAGACGGTTCCAAGGATTCTTCAGCCACTGCTCATAGGCTTTCTTCTGATTCTCAACGCCGAGCCGTTCGGTGATGGCATCCCACTTAGCAGCTGCCTCATCCAAAGCTTCTTTCGGATCCTTGCCCGCGTAAGCAGCCGTGAGCGCGTTGTCGATAGCCTCCATATACTCGCGCGCACCCGGAATACCCAGCTCATATTGCCCGGCCATAGCAGCCTTCTTGAGTGTGTCCAGATATTCGCCTGCCTCAGGCCAAGCGGAACGATACAACGGCGAGTTGAAGTGAGACATACGATAGGGGTCGCGTAAAGCGAAGGGCAACATCACGCGCTGCAGACTGATATCTGGACTGGTCATCCACTGGATGAATAGATAGGCAGCTTCCTTATTGTTGCTGCTTGCGGAAACGCACATATTGAAACCACCGGCCAATGTAGGACGACCACCCGGCTGCGGCATATAGCCCACCTTACCGATCACCTTACTGGCCGGCACCCAAGCCAGCTGCTTAGCCGTGTCACCGTAGCCGGCGGACCAGCGACCGATCGGCGGCCATGTAACGATCATGGCCACTTTGCCATCCATCCAGGCGCTCAGAACCTCCATAAAGCCCCACTTCTCGACGCCAGGCGGCATAACCTTGTTTTGCTTCACCATATCCGTGAGCAGCTGGATGCCGATCTCACTGTTGATGGTTGCCTTCATGTTCTCATCGAAGAATTGGCCACCACGGCCGCTAAAGGGGCCGACAAACCAGGAATAGGCCTGGCCCTCTATCCGCTGCATTGCCAGCCCGTACAGCTCGGGGGCATACTTGTTGGTGAAAAACTCAGCGGCGTCGTACATCTGCTGCTCCGTCTCAGGCGGCGTCAACTCATAGCCATACTTTGCTTTAAACTCGGCCTTGTTGGTCTCATCCTCAAACAAATCCTTGCGATAGTAGAGGATGAACACATCGCCATCGTCAAACAGGCCATAGGTGACGCCGTTGATCTTCATGACCCCTTCGGAGCGGTAGACCGGCAGGAAGTCCTCCATATCGGCTGGGTTCATGTATTTCTCGATGTAGGGATCCAATGGCTCTAAGGCGCCCGCATTGACGTAATCTTGCATCCACATTGGGGACAGGTCAATCGCGTCATAAGCTCCACCACCGGTCAGGTGATCCTGCAAAGGCTTGGTGTACATGTCCAAGTAGGCGAGCTCGATCACGTTAACCTTGATGCCGGTCAGCTCTTCCCAAATCGGAGCCATTGTCAGTGGATCCTGTGCCTGCAAGCCGGCCTCACGCACATAATTAATGGTGGTTCCGGCAAACTGCTTAGCCGCTTCCACAGCACATTGGGACGAGCTCCCCTGGCAAGGCCCTTGCGCGTGCGCAACCGGAACCACCAGACCAAGCAACATGGCGACTGCTAATAAGGCGCTGAAAACCCTGAACATCCTAGTACTCATTGGGATCCTCCTCTTATCATTGAGTATCTAAAGGTTAAGCAACTGCACTGTTTGCCAATTGTTTGACTTTTCAGTCTGGCCAGTCTTACCTCCTGAAAGATCACTTTGAGCGATTTCAACCCAACCTCTGAGCAATCCGCGTCTCCGAGTTGGCCAAACTCAGAGACCTTACCAATCGTTTCGTCACCGGTCTGGGTCTTCGTTGTTCCGCATGCCTGCTCAAAAGTATACCGTGATGCCGCTCGCCTCACCCCCTTTCACATCGAGATGTAACGGCGCAAAAACTCTATCGTCTTTTGTGCAGCCGTGTCCGGATCTGGCAGCGGTAGCATTTCAGCTGAGACATACCCTTGGTAGTCCATCTCTCGCAGGGTAGCGAAGATGCTGTCGTAGTTCATATGTCCGCTGCCTGGATAGCGTCGGTTTGTGTCGGCAATGTGAAGATGCCACAACAATTCCCCCGCTTGGCGCAGCCCTTCCTCAATCGAGGCATCTTCGATGTTCATATGAAACAGATCAAGCATCAGGCCAACATTGTCACAGCCTATTGCCTCAATAAAGCGACGGCCTTCGAGTGCATTGGGGATGAAGTCACTCTCGTAACGATTGAGTGGCTCCAAAGTGATCTTAACGCCGCGTTCCGCGGCATAGAGTGCCACTTTACGGAGGCGTTCTACTGCAATGCTGTAGGGATCTGCTACGTCACCCAGCAGATTGAGCTGGCCGCGCAGTCGTCCGATGTTAACCATAGCGCCCAGATAGGCGGCCAGATCGATCACCGAGCGCGTGCGTTCTTCCGCTCGACGATATAGCTCGTCGTCCGCGGTTACCAAGCACAGACCATCTGCGCCGAAGAGCTCGCCAGTGACGACCTGAGGAACTTCCAACCCGGCATTCTGGATGGTGGTCTTTATCCATGCCCAATCCAGCCCTGAGGGATCACGCACCATGAATTCGATGCCACGGTAGCCCATTCGAGCTGCTTTAGCTACCTTCTCCTCAAACGTGCCACTGAGGAGGGCCAACGGTCCATAGACAACGTCGGGTCCGTTCACGACCACGCCCGGCTTCATTGCGAGCTTCTCCTATGCGTGGAAAATTGAGGTATGCTGGCATACCATATGACCAGTCGCACTATACATCACCTTCTCGTCTGTGTCAACCCTAAATGGCCCATTCCCAAAAGACTCTCGTCCTACTTCGCCGCAACCGCAGCTCGAGCTGCCCTAACCACATCCATCACGGCCATGCCGTATCGGTCTAGCAAGGCAGCATAAGGGCCAGTTTCTGTGAAGCGGTCTGGGATGCCCACCCGCTTTACCGGCACCGGGTAAGCATCGCTCACAACCTCGGTTACCGCAGCGCCTAGCCCGCCTATGATGTTGTGCTCTTCTGCGGTAACCAGAGCACCCGTCTCACGCGCAGCTCGCACCACCGCGTCCGCGTCCAGAGGCTTAATGGTGTGTATTTCCATGACCCAGGCATCAATCCCCTCGCTGGCCAACATCTCAGCTGCTTCCAGACAACGACTGAACATCAACCCTGTACCGATCAGGGTCACATCCTTTCCCCGGCGCACGTCCACTGCTTTACCGATTCTTGGCTCGTAGGTATGATCGAACAGCACTGGCACCTCGTTGCGATTCATCCGGAAGTACACTGGTCCCTGCCAGTCGGCCACCTGAGGTAGTAGCTTGGCAACCGCCACCGTGTCGCTCGGCACCACCACGGTCATGTTGGGCAGGCTGCGCATGATAGCGATGTCGGTGATAGCATGATGGGTGGGTCCATCGAACGAATCGGAGACACCCCCATAAGCTGCCATCAATTTGACGTTTGCTTCGCCGTAACAGCAGTGCGTGCGCACCATCTCCAACGCACGCGTAGCAAGCAAGAAGGCAAAAGTATTTGCGAACGGGATCTTGCCACTGTACGCGAGGCCTACGGCGACATCCACCAGGCACTGTTCGGCAATGCCCACGTTGAAGAAGCGATCTGGAAAGGCCTCCTGAAACATATAGCTGAAATCTGAGTTGGAGACATCTGCGCTGAGCACAACCACATTCGGGTTGTCGCGCCCCAGCTGTACCAATGCCTCGCCGTATGCTTTGCGCATCAGAACTAGTTCTGCCATGCCCTCAATCCCTCCTCCAGCTCGGCCAGTGCTCGTTCATATTGCTCCTGGGTGGGGGGCATGCCGTGCCAGCGATTGTCGTACTCCATAAAACTGACCCCCTTGCCCTTCGTAGTGCGGGCAATGATGATGCTGGGGCGTGCATGCACCTCGTCGGCGCGATCGAGTGCACTGAGAATCTCACCCATATTGTGTCCATCTATTTCCTGAACGTGCCAACCGAACGCTTCCCACTTTGCGACGACTGGCTCCATAGGCATCACATCCGCAACAGCACCTGTTTGTTGGACACCGTTGTAGTCCAAAATAGCGGTTAGATTACCCAGGCGGTACTTGGCAGCTGCCATAGCGCCTTCCCACACCACTCCGGCATTGATCTCACCATCTCCTAGCACCACATAGACGCGCGCACGTGAAGCGCGCGCTGAAGGCGCCGTGATGGCAGAAGGTTTAGGTTGATCCATCCTCAGTGCCAGCGCCATTCCAACGCCAATGGCAACACCTTGGCCCAGCGGCCCGGCGCATATCTCCACTCCGGGAAGTTTGACACGATCAGGATGACCTTGCAGCCGGCTATCCAGCTGACGGAAGGTCATCAGCTCTTCAACCGGAAAGAAACCACGATAGGCCATTGCCGTGTAAAGCATGGCACATGCATGGCCCTTGGAGAAGAGCAAACGATCACGCTCCGGCCAGTCAGGGCGTAAAGGATCCAGTCGCAGATGGTGGAAAAACAGCGCGGTCAGAATCTCAGCGACCGAAAAGGCGCCACCCAGATGCCCCGACTGAGCGTTATAGACCATTTTGAGCACCTGGATGCGGAAAGACTGTGCTTTCGCAGAAAGGTCACGGATAAGCGATTCAGAATGATAGTGCATACTCACAGCCTCCCCTACCCTTTAGCGAGATACCTCGTCTAACCAGGCACGTAAGCGTGTTAAACGCGACGTACGCTCCTCCACGAAACGCTCAATGCCTTTCAAAATCCACTCAGGTGTCAAATGTGCCTCGTCCAAAACTTCCGACACACTTCCGCCTGTGCGCCAACGATTGTCCCAATCGCTGGAGAGAGCATATTCCTCAGCCAGTTCATTGAACAGCCAATCGCTCATCAAGCGGCGTGCTTGTGTTGTGATAACGGTCGAATCAAGGCGGTCCGCAGGGGACAACACACGCAGGCGATACTCCTCCGGCTGAAGCGCAAACAGCTCCGGACTGGTGGCACACACGATTTTCACGTTCAGTTTTCGCCGTTCCAGCTCGGGCAACAGCTGAAGCGTGTTGGCCACTGCGCTGGTGCCCTGCACAATCAACGTGCCGCCGTGTGGCTGATCGGTGCGATAATCGCGGATCACATAGGCACCGCGCGCTGCCTCGAAATGTGAAGGAATACCCAGCTTCTCACGATCTGGCACCTCAATCGGGGGACGGGTCAGGTGGAGCGCTACAATGGGTACCGGTTGTTTGAGCGCTGCACCCAACAACACCGGTACCTCGTTGTGTTCCCAGGGATGGAGATTGATGACAGACCCCTCCGGAAACAGCTGGGTCACCCCAGGTGCGAAGATACCAAAATGCGTGCGGCTATCCTCTGCCGTCTCAGGTCCGGAATGGCCGGCGACCCATAGCACCTTGCCCACCTTCCATTGGCAATCCTGTGCCAACTGGCTGAACAGGCGAAACATGCCATACTTGAGGTAGGAGAAGGACCCATATGTGGAGCAGACGCCCCAGAATCCATCGAATTCCTCCTCTGGATTGGGGGCGAAGTTCACCGTTGCCATGCCAACCAAAATACCCGCGTTGGCGAATTCGGTGATCTCCTGAGGCAACAAGACCCCCTCGGACGACCCGTAGCGCTCATACCACCCATAGCCTGGAAAGTCGCCATAGGGCTGAGCAAAACCGATAATGTTGGTCGAGCTGGCCAAATCAGCGGAACAGGCAATAAATAGAGGCCGATCGTATTCCCGGGCCCCGAATGCGTTGGCCCAGGCTCCCCACTTCGCTAGCGCCATTCGGTTGGCGATTATGGTACCAGGCTTAACGTACAAATCGGCCGGATAGTTGCGGTAATCATACAGTCGTGCGTCTTGATAAGGATTGCCCTTCCTCCCCAGTCGGAAAGAAGGTATCTCACGAGGTACTGCATCGCCCAATTCTACCAGACGATCGGCCAGATAATCGATCAGTGCCTGGTCACGGTGCAGCACATCGATAACAGCGCGGAGATTGGCCTCGAACTCAGCACGCAGGGCGATGGGATCATCAGGCGCACACCCGCCGAAATTGACAAACTTCGCCCCATACTTTTCGGCAAATGGGCGCTTTGTCTCCCAGAACAGCTCACAGTTGAGCTTGTGTGGGACGCCGTGCACCACATTGTCATATTTCAGATAGCCTCGTCCCTTGCGTGTCTTGAACCAGGCCATTGTGGGTCTACATTCCGGATTGTCTGTCAGCACCATGGAGAGGATTGCCTGTGTCACTGCATCCCAGTCCTCGCCGTTTTCGGTACCGAACACGCGCCAGCCATGCGCCGCGTACCAGTCACCCGGTCTGCCATATACGACACTACTGATGGGATGGTCATCAATGCCGAAGTCATTCCAGTCGATCAGATGGTACAGGTTGTCCAATGCCAATCCCCAAGCCGAGTTCATGGTCTCGTAATTGGCACCGGGTGTCAGACCCCCCTCTCCCTCGATGACAAACACCTTTACACCTTCAGCACCGGCACGCTTGAGTGCCAATGCCTCCCCCGCCGAAGCAGGGCTGCCATGTCCTGAGGGACCGGTGTTGAATTTGAGGAACAAAGTCTTGCCTTCCATCTCAGCGTGACCAGAGAGCCCACCGCGATGACGGAAATTCAGCAGGTCTTCCCAATACAATACATGCTCGCCCAAATGGGATAGGTCGTAACGAGTGTCACCGGTCTGTCTGTACTTCACGCGTAGCGCCTCGTTCAGCACCGCAAGCGTACAATAGACCAGCGGTACCGTGTGTCCGGCACCCAAGATGAATCGGTCGCCGAAGCGCTTTTCCGGATGGCGAATGTCCCATCTCATTGCCCCACTGAGCAATAAACTGATCAGCATGTACACCTTGGAACGCGAGCCACCCGGATGGCCACTTTGACGATAATTGAGAATCAGGTCAATCAGGTTATCAACCAGATCCTTGACCTTTTCCCAATGCTGAAAATGTTGCGAAAGCTCCTGATAGTGCTGCACTATGTGTTTTTCAGTGGCTGGTGACACGAGATCCACTCCTCCGATTGGAATGTGCGATATCAAACGCGTGACCACGCTTCCTTCCAGACACGCTTGGTGCCAGCGATGATCAATTCAGGGGTTTCTCCCGGTGCCTGGGGTTTTACCTCGAAGCCGATCCATGGGCGTCCGTTGCCTTCTTTCAGGTAGCCAACTTTAAACAGAGCGCGCAGGAAATCTACCAGTTCGAAAACATCGTTGGCACCACCGGGCCAGCCAAAGCGTGGATGCAGGTCGCCATAGCCAGGCGTGCCAGCATCTACCACTGCATTGCCAATATGAATATGCACCAGGAAATCTTTGATTACTGACAGAGCCGTCTCTGCATTCTCAAAGAGAAGCGGCAGATGGCTTAAGTCATACATCAGACCAAAATCTGGGTAATCCTCGCGCACAATGCGTGCATACTCAGCGGCGTAGCTGCTTGGGCCGATCAGAGCTTTCTTGTCAATGGAACGATCGAAAATCTCGCAAGTTAACGCGATTCCCTTTTCACGTCCATAGGCACACAGCTCCCGCGTGGACTTCACCAACGCTTCCAGGGCAGCTGGCCGCTCAGCATCACCAGGGTCCTTGCCGGATAGATAGGCAACCCGTTGGGCACCTAGCTCGGCTGCCTCATCAATACATTTCTTTAATTCACTCACAGCATGCTCACGTTCAGCTTCATCAAGGCTATTCAGATTGAGCTTCTGGAGTAGTATCGCTGACTGTGCTGCGTAGCCAACCTTCATGTGAGCAGCCTCAATGATTGCACGTGTCGCCCGACGCACCTGCGCATCCTTGATCCAGCCGATCTCGATGGCACCGAAAAAGGGATCTTCAGCGATCTTGCTGACCGTCTCCACGATAGGTCCCTCACCGCCGATGGTTTGAGGAAATGCCATGAAATGAACAATGCTCATCGTACAATAATTGTCCCAATGTGTGTCCATCAAATTGTCCTCCCTGCGTTGTGTAAGTGTAGAGTGGTGCTACGACGGTTTCACCGAATGATCAGATCTGCTAAGCCGGAGACACCAGGATCTTCACATGTTCTTCTTTGTGCTTGATCAGCGCCTCAAATCCTTCGAGAATGTTGTCCAGCTTGATCTTGCCAGTGATAAGCACCTCACCGTCAAATGCTCCACTCGCCATGACCCGGATGGCTTCGTCGAACAAGCCATAGCCCCCCATACTGCCCATTACAACCTTTTCGCCATAGACCAGGTCTGTATAATCAAGCGGTGCGGGACGCTCGAAGACTCCCATCACCACCACACGACCCTTGCGACGTGCGATGCGGCCAGCCAATATCCCGGTTGCCTCGACGCCGGCCGCTTCGAAAACTGTATCAGCTCCAGCGCCACCTGTGAGATCGCGCACAGCTGCCAGAGCATCCTGGCGTACAGGATCGACGACAGCTGTAGCGCCACAGCGACGCGCCAACTCTTGCCGCTTGGCCGCCGGTTCAACCGCAATGACCTGCCCCGCGCCTTGGATTCGTGCCACCTGGATGCCCATCAGCCCAATGGGTCCCGCACCGACAACTGCCACAGTTTCCCCGGGCTGTATGCTGGCCTGCTTCAAGGCACGATAGACAGCTGCAAAGGGCTCTACCAAGGCGCCCACTTCGTACGAGACCTCCGGTGGCAATATGTAGCACATGTATTCATATACGTTGACATACTGAGCAAAGCCACCACCGGTCCACGAAACGCCCAGGAAGGCGATGTTCGGACATAGTCCCATCAGCCCAGAACGACACCATGTGCATTCCAGACAACCGATGATGGGACAAAGTGCCACACGGTCGCCCACTTTGATGCGGGTTACGCCGTTGCCCACCTCCACTACGTCGCCCGACATTTCATGGCCCAGAATAACTGGCGCCTTGACACCGGTCAGAGGATGGGGTGCATCGGCTGGAATGTAGAGTGGACCGCCCAAATATTCATGCAAATCTGTCCCGCATAACCCACACCAGGCCACCTTTACCTTGACCTGACCGGCTGGAGGATGGGGCGGCTCCGGAATCTCCTCCACCCGCACGTCACCTCGTGCATGCCACACTGCTGCTCTCATAGATTGTTCTCCTAAAGTCTGTGCAAGCTACGCGGCGTAGTCCAACGTACGGTGCACTGCCGCAATTACATCCTGGTCATCCGGCAGGATTGTACGCTCAAGAACAGGGCTGAACGGAATGGGCGAATCTTTGGCACCCACGCGCTCAACAGGTGCTACCAGGTAATCAAACGCGCGATAGGTGACCTGAGCTGCGATTTCTGCGCCCACACCCCCTGTTATGCAAGCTTCGTGGGCTATAACCAGTCGTCCTGTCTTCTGCACCGAGCGGACAATGGTCTCAATATCTAATGGTACCAACGTACGGGGGTCAATCACCTCGACCGAAATGCCCTCTGCTGCCAGCTGCTCAGCAGCTTTCAGCGAAAAGTCCACCATATCCGACAGCGCCACAATGGTAACATCCTTGCCCATGCGCACCACCTTTGCCTGCCCCCACGGCACGAAATAAGGTTCGTCGGGTACTTCGCCCTTCATGTTGTACAGCATCTTGTTTTCAAAAATGACCGTAAGGTTGGGATCACGCACAGCGGTTTTCAACAATCCCTTAGCGTCATACGCATTCGAGGGCATAGCAATCTTGATACCGGGGATGTGCATAAACCAAGCTTCAAGGCACTGGCTGTGCTGCGCAGCGGCCGAACGACGCCCCCCCATCGTTGAGCGAATAGTCAGGGGTAGCGATATTTTGCCGCCGAACATATAACGCATCTTGGCTGCCTGATTCACCACTTGATCCATCGCTACGGCGAAGAAGTCGCTGTACATGATCTCCGCAATGGGGCGCAAGCCGGTAGCAGCCGCGCCAACCGCTGCTCCTAGGATGGCCGTCTCGGAAATGGGAGTATTGCGAACACGTCGCGGACCGAACTCCTCCAGCAGACCCAAGGTTACCTTGAAGGTACCCCCGAACTCCGCAATGTCCTCGCCTAGCAAAATGACACGCTCGTCGTTCAACAACTCCTCACGCAATGCCTGGCGTACCGCTTCCCGGTAGGTCATCAATGCCATCTTATACCACCTCCGGAGCGGGGGTGAAGATATCAGCGCGCGCTTCGGCAGGGTCGGGGAACGGACTTTGCTCAGCAAAGGCAACCGCACGTTCCAGCTCTTCACGGATGCGCCAATCAATCGCATCCAGCTGCGCAGCTGGCACGCCCGAGGACATGAGCGTATCGCGCCAACGGGCAATGGGGCATTTTTGTTCCCACGCCTCGATCTCAGCTTTATCGCGATACATTTGTGGATCCCCCTCATAGTGGCCGCGCCAGCGATAAGTTTTGGCTTCAATCAGGGTGGGACCACCACCCGAGCGCGCTCGCGCCACCGCCTCTTGTGTAGCCAGGTAGACTGCTCCTACATCATTGCCATCTACAATCACCGAGGGAATGTCATAAGCTATAGCACGTACTGCTATGTCCTTGATTTTCTGGTGCTGGCGTTGCGGGGTCGACTCAGCATAGCCATTGTTCTCGCATACGAAAATAGAGGGCAGATTCCATACCGAGGCGAGATTGAGGGCTTCATGGAATGCCCCGGTGTTGGAAGCGCCATCGCCGAAAAAGGCCACCGCAACGCGGTCAAGGCCCAGATACTGCGCCGTTAACGCCGCGCCGTTGATGATAGCAATGCCGGCACCCACAATGGCGTTGGCGCCGAGCATGCCCAGCTCTGGCTCGGCAATGTGCATCGAGCCCCCTTTCCCCTTACAATACCCAGTGCGGCGGCCAAACAGCTCCGCCATCATCAAATCGAACCGTCCCCCCTTCGCTATGAGGTGGCCGTGACCGCGATGGGTACTGATGATATAGTCGTCCGGGCGCAGGGCGGTACAGACACCAGCAGCCACCGCTTCTTCGCCCACATAGGTGTGCAGAAACCCTGGTATCTTTCCTCGCGCAAAAAGATCCACTACCGTGAGCTCGAATTGCCTGATGCGCTGCATCGTTTCATACAGCTGTAGGGCTATACCTACCGAGATGTGACCGTTCAGGAAGTTCCTCATTCTGTTCCTAGCTCTCCAGATCACCACTCATTTCGGGATCATCGGCCTCGCGCATAAACACGGCACGTTGAAATTCACGTGCATGGTCTATATGTTCACGCATTGCGCGACGTGCGCCCTCCTCATCACCCGCCACAACGCAGTCCAGAACGCGATAGTGATCAGGTATGATAACCTCTACAATGTCTGGGTAGCTGCTGACACGCAGGCGCACCTCTTGCATAAGGTCGCGTATAGAGTCCAGCAGGATAACCAGCAAAGGGTTATGGGTAGCCTGGGCTAAGGCGCGATGGAACTCGGCATCATGAGCGGCCAATGCTTCGGCATCGTTCGTCGCTCTGGTCATCGCCTCCATAGCTTGCCTGAGTTTGGCAATGTCCTCAGCATCAGCTTGTCGAGCAGCCAATCCGGCGATCTCCACCTCCAATATGCCGCGCACTTCGTGTAAGTCGTCCAGAGTGACATTATGGGCACGCAGCAGATGACCCAGTGGTTCAACCACCTGATCACGGGTCATCTGACGCACAATGCTACCCACGCCGGGGCGTGTCTCCAGCAGTCCTTTGGCTGTCAGGATACGCACCGCTTCGCGGATGACCGTGCGACTCACTCCCAACTGTGCCGCTAGTTCCATCTCCGAGGGCAGTCGTGTGCCAACGCGCAGATGTCCATCCAAGATCAGACGCTGGATTTGGTCGACGACACGGTCAACCAGACGTCCCTCTGGTGCCACCGAATGAAACAGATTCGCTGCGTCCATAACCCTGATATAGCCTTCTCAATCCCCTGACTCGCCCCTGACCGTGCTTACACTTGAGCTGTCTGCCCTCCATCCACGGCTAGGATAGCTCCCGTAACGAACGAAGCCTCGTCCGATGCTAGAAACAGTATTGCACGTGCCAGCTCCTCCGGACGACCCAAACGTCCCATCGGGAAAGTGGCGGCAAAGGCTGACAGTTGTTCAGGCGACATAGCATCTCGGAGCATTGGGGTATCTGTAGGGCCTGGTGCGACAGCATTGACCCGCACATTATGCTTTGCGTGGTCAATCGCCATGGCTCTGGTCAACAGTGCCACTCCCCCCTTGGAAGCGACATAGGCCACCGTGTTAGCTGCTGCATCGTGTGCCCCGGTGGAGGAGGTCAAATTGACGATGGAACCGCCCCCGCGCGCGATCATATGGGGGAGCACCGCTTTGCTGACCAAGAAGGTGCCTGTCAGGTTAATGGCAATCACTCGTTCCCAATCCTGCTCACTGGTGTCGAGAGCTGTCCCGAAGAGAAGAATACCGGCGTTGTTGACCAGAATGTCAACCCCGCTGTAGGTTTGGAGAGTGATGTCCACCAGGCGTTGCACTTGCGCCGAGTCCGAAACGTCCACCTGCACGAAGATGGCCTCACCTCCTGACTGCCGAATGGCTGCAGCCGTTTCCTGACCCGCTTTCTCATTGAAGTCAGCCACCACGACTTTGGCACCCTCCAGTGCGAACAGCTCGGCGCTGGCGCGTCCAATACCCGAACCACCGCCAGTGATAATCGCGACTTTGTCCTTGAGGCGCATTGGATCTCCCCCAATCTCAGATCAAGAAATAGGGCTTCTCAATTTTTTCTTTGATTGCAGACAAAAACCGGGCTCCCTGCACGCCATCTAACACCCGATGATCTATCGTGAGCGTGAGGCTCATCATAGGGCGTAGGGCAACCGTGTCATCCGGCATTCCCACAGGCGTCTTGATAATGCGCCCCACTGCCAGGATAGCTGCCTGAGGAGGATTGATGATGGCATCGAAGCGCTCGATCCCGTACATGCCCAAGTTGGAGACGGTAAAGGTACCTCCTGATAAATCCTCGCTAGTGAAGCGCATAACGCGCGCTTTCTCCTGAAATGTTTTGAGCTCTTGAACGATCTGGAGAAGATTCTTCTGGTCAGCTGCCTTGATGACCGGCACAACCAAACCGTCATCCGTCCCAATCGCTACACCAATGTTGATCTCGCGGTAGAGTCTGATGCGCCCGCCTTCAAATGAGGCGTTCACGCGCGGGTGTTCCTTCAGCGCTGCTGCAACGATCCTGACCAACAGCGCAGTAATTGAAGGGCGTTCACCCGTCTCGGCCAGGATGCGCTCCATCAACGCTTCACGCAGCCAAAGCAGGTTGGTGGTGTCGGCGGTGACATAAAGGGTAAATTGAGGTGCATGATGCACGCTTTCCAGCATGCGTTGGCCCGTAAGACGCTGCACAGGGGTCAGATCAACCCACTCGACCTGCACAGCCGTTGTTACCGGAGCTGCGGTAACAGCAACCCTCGCAGCTTTTTGTGCCTCGGCAAACGCGCGCACATCTTCCTCGCGGATACGTCCGCCGGGGCCACTGCCTCGCACTTGGGTCAGATCCACACCCAGCTCGCGAGCAAGACGACGAGCAAGAGGTGAGGCACGCACAGCACCAGACTCTTCTGCAGTTTCTTGGGACTTGCGTGCCTCTACAAAAGCGTGCACATCTTCCTCACGGATACGTCCGCCGGGGCCACTGCCTCGCACGAACGTCAGATCAACTCCCAACTCTTTCGCCAGTCTCCGGACGGCCGGAGCGGCGAGCACTTGCCCTGGTTCTATGGGAGCAGACGCGGACTCCATTGCCTCTGCAGCCGTTAAGACATTTTCAGGAGCTGGAACTGCCTGGCCTGTCAACGGTGGCAACGCTGGCACTTCTTCATCCGGTTCGGCAATGAAGGCAAACGTCTCGCCCACTGGGATAATGGCACCATCCACGGCACCTGGGCGGATACCCTTCAGAATACCTGAAGCTGGCGCCTCAAGGTCGGCCACGACTTTATCCGTCATCACCTCCATGATAACCTGGCCCTGTTCTACTCTATCGCCTTCCTTTACCAGCCAACGGATGATTTCGCCAGCTTCCATGTGATCGGTCATTTTGGGCATAAAAACCTCAGTTGCCATCCCCTCCTCCGTTCAAGATGAAGTATCATAGAAGAACACACTGACGACCTCAAGTCTTTGTTCTATAACTCTTTGACGCGAACGCACCCCTCATGCTCACGTCTTAAGTGGATAGACGCCATACTTGCGCACTGCCTCCGCCATCGCAATGACATTCTGGGGCGGAACATCGGGTTGGATATTGTGCACTGCGGCGGCAACATAGCCTCCTCCCGGTGCGAGATCATAGATGCGCCGGCGCACTTCTGCCTCTACATCGGCCGGAGTGCCATGAGGCAATACATGCTGGGTATCAATGCCACCCCAAAATGTGAGGCGGTCACCAAAGCGTGCTTTGAGAGCAGCGGTATCACCCATCGCGGATACCTGCACCGGATTGATGATTTCCACCCCGACGTCGATCAGGTCGTCAAGCAATTCGGTTACATTGCCACAACTATGGAAGAAAATCTTGGCCGGTGTCTTCGATTTCACAAAGTCTATGTAGCGCTTGTAGAAAGGTTTGAGCAGCTGACGAAATGTGTGAGGCGACATGAGAGGCCCCCGTTGGGTTGCCAGATCGTCGGCGATCCGAAATACCTGGATGTAAGGCCCCACGGCATTTAGAAAACGGCTGGTCATCCTCGCGTTGATGATGAGCAGTCTTTCCAGGAGTGCCGTGACAAACTCAGGCGCTGTGACCAGATCCACAAGAAACTGTTCCAGGCCACGCAACATATACCCAAGCTCCCAGAAGCTCTTGAAGACAGGATCGGCCATTATGGCATAGCTCGTGTTCTCGTACAGGTCGCGCGCCTCATCGGCAAGCCCGTGCGTGTAACCCGGGTCATCCGTGTCGGGCCACGGATAACGATCCAGATCGCCGACGTCAGCTTCTGCGAGCGGGTGGCCTGCCAGCTCCCAGTAGTAGCAACCGTCCCCGTATTTTGCCTTTCTCCAGGTGATCCCCCAGATGTCCACAAAAGTGTCCGGAGGCGACGGTGGGGGTGTCCAGTACAGCGGCCCTTTCATCAGCAATGGCCGACAGTCACTCCCAAGCTGTTGCATCACCTGCTCGTCCAGGCGGGCCAGGCGGAATGCTTTGTTCATCTCCTTCGTTGGTGCTCTGACGCCCAGGCGTTGTTTCAGCTGCTCGTAGCCCTCCACCACTATCGTGGTGCTGTTCCCGCCACCGATATCCAGTGGAACACGGTCGGGCTCCTGATGATTGACAGCAGCCCAGACACGTGCACGCGATCTCATCTCAGTCATAGGCGTTTACCTCATTGCCCATTTTGCCTGGTTCTACTGGGGATGTAGCGTCGTAGCGACTCAATCGTGGCACGTGCTGCTGTATCGGGATCGGGCCACGGCAGAATCTCCGTCGATACATAACCTGAGTACCTTATTTCGTTGAGAACACGCACGATCTCCTCGAAGTTGAGATGGGCACTGCCCGGCCAACGACGATTGTTATCGGCAAAGTGCACGAACCAGCACAGGCCGTCTGCCTCACGAAAGCTGTCGTAGATGTTCACGTCCTCGATGTTCATATGATAAACATCCAGCATCAGGCCAAAATTAGGGCGATTGACCCGTTTCACCATCGCGATGCCTTCTTGAGTGGTGTGAATATAGCGTGCTTGGTGCACATTGATCGGCTCGAGCACCAACCGAACCCCCCGTGGTGCAGCGTAATCAGCCAACTCACCAAAGGCAGCTTCCATCTCTGCTAACGATCTCTCTGGATCGTCTGCATACCCAGGGCCTCGCGAGCGGCCAATCGTGACAATCGTCCCTCTTTCAAAGTGGGTTGCTGCGAAGTCGACAATGGACTTCATGCGCTGCATCGCCTGTCGACACGCCTGCACATCAGGATTCACCAGACCCAGGCCGTCTTCGCCATACACATGGCCGGTACAGATGGCTGCCAGCTCCAAGTTGTATTCATCCAGCCAATGGCGTAGCTTAGTGCCATCCAGCTGGGTGGGATCGCGCATCATGAACTCAACACCATCGTACCCAAGCGCGGCCACCTTGCGCAGCGCTGTGGCAACATCTCCGCTGTAGAGTGCCAGGGTTTCCATGCGCAAATCGGGTGTGCCGATCGTGGCAGCGATCTTGATCAATTGCTCCCTCACCCTGCCCAAAAGTGAGATCAGTAGCTCATCACCTTACGAATTGCCTGCATCACGTCTTCAGTATCTGGCCAGAAGCCCTTTTCAATGCTATCGGCAAAGGGCACAGGGGAGAAACGCCCTGTCAGACGCACGATGGGAGCTTTGAGGTAGTCGAATGCTTGCTCGATGATCACCATAGCCCATTCACTGGCCGGCCCGTAAGAACGCACCGCTTCCGCTACCACCACTGCCCGCCCCGTCTTCCGGGCAGAGCGCCCGATTGTCTCTTCGTCCAACGGGCTGATGGTGCATACATCCACCACCTCGACGCTGATACCTTCTTGTTCCAGCTGCTTTGCAGCGGCCATGGCGTGCCACACCATGTAGCCGGAAGCAACCACGGTGACATCGGAACCCTGGCGTTTGACATCGCACTTACCCAGAGGAAGTACATAGTCCTCTTCGGGCACCAGACCGCGAAATGAGTAGAGGAACTTTTGTTCCAAGAAAACGACAGGGTTGTCATCCCGAATCGCTGCTTTGAGCAGCCCCTTGGCGTCATAGGGTGTGGAGGGAAAAACCACCTTTAAGCCAGGGATGTGAGCATACCATACCTCCAAGCTCTGAGAGTGTTGTGCGGCTGTGCTCTTGCCGGCGCCGCCGCCTTGGGGCATGCGCACCACCATAGGCACCTTGCACTGCCCACCTGTCATAAAACGTAGCTTGGCCGCTTGATTCGCGATTTGGTCAATTGCCAGTCCGGAGAAATCGACGAACATGATCTCCGCCACAGGCCGCATGCCCACCAATGCGGCACCGATGGCGGCACCAGCGATAGTGTTTTCCGAAATAGGGGTGTTGCGCACGCGCTCTGGGCCGAACTGGTCATACAACGTGCGCGTCACCCCAAAGGCGCCTCCATGCTTGCCTATATCCTCACCCAGCAAGAAAACGCTGGGATCGCGCATCATCTCCTCACGCAACGCCTCGCGGATTGCTTCCTGATAGGACATCTCCTTGGCAGGCACACCCGGTGGAACCTGTACAATGAGATCGGGGGACATGGTGGGCTTGGTCACACCCAATGATACAGCGTCCTTTTCGACTGTGGCCATTGGTTCGTCTCCTGCTCCATCAAGCGTAAATATAGTCCATCGCCGTAGCCGGATCGGGTTGTGGGCTCTCTTGAGCGAACCTCACCGCATCAGCGATCTCTTGTTTCACCTCGGCCTCGATCGCGGCCAGCTCACCGTCACTCGCCATTCCTTGCTCAAGCAGGTAATTGCGGAAACGCGGGATGGGATCTTTCTTGCGCCACTCCTGTACCTCTGCCCGGTCACGATAGACCTCTGGCTCGCCGGCGTAGTGTCCCTCGAAGCGATATGACTCGGTCACCAGCAAAGTAGGCCCTTCACCACGGCGCGCGCGCTCCACCGCCTCCTTAGCAGCTTGATACACGGCGAGTACGTCGAAGCCGTCAACGCGCACACCGGGTATGCCATACGACTGGGCACGCAAGGAAAGATCTGAGATCTTGCAGCTGTAGGAGATTCTGGTGGACACGCCATACTGATTGTTTTCGAGAACGAAGACCACCGGCAGATCCCAGATCGAGGCCATGTTTAACCCTTCATGCCAATTGCCTGTGTTGCATCCTGCATCGCCAGTAAATGGCACTGCAACACGATCCTCACCACGCAGCTTAAATGCCAGTGCAGCTCCTACCGCAATGGGGATTCCGGCACCCACTACTGCCAGTGCTCCCAAGCTCCCTGTCTCAAAAGCAGCAATATGCATCGAACCACCACGCCCTTTGCAGTAGCCGGTCTCCTTGCCCAAGATTTCGGCCATCATTTTCTTGGTGTCAGCGCCCTTAGCAATGTTATGACCATGGCTACGGTGTGTACCGGCAATCAGGTCGTCCTTGCGCAATGCCATGCACACACCCACTGCTGATGCCTCCTGTCCTATATAGGCGTGGATGGCACCTTTCACCATACCGCGCTTAAACAGGTCAATCGCCGCGAGCTCGAACTCCCGAATGCGCACCATACGGCGATACATCTCCAACATCGTTTCCCTGCTTATCTCCATCAGTGCATTCCTCCCACTCCAGGTTTATTCTTCCCGCTTTAAGAAGGGCAGGCTTTGAGTCGTGTCCTCGAAAACAAGGGTGAGGCACCTTGATCCCAATGTCTCAATCCTCCGGCACCAGAATAACCTTTATCAAGCCAAGTTCACGTGCATACAGTCGCCGGAACCAAGCTACTCCTTCCGAGAGGGGAGCTATAGCGCTGATAAGCGGGTCTACCTGCACTGCTTTGGAGGCCAGCATTCTCAGGCAAGCTTCGGACTCGCCGGCAGCATTAGTGCTGCCAATCAGCTTCAGCTGACGAGTCACCACCTTCTGCAATGGCAGCTCTACCGCCGGTGACAAGTTGCCAATCAACGTTACCGTACCCCCCTCACGCACGCTTTCGACTGCCATCTGAACGGTTTGCGTAAGACCTACCACCTCAAAAACAACATCAGCACCACGTCCCTCGGTACGCTGACGCACCTCAGCTGGTAGATTGTCCGGGTCAGACAACAGGGCCACGTCCGCTCCTAATGCCAGAGCGCGTTGCAATCGGTCGCGCTCAACATCCACAGCGACAATCTGTCCACATCCTGCCAGCCGCAGCAGCTGCACAAGCAGCAAACCAATCACACCTGTGCCGATAACGACAGCTGTGTCGTACAGCGTAATCGAGGTGAGCTGAATGGCGTGCGCTGCCACGGAGAGGGGCTCCATCATGGCAGCGTGCTCAAAGGAAAGATTATCTGGCAACCGATACAACACACGATGGGGAACATGCACACGGAACCCCGGTGTGGACACCCCTACAATGCGCCTCTGTTTACACAAATTGAACATACCGCGCCGACAGAAGTAGCATGTCCCACAGTGGAGGGTTATATCGAAGGTGACCCGGTCACCAACCTTCCATTCGGGTACTGCGGCTCCGACTTGAGCAATAATGCCGGCTGCCTCGTGGCCCATAATAATTGGGGGGACGCGGCGACCTGTGCTTCCGTCGATTCCATGTACATCACTCCCACAGATACCGCATGCTTTGACGCGCAATAGGACTTCATCTGGCGCAACTTGCGGATCTGGAACTTCTCCATATTCCAGACAGTTGTATGCCTTTAGTACTAACGCCTTCATAGAAGGGTTGCTCCAGGCAAGTCAAACAAAGGGGTAACAGTTCTCATCAAAATCAGGCGGAAGTGCAAATCATCTCGGATTGCCGGTCATACATCATACATATGACATTATACCACTAATTGGGCCGCTGTCAATAGCAAATGAAGGCATTTCCAGAGAGGAAATAGGGCTGAAAGATGCGCGAGCGACTGAAGGCGGGGATGCGAGGGGGAAGCTAGCCACCGGCAATAGCACAGTGGAAACCGATTGAAATCGCCCCTGCAAGGCCTGCGGCTGTCCGTCCGCGTCACCGGACGGACAGCGTCCATCTGCATGGACGCCCGGCTGGAAGCTTGCCCGGCGCAGCCTTAGTCGCCAGTCCTCTGCTATAGTGCATCGCTTCGATGCTGCCCGGCACGCCATTTCCAACTCGCCCCAAAATTGAAATGCACTTCGCAACTTTGACAAGCAGGAGCATTTGGCGCTATAATTTAAAGTGAGAGGATGCCCCGGTGGCGGAATTGGCATACGCGGCAGGTTGAGGGCCTGTGCCCGAACGGGCGTGGTGGTTCGAGTCCACTCCGGGGCATAATCCTTCCTCAAAGCGCCAAGCTACGCCTGAAGCGTAGCTTTTTCTCTATAGGACAAAGGAGAACTAACCTATGAGGACTGATAGCTTCAAAGGCAAAGATTTCATCACACTGCTCGAATGGAGCAAGGAAGAAATCGAAACAATTCTCGATTGCGCGCGCGATCTCAAGAGACGCTATGCTATGGGGGAGCTGCATGATCACCTGCTGCGTGCCAAAACCCTGTTCATGATTTTCTATAACCAAAGCTTGCGGACACGCAACAGCTTCGAGGCTGGTATGACCCAGCTGGGCGGTCACGCACACTATCTCGACCCAGAGAAGATTTACACACCAGCGTTGGAGGGTAAGGAGGTGGCTTACTCTACCGAACGTGTCTCCGATGTCGCGCGTGTGCTGAGTCGTATGGGCGATGGCATCGCCATTCGCTGTTATGGGGACCCCGTGGACTGGGTTTATGGCGGTGCAAATATGCTGATCCGTGAGTTCGCCCGCTGGGCCGATATCCCGGTATTAAACATGGAAGATGATAAGTATCACCCCTTCCAAGCATTGGCCGATATTCTGACCACCTGGGAGCGTTTTGGCACCTTCAAGGGTATCAAATTTGTGATGAGTTGGGCTTACTCGCCCAGCATTCATAAGCCTCGCGCCGTGCCACAAAGCGCTATCATTGCCGCTTCGATGATGGGTTGTGACACGGTGCTGTGCCATCCGCCCGAGTTCGAGCTCGACCCTGAGGTGATCGCGGCATGCCAGGCCAATGCTAAGATGAACAATGCCTCCTTCACAATCACACATGATTTTGAAAGCGCCTTCAAGGATGCCCACGTAGTGTATCCAAAGGCATGGGCACCGAAGTGTTTCTTCAAACCCCCAGTGGGCGAGGGAGACGAGCAGAAAGCTAAAGCGATCAACGAAAGCTATAAGACCTGGAAGATGACACGCCGTCTGATGGAAACCGCCGATCATGAGGCGATTTATCTCCATTGTCTGCCGGCCGACCGCGGTTGGGAAGTCGACAATGACGTGATCGACAACACCGATGTACAACGGGGGTGGCGTTCCGCCGTGTATGAGGAGGCTGAAAATCGCCTACACGTGCAAAAGGCGGTGATGACCTTGACAATGGGAGGGCGACTCTGATCTATGGACCTCTACGGACGCGATCTCATCACAACCCAGGAGTGGAGCAAGCAGGAACTCGACGAGGTACTCGAACTGGCCGCTCGTATGAAGCGGGATCGTTTCTCTGAGCGCTGGACAAAGGTTCTGGCGCATAAGACATTTTTCATGTTTTTCTACAACCCTTCCGTACGTACACGACAATCGTTCGAGTGTGCTGCTACCGAGCTGGGTGGTCATGCCCAATTCTTGGTGCCGGAGAGCATGCGGCTCAAGACGGCCACTACGGCTGGTGAGACAGTTGAAGACGCTGCCAAGGTGATGTCGCGCTATGCCTGTGGTATCGGCATTCGCATTCTGGAGGACAAGGTACCCTATTACGGTGCCGGCACCGCGCTGCTGCGGGAGTATGCCCATTGGGCAGATGTGCCTGTCGTCAATATGGCCGATGACCGCTTTCATCCCTTCCAAGGCTTGGCGGATGTCATGGGATGGGCAGAATGGTTCGGCGGAGGACCGGGGCGACCAGATTATGGTCGTCTGCAAGGCAAGAAATTTGTGCTCACTTGGGCACAAGGTGCTCTTGCGCGCAGCTGGTGCAGCGTCCAGGAAGCGATTCTGATTGCCAGCCGCTTTGGGATGCATGTCACCATCGCGCGTCCGGAGGGTTATGACCTCGACCCTGAAGTGATCAGCTGGACTAGACAAAATTGCCAAGAATGGGGCACCTCGCTTGAGATCACAAACGACCCGGTACGTTGCATGGACGGCGCGCATATTGTCTACGCGCGCAACTGGATGAGCCCCAACGCGTACCAGGATGGCCAATTCAAAAAGCAAGAAGAGATTGCCAAGGCACTCTCCCACCAGGGATGGACTTTAGACGCCGCGAAGATGGCACGTACCGACAATGCCATTTTCACGCATCCTATGCCGGTGGACCGAGGTAACGAGGTGACCGACGAGGTAGCGAGTGGTCCCAACTCTGTGATTTACATAGTGGCTGAGAATCGCCTGCACGTCCAAAAAGCGGTGATGGCTTTGACAATGGGCAACCTGTGATCCGTTCGGAGAATATTCCTGGAAAGAGGTGCCTGGGCGATGTGAGACGCCGGCCAGGCGCACGCTCATAGCGTGCAGGAGAGAAAAACTATGAACAGCGCAAGGCGCAGAGTTGCGGTTGTAGCGATTGGCGGCAATTCGCTCATCAAGGATTCGGCACATCAGACGGTGGAAGACCAATATGCAGCCGCTAATGAAACCACCTACCATATTGCACAGATGATCAGAATGGGGTGGGATATTGCGCTTACCCACGGAAATGGTCCCCAAGTAGGCTTCATTCTACGACGTTCCGAACTGGCACGTCACGAATTGCACGAAGTTCCCCTCGATGTATGTGGCGCTGACACGCAAGGTGCCATTGGATATGCACTCCAGCAGACTCTACGCAATCACCTCCTGGATATGCGCATCGCTAAGCCGGTGGTGACGGTGGTGACTCAGGTAGAGGTGGATCGTGACGATCCGGCTTGGCAGAATCCCTCTAAACCCATCGGCTCATTTATGAGCGAAGAACTGGCGAGAGAACGTCAAGAGAAGGATGGCTGGAATGTGATTGAAGACGCTGGCCGTGGCTGGCGACGTGTTGTCGCTTCCCCCTTGCCCAAACGTGTAGTGGAGCTGGACGCGGTCAAGCTGTTACTGGACGCCGGGGCAGTGGTCATCACCGTGGGAGGTGGTGGCATTCCCGTGGTGGCAGACGAACATGGCCATCTCAAGGGAGTGGCAGCCGTCATCGATAAAGATTACGCCTCCGGATTGCTCGCCTCGTCGCTCAATGCCGATTTGTTGCTTATCAGCACCGCGGTTGAAAAAGTGGCTCTCCACTTTGGCACACCGCAACAACACTGGCTGAATCACATGACCCTGAGCGAGGCAAAGCGATATCTCGCCGAGGGTGTTCACTTCAAGAAGGGAAGCATGGCGCCCAAAATAGAGGCGATCATCGACTACCTGGAGCGAGGCGGCCGGTACGCCATCATCACCAACCCGGAGAACATCGAACGTGCCCTGAATGGTGAGACCGGCACGCATATCACGCCAGATTAGCTTTGTCTTCCCTACATCGATCCGCCTCGAGACAACGATGGGCACACTCCACGAAATCTTCTTCGATGATTTGGAGGAGCACATGGCCAGGTATCTGGTGTATATCGAAACACGTGGCGACCCGGTCACGGTGAAAGGTCCAGCGGCGCATGTGCCGGCCCTGCCCGGTGCCTCTGCGCGTGGCAAGACTGTTGAGGAAGCCAAAGAGAACATCCGTGTTGCAGTTCAGCAGTACCTCTCTCTGTTGCGCGATGTCGGAGAGCCCGTTCCTAAGGCCGATGAACCGATCCTATTAGATTTCCAAGAAACCGAAGACACTACTTTCGTGACCGACTACGATCCAATGCAGCCCAATGAATTGGAGACACTTTTCCGTTGGATGGCAATCTCACGTCAGGAGCTAATGGATCTGTTGCGTTGCATGCCTCAGGAAATGTGGGATTGGCGACCGTCTGAGGACGCCTGGTCGGTCGCTCAGATTGTTTGTCACCTGGCCGAATCTGATTTATGGTATACCGATCGCCTGAAGCAGTGGCCAGAGGCACCACTGCATCGTTTGGCAGCGACACGCGGGATCGCGTTAGAACGATTGCGCGCTGTGCCGGAAACGGAGCGGGGAAGAGTCGTTCATCATCAGGGCGAGGAGTGGACAATGCGCAAGGTGATCCGGCGTATGCTGGAACATGAACGTGAGCACATCGCCCAGTTGCGCGCTATGATTGAGGAGTATCATAAGCAGTGTCAGTCAACAGCAGACGCTTCTGCCTAATCCTGTTTAAGGCAAACTCATAAGACTCTTCAGGTATTGTTGGTGTAGCTTGTTCCAGACACTCAGGGGGAAAGATAATGCCGTCACAAAACTCGGGCATTGAGCACATTACGAATTTGAGATGTCTCATTTGCGGAAAAGAGTACCAACCCGGCGAAGTGGAGTATGTCTGTCCATACCATGGGAATGAAGGCATTTTAGATATCCAATACGACTATGAGTTGATCGCCCGCCGACTCAGCCAAGGAGATCTGCTTCATAACACGGATTATTCTATGTGGCGTTATAAGCCGTTGCTGCCAGTTCGCGCCGATGCGCTGGTACCGCCTTTGATTGTAGGGTGGACACCATTGATGCGCGCCAATCGTCTCGCGGCTGAGCTGGGGCTCAAACATTTGTGGATCAAGGATGATGGCCGACAGCCTACCGGTTCGCTCAAGGATCGTGCCAGTGCTATCGCAATTGTGAAAGCTCGAGAGAAAGGATCAGAGGTGATAACAACGGCCAGTACGGGTAATGCTGGTGCTGCCCTTGCTGGCTTATGCGCCAGCGTACGTCAGCGCAATGTAATCTTCGTACCCCAGAGCGCTCCACCAGCCAAAATCGCGCAGCTGCTTGTATTTGGCTCCCAGGTTATGTTAGTGCGGGGCAATTACGACGACGCTTTTGAGCTGTGTCTCCTTGCTGCACAAGAGTACGGATGGTACAATCGCAATACAGCCTATAATCCCCATATGACCGAAGGCAAGAAAACTGTCGCCCTGGAAATATGTGAGCAAATGGGGTGGCAACCGCCAGATGCTATCTTCGTCAGTGTCGGTGACGGCTGTATCATTGGCGGGCTGCACAAGGGTTTGAGGGATTTGTACGCCTTGGGTTGGATCGAGCATATACCACGCTTGATGGGCGTGCAAGCTGCAGGTTCTGCTTACCTCTATGATGCCTGGGTCAACCGTGAGAATGTGCTGACCAAACCACCCATTGAAGCGCATACTGTCGCCGATAGTATCAGCGCCGGTCTGCCACGCGACCGCCTGAAAGCTATGGCGGCGGTGTGTGACACGAATGGCGTTTTCATCCGTGTGAGTGACGAAGAAATCTTGGAAGCGATACCGGCTTTGGCACGTGGTAGCGGAGTCTTTGCTGAGCCAGCGGGTGCTGCTGCCTATGCCGGATTGCTGAAGGCGTTGAACAGTGGACAAGTACGTGCTGACGAACGCATTGTTGTGTTGGTTACTGGAAACGGGCTCAAGGATGTGCAAAATGCCATGAAATCTGTTGAACAGGTCGGCATACATGCGCACGTAATCGAGAAGACATTCGAGGACGTTAGAAGGGCAGTGCGACAAAGCCTTGAGGGAGCATCTTCTTACCTCGCGCGATGAGGCCATGGGGTGCGAATCGTAAATCGCAAGCTTTATTAGGAGAGATGCCTGTGACAGAACGGCCGCGCTATTCGATTATCGCCCCGTGCTACAATGAGGAAGGGGTACTATATGAGCTGCACAAGCGCATCAGCGCTGTAATGGACAGTATTGGCGAACCTTGGGAGTTGGTGCTGGTAAACGACGGCAGCCACGACCGTACCCCTGAAATCATGCGTGAGCTCCATCAACGCGATCCGCGGGTCAAGATTGTGGACTTTGCACGCAACTTCGGCCACCAAATCGCTGTCACGGCTGGCCTGGACTTCGCCAGGGGTGATGCTGTGGTGATCATCGATGCGGACCTGCAAGATCCTCCACAAGTTATCCTGGACATGGTTCAGAAATGGAAAGAAGGTTACGAAGTTGTTTATGCCGTGCGCATCCATCGCAAAGGAGAAAGTTGGTTCAAGAAGTTCACTGCGTCTCTGTTCTATCGCCTGATCTATCGCATCACTGATGTCAAGATCCCGCTGGACACGGGTGACTTCCGCCTGATGGATCGCAAAGTGGTGGAAGCTCTCAAGCAGATGCGCGAACGCCATCGCTTCATCCGGGGTATGACCAGCTGGGTGGGATTTCGCCAGACTGGTGTCCACTACGTGCGCGAGGAACGTTTCGCTGGACAGACACATTACCCTTTCCGCAAGATGTTCAAGTTCGCCTTGGACGCTATTACCGGATTCAGTTACCTCCCCCTGCAACTGGCCACTTATCTTGGCTTCATCATCGCGGGACTGAGCGCGGTCGCCGCCGTGCTGGTCATCTTCGCACGTCTCTTTATGGGAGCTGCCCCTTTCTATGGGCAAGCGACCACCCTTGTGTGCGTGTTATTTATCGGGGGTGTGCAGCTCATCACATTGGGCATCATAGGAGAATACTTGGGGCGCATCTATGACGAGGTGAAAGGACGCCCATTGTATATATTGCGCGAGACAATCGGTTTTGATGGAACACTAACATCATCAACGAAACAAACATCTCAGTAACGCCTAGATCCATTTCGCGGAGAACCCTTTTATGATTGATATGAGCATTCACGAAGATCGCCTTGCTCGGGCGGTGCAACGCGCACGGGAGCGTGGCATTATTATTCCCACGTTTGCCCAACAGCGCGATCCGACAACTGTCCCTGAAGCGATCAAACGCAGGCTCGCGAGCATCGGCCTCTGGGATATCAACCCGTTCAATCTATTCCGTATTACGTGGAAGAACGAACCTGTGGCCAGCGGAGGGGGATTTGGTAGTGTAAACTATCTCGAATTTCCCCCCTCTTTGACCGGAGTTGAGGCGCGCATCATTGCCTTGGTGGGTAAATGGTTCCCGACGGGTGCCCATAAGGTAGGCGCAGCTTTTGGGTGTTTGGTGCCGCGTCTGGTCACCGGCCAATTTGATCCGACCACCCAAAAAGCTGCGTGGCCATCAACCGGGAATTACTGTCGAGGGGGTGCATACGACTCCGCATTGCTGGGCTGCGATTCCATCGCCATCCTGCCGGAAGGGATGAGTCAGGAGCGCTTCGCGTGGCTCGCCTCTGTAGCTGGAGAGGTGATCAAGACCCCAGGGACAGAGAGTAACGTCAAGGAGATTTTCGACAAGTGTTGGGAGCTGCGCCGGTCTGGTGAGGATATTGTGATCTTTAACCAGTTCGATGAAATGGGCAATTACTTGTGGCATTATTACGTCACCGGTCATGCAATGGAGGAAGTGTTGCAGCAAACGCTGCGCCCCGGCGACGCCTACCGGGGCGTGGTTCTGACCACCGGTTCAGCGGGCACAATCGGGTGTGGCGACTACCTAAAGCAAGTTTTCCCGACCAGCAAAATCGCTGCCAGCGAGGCATTGCAGTGTCCCACATTAATGTACAACGGGTTCGGCGCTCATCGTATTGAGGGTATCGGTGATAAGCATGTCCCTTGGATCCATAATATCAGGAATACGGATATGGTGATGGCAATCGACGACGAAGCCACGATGCAACTCATTCGCCTATTCAACGAGCCGGCCGGGCAAGCTTATCTCGCTTCTCAGGGCGTCCCGGAACAGATGATCGCGAGCTTGCCCTTGCTGGGCATTTCTGGGGTTGCCAACCTGTTGTCGTCCATCAAGTTTGCGCGTTATTATGAGCTGGGCAACCACGATGTCGTGCTGACGGTGTTGACCGACTCGATGGAGATGTATGCCAGCCGGCTGCGCGAGTTGACTGCAGAGCGCGGTGCATTCACCCGTGAGGGTGCCATCATCGCGTATCATCGCTATTTGCGGGGTCAAGGGATCGAGTATGTGGAAGAATTGAGTTACTACGACCGCAAACGCATTCACAACCTGAAGTATTACACATGGGTGGAGCAGCAGGGCAAGAGCGCCGAGGAGCTCGAAGCGCAGTGGTACGACCCGAATTATTGGACGGATATCCAAAATCAGGTGGAACAGATTGACGAGCTGATCAAGCAGTTCAACGAACGCACGGGTCTCTTGAAGACTTTGTAAGCCGAAAATGGGTTGCAACCAGGGTAAACGATCGGATAGAACTTTCAGTTGGTGAGGTGATGGCGAATGGGTGCGCTTCCGGAGATCCGAATTGGGCTGATCGGATATGGTTTCATCGGCAAAGTGCATACACTGGCCTATCAGTCGTTGCCGCTAATATACGACCCGATGCCGGCGCGGGTCAGGTTGGTGGGTGTGAGCGCAGCCAGCCGTGAGTCGGTGCAGAAGGCCATCGATCAGGCCGGGTATGCGTTTGGCAGCACCGACTGGCGTGAGGTGATCACGCGTGAGGATATTGACGTCATCGATTGTTGTGTACCCAATCACCTGCATTATGAAGTGGTGATGACAGCACTGCGGGCGGGCAAGCACGTGTACTGCGATAAACCGCTCGCGGCGAACCTGATCCAGGCACGCGAAATGTTGGCCGAAGCGCAGCGCTCTGGCAAGCAGCACCGTATGACCTTTCACCTGCGATTTGTGCCTGCCCTGATGCGCGCCAAGCAGCTGGTCGAAGATGGATTCCTGGGGCAGGTTTTTGGCTTCCGTGCGTGCTATCGCCACTCAGGATATGTCGATCCCAACCGTCCGATGTCTTGGCGCCTGGACGCTGCGGCAGGCGGCGGTGCGCTGGTCGATCTGGGTTCCCATGTGCTTGACTTACTATGCTTTCTGTTAGGCGATTTCGTAGAAGTTTTTGCCGCCATGGAAACATTTATTAAAGAGCGTCCGCTCCCTGGACAGCCTGATCGACGCGTCCCTGTGACGGTGGACGATTTGGCTGTATTGACGTTGCGTGCCGCGAACGGCGCCATTGGTACAGTCGAAGCCAGCCGGCTGGCAACAGGCACGAATGATGAGATGCAGGTTGAGATTTATGGCCAGCTGGGGGCGTTGCGTTTCAACCTAATGGATCCCAACTGGCTATATGTATTCGACGCACGTGATCCGGAAGCACCCCTGGGAGGCAATCGTGGATTCAAGGCGATCGAAAGTGTGCAACGCTATCCGGCACCAGCTGTATTGCCTGGCCCCAAGTTTGCGATCGGCTGGTTGCGCTACCATATTGCCAGTCAGTTCGACTTTATCACCAGCTTGGTGAAGGGCCAGCCAGGTCCGCCCGATTTTGAAGACGGTGTACGCGTGCAAGAAATTATGGAAGCTGCCTATCGTTCTTCGCGCGAAAGGCGTTGGATTCCGCTGCCTTTGTTATGAACCGGATACCTGACGATAGAGCCAGGAGCCCAGCTATACGCTCGATTTGGCGGCAACTGCTTCCTGGATCATCGCAAGCAGCTCGCCAACTGGCTTAGGACCCAGATCCTGTCCGCTGCGCAACCGCACGGCGACCGTGCCGGCTTCCACTTCGCGGTCGCCCACCACCAACATATAGGGGATCTTCTGTTCTTGGGCTTTGCGAATTTTATTGGCCATGCGGTCGCTACCCTCATCGACCTCGGCACGCAGGCCAGCCGCTTTCATTTGAGCTGCTACCTGGCGAGCATATGCAAGATGTCGGTCGGCGATCGGGATGAGCACTGCCTGGATGGGCGCAAGCCAGACAGGGAATGCCCCTCCATAATGTTCAATCAGAATACCGAAGAAGCGCTCCATGCTGCCCAACAGTGCTCGGTGCACCATGTAGGGACGATGAGGTTGTCCATCCTCACCCATATAAGTTAGGTCAAAACGCTCCGGCAGGTTAAAATCGAACTGGATGGTGGTCAGCTGCCACTCGCGATTGATTGCGTCCCTCACCTTAAGGTCGATCTTAGGACCGTAGAAAGCGCCGCCTCCTTCGTCTATTTCGTAAGGGATGCCGGTGCGCTTGAGAGCGTCTTCCAATGCTTTTTCAGCGGCGCGCCACTGTTCAACATCACCTACAGCTTTGCTTTCACTGGGGCGGGTGCTCAGATAGGCACTGAATTCGTTGAAGCCGAAAGAGCGAAGCAAATAGAGTGAAAAGTTGAGTACAAAGTCGATCTCCGAGGGCATTTGATCGGGACGGCAAAAGTGGTGTGCGTCATCCTGAGTGAATCCACGGACCCGCAATAGGCCATGTAACACGCCGCTGCGCTCATAGCGATACACGGTGCCCCACTCGGCGAAACGCAAAGGCAAATCACGATAGCTGCGTAGTGCGCTCTTATAAATCAAGATATGAAATGGGCAGTTCATCGGTTTCAAATAGTATTGCTGCCCTTCAATCTCCATAGGTGCATACATGTTCTCGCGGTAGTAGCTCAGATGTCCGCTCGTCTCCCAAAGGGCGCTGCGACCGATATGGGGTGAATAGACCAGATCGTAGCCGTGTGCAAGGTGTTCGCGTTTGCAAAAGTCCTCGACCAAATGGCGGATCAAAGCTCCCCTGGGATGCCACAGGATCAGGCCACCTCCTAGCTGATCGGGATGAATGCTGAATAGATCGAGCTGAGTGCCTAAGCGACGATGATCTCGCTTTTCCGCCTCGGACAGGCGCCTGAGATACGATTCTAACTCCTCAGCTGTCTCCCAGGCAGTACCATAGATACGCTGTAACATGGGATTGCGCTCGTCGCCACGCCAGTAGGCGCCGGCCACCCTTAGCAGTTTAATGCCGTCCGGATTGATCTGCCCTGTGCTTTCCAGGTGTGGGCCACGACAGAGGTCTTCAAAACCATCGTGGCGGTAAGTGGTCAGTACCACGCTGGATTCGCCAGAGCCGGATGCTTCACCGTCCTCATCCAAATCACCGGACACCAAACCCTCTATCAGCTCTAGCTTGTAGGGCTGATCGGCGAAAACTTGGCGGGCCTCATCAGCCGTGATCTCGCGGCGCACGAACTTGTAATCCGCCGCGATGATTTCGCGCATGCGCTTCTCGATAGCGACCAAGTCATCCGGATTCAGTGAGCGAGGAAGATCGAAATCATAGTAGAAGCCATCCTCAATGGCTGGACCGATGGCCAGCTTGCCCTCCGGAAACATCTCTAGCACCGCTTGGGCCATAACGTGCGCAGCTGAATGGCGCAGGCGATATAAACGGCTTTCCACATACTCAGCACGATTCATCGCAATCTCCTGATAAGAAACATTGTTCTATGTTGTCATGCTATCCATAGCCGTCTCATAATCAAGGTGGGATAGTGTCAGGGTCGAAAGACACGACCGACTCTCACATTGTACGCCCAACCGCCTCGGCGACACGCTCCAACTGTTTCATCAGCTCGGCGAAACGTGCAGCACGCAAGGATTGCCCCCCATCGGAGAGAGCTTTTTCGGGATGTGGGTGCACTTCGATGATCAATCCATCCGCACCAGCTGCAATCGAGGCTCGCGAGACGGCGCTGACCAAATTCCACTTGCCCGTGGCATGGCTGGGGTCCACGACTACAGGCAGATGAGTTAGCTCTTTGAGCACTGGCACAGCATTGATGTCCAGTGTGTTGCGCGTGTAGGTTTCGAATGTGCGGATACCCCGCTCACACAGGATCACTTTGCGATTACCGTGCGACAATATGTACTCAGCACTCATCAACAACTCTTCAATGGTGGACATCATGCCCCTTTTGAGTAGCACGGGGAAACCAGCTTCACCAACCGCATGCAATAAGGCATAATTCTGCATGTTACGCGTGCCAATCTGTAAAATGTCGGCATACTTGGCTACCAGTGGCACTTGCTCGGGCGACATCACCTCGGTCACAACGGGCAGGCCGGTGAGCTCGCGTGCTTCGGCCAGATAAACGAGCGCTTCCTCACCTAGTCCTTGAAAGCTGTAAGGAGAAGTCCTTGGCTTGAAGGCGCCGCCACGTAGCATATGAGCCCCAGCTTCTTTGACCAGCTGCGCCGTTTCCAAGATTTGCTCGCGGCTTTCAACAGCACAAGGGCCAGCCATAATTGTAAGGCGTTTTCCTCCTACGGGATGGCCAGCAATCTCAATGATGGAATCGTGCGGCTGGAAATCGCGGCTGGCCAGCTTAAATGGACGCAGGATAGGCACGATCCGCTCCACACCTTGCATGCGCGCCAGACTATCTTTGTCGACGGGACGCTCATCGCCAATGACTCCAATGATGGTGCGTTCCTCACCTTGCGATAGATGGGTGCGGAAGCCCAACTCATGTACACGAGCAATTACACTCTCAATCTCCTGCTGGGTAGCGCCCATGCGCATCACAATGATCATCGGTTCACCCCTTCGTCACTTTTTCACCAATTCAGGCGTAGCTTCATTCGCATTCTGCGACCGGTGTCCTCCACTGCTTACTTCCGACCAGTCAGGGCGCAAACTAACAGCTTCATGCAAGTAGACATGCTGGATCTCTTCAGGGAGTTTTTCCGTGTTCCAATGTATCATCACCCGTATACAACGACGTAATCCGTGAGGCACGGCAATCTCATGGGCACATAGCATTGCCACATGGTTCCATCCTAACTCGCGCGCTGCCACTGCCGGAAATTCGGCCGTAAGGTCGGGACTGGTGGTAAAGAAGACACTGGCAATATCGGTCTTAGCAATCCCATTACGTTCGATCATTTGGATCAACAATTCGCGTGTGGCCACTAAGATGGCTTCGCGGGTGTTTGCTTCGCACGTGGTGGCACCTCGCACGCCTCGACAAGCTAGCATTGCAATCCTTTCCTCTGTCTGCTTGGCTTATTGACCTATGAAATCCATCTACCGTTCAATGAAAACACAAAAGGCGTGGATCTGGCTGCTCCACGCCCTCAAATTCTCCCGCCCGGTGAAAGTGAGACCGGCACTACTTGGGTGGAAGCAGCACCCACACTTGAAATTGATAGAAATAATAGGTGCTGCTATGCTCTTGTGCGATCAGACGTGTCCACACCGCGCAAGCATGCATCGCGCGTACCACCCTTCAGAAGATCACACCCGGCAGCTCATCAAAAGCAGCAAGAACTCTATCAGCTCTTCCACTCTTCATATAGCACATAAGCCAGCAAATGTCAAAACGGCTTGAAAAACCGTCCAATTGCTCCGCTCATTGATTTATCTTCTTGATAAGAGTGGCTGTCCAATCTTTTCCCCACGATCTTCTCAGGCACCAGAATTGATCTTCTTCCCGGTAAAGGATAAACTCTGCATGGAGATATTACGATAAAGACGACATATAATATAGCTTGGAGGAAGGTATTCATTATGCAATTGCCTCGTTTTCTCAAACTCTTCCTTATTCCGAGCTTACTGGCTATCGGGAGCTCGCTGTTTCTCCCATCTCTCATCGAGACAGTAGCACTCAAAGCGCAGTCGCCTTCCTCGGAACGACCGTTCATTCTCCCCTTTGCGGGAGAAGCAGGGCCCTCTACGTGGCTACTTGCGCAACCTTATGGCAATACTGTTGGAGCATTTCGACAACGCCACACAACTTATGCAGGTAGTGGCGGCATTCACTTCGGGGTTGATTTAGCAGCACCCTGTGGCACACCGGTGATAGCAATGGCGGATGGCGTAGTGTTCGCCGTGGACGCGTTGCGCTTTGGCTCAGCTCCCCATAATCTTATGATTGACCATCCCAATCTGGGCTACGCCACTTTCTACGGTCACTTGTTGGAAAAGCCCTCTATGAAGCCCGGGCAATTTGTCAAAGCGGGCAATGTGGTCGCGTTGAGCGGTGATCCAGCTGAGACGTGTTTTGGCCGGCCCCATCTTCATTTTGAGATTCGCGATCTTGCTCACGTACGTAAATACAACCCAGTGACACTTGTCCAGGCAGATTGGGATAACTTGGCCCTGGCGGGTGCATTTACCCAGGCGTTTCAATATGATCTAAGTGAACCACGCAAATGGCAATACCTGGATGGCCAACCAGAAGCCAGCGCCGGTGGCCCCTTACTCAACGATTTCGCCAATCCTTGGCCGCCCGATTATCCGACAGACATGCGCCAGATCACACCACTGCAGTCCGATCCTACCGCCAGCTGCGCCCTTCCATCCCGTCCCATAGCGAGCACACCGCCCCCCTTGGACCCATCGCGCCAAGAGAACGTTACACCTCCATCGCTGCGGATGCTTACCACAGGGGGATGCTGTACCCAACCGTTCTGGTCACCGGATGCGCGTGATATATTGTTCATTGACCGTCCCTCGCCAGCACGTCCGGCAGCGATCTGGGCTGTAAGCGTAGATTCACCTGAAGCTGGTCCGTATCTGTTCAGCGAGTATATCGGTTTCTACACTTCCGACCTGTCCTACCGCATTGTGCTCCAAGGGAACACAACCTTTATAGAAGAACTCGCATGTCCAGCAGGTCCGGCACGCAAACGTTGGTCAGTGCCAGCTGGGGGACAACTGGTGATCATTTCGCCTGGTCGAGCACGCATAGCTTGGCAGATCAGCAATGAGAACCTCCCTGCTGAACGTCGCACAGCGGAAATATGGGTTGCCAATTTGGATGGCAGTGAAGCTCATATAGTCGCCAAGTTGGCGCGCGGGAGCGTATTGGGATGGGCGAGTGATGAGGTGTTGATCGTCAGTGGACGGGAAAACTTGGCAGCACGTGAGCAGGTGTTATGGGCATTGTCACTACCTGATGGCAATCGCCTTGAGCTAGCGCGCTCAGATCGTCTGCGCGGAGGGAGTATTTCGCCCAAGGGTACCTGGTTAGTGTATTCGATCCTTCTCAGCCAGGAACGTGACCAGAATGGCGTCTGGTTGGTACGCACTGACGGCGCTCAACGTCGACAACTGCCCAACACGCTGTTCGGCTCATACCGCTGGCGCGATGATCATCGGTTGCTCGTCATCCCTCTGCGTCCTACAGCTCCTTTCCACGAGATGTGGGAATTTGACGCGCAAAACGGGACAGCACGGGCATTGACCAACGTGGAGACAACCCCTTTTAAGATCACTAACAACGACTGGGTGGTGGCACCCGATGAACGCTCCATCGTCTTCGTGAGTGCGCTGGACCATAACTTATGGCTGCTTGATCTGCCTGAGTAATCGATGAGGATGAATTGTGAGCATTCCACTTGGGCGAGAGTGATGGGTTTTGGCCATTTGAAGACCTGGAACTTACGTGCTGTGCGAGATGGCATTCAACCTTAAGGGCAATGCTATCGCTCTTGGTTGTGGTAATAGTCACATAAATCCTTTAGCACGCATATTGCACAGTGTGGCTTGCGCGCTTGGCACACCTCGCGACCGTGACGGATGACATTCAAGTGGAACGGATAGTACATTTCTGGGTCAAGCAGTTCTTCCAGCATCTCGTGCGCCTTTTGCACTGAGGCACGAGCATCCACCAGCCCCAACCGGCGGGTAACACGATAGATATGAGTATCGACTGGAAAGGCGGGCCGACCGAGTGCAAACAGAAGCACAATCGCCGCTGTCTTGGGACCAATGCCTTTGATCTGCATCAACCACTCTTTAGCTTGTCGCACCGGCATATCTTTGAGAAAGTTTAGATCGAGTGTGCCGCGCTGAGCAGTGATGAATTGCAGTGCCTGCTTGATACGCGGTGCCTTCTGCGGCGCCAGACCGGCCGGGTGTATAGCGTTTGCGATCTCTTCAACGGGGGCGTCGCGCACCATCTCCCAAGTAGGTAAGGCAGCGCGCAATCGGCTGAACGCCAGATCGCGATTTCCATCGTTGGTGTTCTGGCTCAGGATCGTGCTCACCACCTCAGAGATGGCGTCCAAACGGGGACGCCAAACAGGGATGCCATATGTTTGGACCAACTTTTCATGGATGGCATGTGCCTTGGCGCGCAGGTGACCTGTTCCCTTGTTCTCTCCTTTCATTGCAGTGTACCTAATGGAGATAGCCTCTATATACCTCAAACGGTAATGGAGCACAAGGTGATCGTTTCTTTTTAGTCCGCACTACCTGGAAATCACACACCCCGCTACGCACAAATGCGGGGTGTGTGATTTCGCGTGCTCAGGCGGGACTATGTTTGCTCGCTACTTGTCCTGCAGCGCTGCTACGCCAGGGAGCACACGTCCTTCGAGAAACTCCAACGAGGCACCACCGCCAGTGGAGATGTGACTGAACTTATCGGCAAGTCCACTCTTCTCAACCGCCGCGGCGGAGTCGCCGCCGCCCACAATGGTTGTGGCGCCTTGCAGACCAGCCAGCACCTTGGCGATAGCGAAGGTACCTTCAGCAAACCGCGGAAATTCGAACACTCCCATGGGCCCGTTCCACACGACGGTCTTGGCACCTTGCAAGCGATTGCCGAAATGCGCTACCGTCGCCGGTCCGATATCCAGGATGCGCCAACCAGCCGGCACCTCATTCACCGCTACCACCTTGGACTGGGCATCCGCTTCAAATCGATCTGCCACGACGCAATCCACTGGCAGCACGAGCTTGTCACCCCCCTCACGGAGCAGCTCACGGGCGATGTCCAACGCTTCATTCTCGACCAATGAGTCGCCCACGTCATAGCCCTGAGCTTTGAAAAAGGTGTTAGCCATACCACCACCGATGAGCAGCGTGTCTACCTTGCTCAGCAAGTTACGGATTACGGCGATCTTATCGGAGATCTTGGCACCTCCCATGATAGCCACGAAGGGCCGTTCCGGAGAGGCCAGTGCCTTGCCCAGGTAATTGAGCTCTTTTTCCATCAAGAAGCCAGCCACTGCCGGTAGAAAGCGCGCCACACCTTCAGTGCTTGAGTGCGCACGGTGTGCAGATCCGAAGGCATCGTTCACGTAAATATCCGCTAACCGAGCCATGCCCTGCGCCAGATCCAAATCATTTTTCTCCTCGCCAGCGTGGAAACGGGTGTTTTCTAGCATAAGCACCGATCCCGGCGTGGCGGAAGCTACGGCTTTCTCCACGGCCGGCCCTACGCAGTCATCCAGCTGGATCACTGGACGCCCGAGCAACTCGCTTAACCTTGCCGACACCGGCTTCATGCTAAATTCAGGCGAGGGACCACCTTTGGGCCGCCCTAGGTGACTCATCAGGATGACCACCTTTGCCCCGTGATCGAGCAGATACTGAATAGTGGGCAAGGCAGCCACAATGCGACGATCGTCGGCAACGACCCCGTTCTTCAGTGGGACGTTGAAGTCCACACGCACCAGGACACGTTTGTCCTTCACGTCAATATCACGAATGGTTTTCTTGTTCATCGGCATCCCCTATGTCGGAACTTTATGTACTCGGAGTTCTCCCTCTCCAAAATGACTGGAGAGGGAGAACAATACAAAGACAAAAGACATCCAAGGGTGGCTGGTGACTACATTTTGCTGGCAATGAGCTTGGCCAGATCAGCCGTGCGGCAGGAATACCCCCACTCGTTGTCGTACCAGGCAACCACCTTCACCATATTACCCTGACCACCCAACACTTGAGTGAAAGGCAAATCTACTAGACTCGAATGCGGGTCGCCCTTGAAGTCAATGGAAACGAGAGGTTCATCTATCGCTGCCAGGATGCCCTTGAGCGGACCCGCCGCAGCGTCACGGAATGCCTGACGCAAATCTTCCGTGTTGGTCTCTTTCTCCACCAGGGCGGTGAAGTCCACCACGGACACCGTGGGGGTGGGAACGCGCAGTGCGTAGCCATCAAATTTGCCTTTCAGTTCAGGAATGACCAACGCGACCGCCTTGGCAGCACCCGTAGTGGTCGGGATAATGCTCAATGCGGCCGCACGCGCACGACGCAAATCCTTGTGGGGCAGATCCAAAATGCGCTGGTCATTGGTGTAAGCGTGCACGGTGGTCATCATCGCCTTCACGATCCCATATTTTTCGTGCACGACCTTTGCCGCCGGCGCCAGGCAGTTGGTGGTACAGGACGCATTGGAGAGGATATGGTGCGCTGCCGGATCATATTCCTTATCGTTGACGCCCATCACAATCGTCTTATCCTCACCCTTAGCAGGAGCGCTGATGATCACTTTTTTCGCGCCGGCATCAATGTGCTTTTGTGCATCCTCACGCTTGGTGAAGAGACCGGTCGATTCAATCACAATATCCACGCCCAAGCTGCGCCACGGCAGGTTAGCCGGATCCTTCTCTTGGAGCACCTTGAGCAGCTTGCCATTGATCAGCAAGCCACCCTCGACGACCTCCACCGTGCCGTTGAAGCGACCATAATTTGAGTCATACTTGAACAAGTGGGCCATGGTCGGCAGATCGCCGATGTCATTGACAGCAACTACCTCCAGATCATTGGGGTAGTATTCACCGATCGCCTTGAGCACCTGACGACCGATGCGACCAAATCCGTTGATTCCTACTTTGGTAGCCATAGTGAAAATCTCCTTCGTGCGATAGTAAGTGTTTATCTCAATCCACCGAAAAATCTTCGTGGAACTGTTCGCTTCCGCTTAGCTCACGAGATTGTTTCTCGTACCAGTTCATAAGCACACGGGCCAGCTTCTCAGGATGATGCCGCCAGGGGCGTTGCTCATCCACCACATCCGCCGCGATCACGCGATATCCCGCCCCTAACGGTTTACGCAGCGCCACCTGCTGAAAATTCCAGCTGGGCGGCGGATTGTCCGCCAGATTGTTGTTCACCAGCACATAGGGGAACAGCCCTGGTTCGGTATGTCGCTCCAATGCCGTTATATGATCTTCCACTTCAAACCCTTCTGTTTCGCCAGCCTGTGTCGCTACGTTGCAGATGTACACTTTGAGTGCAGTGCTCGCCCGAATCGCGCGCACGATATCCTCTACCAGCAAATTGGGCAGTACACTGGTAAACAAGCTGCCTGGGCCTGCCACAACTAAATCCGCTTCCAGAATGGCACGCACCGCAGGGGGATAAGCAGGTACACTATTCGGCTGCAGATACACCCGTTCGATAGGGCGACGAGCCTCCGGAATGGCGCTCTCACCAGAAACGACCCGGTTGCCGGATGCATCATCCATCAGCTCGGCACATAGGGTGACATCCTCCAGGGTCGAGGGGATAATTTGTCCCCGAATAGCAAGTACCCGTCCTGACTCCACAAGTGCCCTCTCGAAGCTTCCTGTAACACCCGTCATAGCCGTGATAAACAGATTGCCAAAGCTATGACCGTCCAATGCACCGACACTGCTTTCCCCAGCACGAACGGGGAAGCGATATTGGAAGAGTTGGGTGATCAGCGCCTCATCATCGGCCAATGCTGCGATGCAGTTACGAAAATCCCCTGGCGGGGGTACTCCCAGTTCGCGGCGCAGCCTTCCAGAGCTGCCACCATCATCTGCTACGGTGACGATGGCAGTGATATTATCGGTATAGTGTTTCAAACCACGCAAGAGCGTGTTAAGTCCATTGCCGCCCCCAATCACCACCACTTTGGCACCACGTTGCCTGAGGCGGTAGCGATAGAGTGCGTCTACCACGCTGGCGCCACCTGGGGGCACAAAAGCGCCCAACAAAGCGTGGTTAAATTGGTAAATCGCAACTGCCGCTAGACTCAGACCAATAAGAACAATGCCGAATGAGCGTGCCCAACCAGGCAAGAATGCCAGGGTGAGCATCTGCCATGTCGACCACGAAATCCATCCAGAAATGTAAAGGTCATGCAGTAGACACGCGACCCCCAAACCCAGGAACGCTATCCCAATCAGCAACAATGCAAGCCAGCGTTTGACCCCCAGGCCTGGATATAACCACTTTCGGGCGGAGCCCACCTTATGGCCCATAGCTCTTCGCCTTCCAAGCTGGTGAGCTTCCAATCACTATAAGCAGATTATATCCAGATCATGAGCTTCAGTCAAAGAAACAGGAAAGATGTTGGATCATCTGAGACTCCTCCCTCACAACCCAAATAGAGGGGTGGGGGGAGGAGTCTCTCACAGCCTAAACTGGTCTACTATGGCATGATGCTGAACATCATGCCATCTGTGCGCCCGAACACCTCGGGGAAGTACATCTCATAGGCGTGGGTGGGGATGACGTGGAACTCGCCCGGCAAGCTGGCGCGGATGAGATAGGTGTATTCGTAGCTGCCGCGCGGCAGATAGGTGGCGAAGAGCACCGCTTTTTCATCGCGCATCTCGCTGTGGCTGAACCACCACCAGCCGTATTCGCCGCCCCACGGATTGCGACGGTCGGTGCGCCGCAGCTCAGGCGCCTGGCCCACCACGCTGGTGGTCTTGAGGCTCTGATCCACTCCCTCGGCGCCGGCGGGGAAGGGGTCTTCCACCACCACATAGTGGAGGTCGTTGGGGGCGATGAGGGTGAGCTGGACACGGATCACATCCCCCACCTTGGCCTGGTCGATCGTGGCGCAGCGCTCCTGGGTGATGTCGCAGCTGGCCAACGTGTATTGCCGGCTGACCAGGATGCCGCGGTTGAGCGCTTTCACATCCTCGACCGGCTTGAAGAGGCGCAGGTACATGCTGTAGTATAGCCGCCCTGTGCCGGTTGCCTGGCCTTGGGGCGCGCTCCGTTCCACCACCACCCGGTTGATCGCCTCGGCGAGCAGTCGGGCGACCTCGATCTGCAGCTGTTGGGTCTCGGTCAGCTTCTCGGGGGTCACACTGCCCTGGCCCAACAGTTGGTCGTTGATCCACACGCGCCAGTCGTAGCGTCCCTGCAGCTCACCGGTGACCTTCATCCAATCGGTCAGCGCGATGATCGCCCAGGCATTTTCCTGGGTGGTCTCCCAGAAGCCCTCCTTGCGGGCACTCATCAGCCAGCGCACCGCCTGGGCTGCCAGGGGATTGGTGCTATCCAACCGTGCCAGCGCCGCCAGGATGATGGCGGTCGAGCGCGTGTCTGTGTTCATCGCGTAGTAGTCGACCTCTGCCTCCTCCCAGTGGGCGCCGGTCGCGCTGAGGATGGCTGCGCTGGTGATCTCGGAGAGCAGCGTGCGGACGCGCGTGTCGTCGTCCGGCTGCAACAACGCCAGCGCCAGCGCCAGGAACGCTTTGCCAAAGGCATCGAGCGTGTCGCGGTGCTCGAACAGGACCACCGCCCGGGCCAGGTGGTCGCGCCCTGCCTCGGCCAGCACATACAGGACGAACGCCTGACGGTTCGCCTGCCAGAAGGTGGTGTCGCCGCGGACCGGCTGCAGCGCGCCTTCCAGGAAGTCGACTGCGCGGTCCATCACCCCTTGGTCCACCACAAAGCCGGCGCGCGCCGCCTCGACCATGCCCAGGAGCACATAGGCGGTCAGGAACGGATTGGACTCGTCGGCGACCCACCAGCCCCAACCGCCGTCGTAACGCTGCTGATTATAGAGGCGCTGCAATCCGACGCCCACCAGGCCGGGCAGGGCGGTCTCCAGGTCGGGCCGTTCCAAGCCCAGCTCTTTATAGGCGCGGTAGGTCATCACGTTGGGCAGGAAACGGCTCACCGTCTGTTCGGTGCACTCATACGGGAAGTGTTCGAGGAACTTAAGCCCTTTGACCATGCCGGCTGCCAGGGATGGGTCGATCTGCACCGTCAGTTCGCCCTGGGTGGGATCATACCGGGCGGGCAACGCCACGCCTTCCAGGCGGCTGCCATCCTGCTCCAGCTGGCCGGCGGTGGCGACCACTTCCGGCGTGCTGTAGCGATACACCGGCAGCGAGAGCTCCAGCGCATCGGTCAACCCCGCTGCCCGGGCGCCGAAGAGCAGCCGCACCGCGGGCACGTTACCGGCCACCGCCGTCCAGGCGACGCGCACGCGGTCGCGCGCCGGAACGGTGACCTTTTGCAAGGTGTCGCCGCTCACCTGGAGACCGTTGGCCTGGATGACCACTTCGGCGTCGAGCGGCTGGTCGGTGTTGTTGTTGATCACCGCTCCGAGCTCGACGCGATCGTCGACCACCAGGAAACGCGGCGTCACCGGTCGCACCAACAAATCCTTGCTGCTGACCACATCCACCGTGGACTGGCCGACCAGCGTCTCGGCGGTGACGCCCCAGCTGCTCAGCCGCCAGGTGGTCAGGTTGTCCGGCAGCACCACTTGCACCGTCGCCTGGCCGTTGGCATCGGTGCGCACCACTGGGTTCCAGTACGCCGTGTCCGGGAAGCGGCGGCGCACCACCCCGAAGCCTTCTCCACCGCCACCGCCTTTCGCTTCTGGCGCGACCGCCAGGTTGATGCGATCCACCGAGAGGGTCAATCCGCTGGCGGTGTGCACCCCCAGGCCGCGCTCGCGCCAGAAGGTGCGGATGATGTCCGGCGGCTGGTCGGCCAACGACAGCACCGACAAATCCACCAGGCTGAGCGCCAGCTCCGCTTCCACCGGCTGTCCGCGGCTGTCGGTGGCGGTGATCGCATACGTCGCCGTCTCGCCGGGCCGATAGGGTTGATCGGCCGGCTTGTCCGGCTTCATGGTGATGACGAGTTCCTTCTCCGCCGTGTCGATGGAAAGCTGCGCATAGCCGATCTTGAAGCTGGGCAGCGGATTGGTCGCGTCCTCACCCTTGACGATCACCACCGAGACGAAGACGTTCGGGATCAGGTCTTCGGTGATGGGGATTTGAATCTGCTCGGAGTTGGTCTTCAGCGTCTGCACCCAATGGCGGTAGATGTGCCCCCGTTCCAGCGTGATCAGCGCCTGTACCTCGCCCTGGTAAGGGTGCGGGATCAGGATGGTAGCCGTGTCGCCGACACGATATTGCTTCTGGTCGGCGACGAGTTCGATGCGGTCGTGGTTTTCCTGACGCCAGTTGATGAACTCGGCGCCGCTGACCCACAGATAGGTGGCACTGCTGACCAGGTTGCCCTTTTCATCCGGGCCGCTGGCATAGATGCGGTAGATGCCCCCCTTCTCCGGCGTGAAGCGCAGGGTCGCCTGGCCCTGGGCATCGGTGGTCACCGTGGTGGTGTAGACGGGCACATCCTCCACCGTGCTCTCCCAATAGTAGCGGCCGTCCTCGCCCAGCTTGCGCACGCTGTACCATTTGTGTTCGGAGACGACGACCGTCAACGTGCGCTCGGGCGAAGGGTTGCTCTCCCAGTCCACCGTGATGATGTTGACAGTGCTCTCTTTGTTGACCTGCCCGACATATTCCGCCGGGCGCAGGCCGATGTAGAAAGTGCCCTTGTGCACGACCGCCTCGGTGCGGTTGCTGACCTGCTGGTCGTTGATGTCGGTGACGGTGACCTCCAGCGTGAACAGCTGGCTCATGGTGTACTGGGCGATATCCGCCTCCAGGCTGAAGGTGAAGCGACCCTCTTTGTCGGTCTTGCCCTCGCCCTCGGCGATCAGCTCGCCATACCCACCGTAGTATTCCCCGCGCCGGCTCCAGTCGTAATCGGTGAAATCCCACCAGCCCTTGCCCTGATAGGCGAAGCTGCGGTCGGCGGACAGCACGCTCCAGCGGACTTGGGCGTCCGACACCGCGCCACCGAAGTAGTAGCTCGCCTGAGCCGTCACGTTGATGCGCTCACCTTGGGCATATTCGGGCCGGTCGGTCGCCACGCTGACCTGGAACTCCGGCCGTCGGTATTCCGCCACCTGGAAGGAAGCGGAGAGATGCTCGTCGCGGTAGATCGCCTCCAATGTGTAAC